>JANLWX010000111.1:0-26928 GCA_031364845.1 Candidatus Eiseniibacteriota bacterium
CTCGAGAACGTCCGCATCACGCAGCTCGGCGATTCGCTGTCGCCCGAGGATTCCACGGTGCTCGCCGGAGTGCGCGTCGGTGAAGGGGTGCTCACGAGCAGCGTCGAGCTGAACTTCAGCCGCAACAGCACCGACAATCCGTTCTACCCGACGCGCGGCACGCGGCTCACTCTGGAATCGGAGATCGCGGGTGGTCCGTTCGGGGGCGCGGTGCACTTCAACAAGGATCGCCTCGAAGGCCGTCTCTACCTCCCGTCGTTGGTGAAGGGCGTGACGACGATGCTGAAGGCGCGCTGGGGCATCCTCACACCCTATGCGGATCAGAACAGCGGCGTGCCGCCTTACGAGCGCTTCCGACTAGGAGGCGGGACCACGCTCGATCCGTTGCGGGGCTACGACGACTACGAGATCGTGCCCGGCAAGAGCCGTGTGGCGGTCGGCTACACGTTCGCGCGCGACACGATCATCAGCGGCGCCGACACGTCGGTGGTTTCGTTTCCGACTTCGTACCGCGCGGTGCGATATCCCGGCGGCCGGTTCATGACCGCCTACACGCTCGAGCAGCAATTTGCCATTGTCCATCCGCTCCATGGTGTGCTCTTCTTCGATGCGGGCAACACTTGGGACCTGGGTCGCGACGTCAAACTGCTGGACTTGAAGCTTGGACTCGGTCTCGGCTTTCGCATGGAGATCCCGTTGCTCGGAAACATCGGATTCGACTACGGCTATGGCTTCGACCACGAGGAATTCGACGAACGCACCGGAACGTTCAAGAAGAAGGGCCAGTTCAAGGGCCACTTCCTGATCGGGAACATGGGCTTCTGATGCGCGCCGCTTCGATGCACCCGACCCGCCGCGGACTCTTTGCCGGGATCGTTCTCGTCGTGGGGCTGACGCTCGCTGTGGGGCTCGTCCGGCCCGCGGGCGCGGTCGATTCGCGGATCGGCTATATTGACTCGGCCCGGATCTTTCTCGAGTACGAAGCGGCCAAGGAAGCGCAGTCGCGATTCGATCGCCAGGTGACCGGATGGCGGGACGAGGCGGCCGAGAAGCAGCGGGCGGTCGAGCAGTTGCGCACGGAAGTGCGGGATCAGTCCCCGATCCTCTCGGCGCTCAAGCGCCAGGAGAAGGAAGAAGCCCTGCAGCGGGCGATCAGTGAATACGAGCGCTTCATTCAGGATGTGTGGGGTGCTTCGGGACGCGCGGTCCAGGAAAACGAGCGCGCGACGGGCGAGGTGGTGGCGCAGATCCGTTCGGCGGTCGAAAAGATCGCGAGCGACCGCAACCTCGATCTGGTGCTGGATGCCGCGAGTGGCTACCTCATCTACGCGAACAAGAGCCTGGATCTGACGGCAACAGTGATCGAAGAACTGAAGAGCCGCTCCCCAGCCACGACGGAAACTCCACGCTAGCGAGACGTCCGATCGGGTCATGACGGGGAAGCGCCGCGCCACGGAATGGCGCCGGCCGCGGAAGGCTTCCGGCGTCGGATGTGTGAATCCTGCTGCTCTGGAGAGAAAGGTTGCGACGCATGATGACGCGGACCCTGGCGGAGCTCGCCGAGATTCTCGATGGCGAGGTGATCGGCGATCCCGCCGTTGAAATCCGAGGAGTCGCAGGGATTCGTGAGGCGCAAGCCGGCGACATCACGTTCCTCGCCAATGCCCGCTACGAGTCGTACCTGCTCGACACCAGCGCCTCCGCCGTGATCTGTGCGCGCGACGCGCGCGGCGGCCCGGTTCCGCTCCTGAAGGTCGACAATCCTTATCTGGCCTTTCAGCGCATCGTCCGCGTGTTCCGCCCCGACGCCCATCGGCCGGCCGCCGGAACCCATGCGAGCGCGGTCGTCGCCGATTCGGCGGAGATCGGCGAAGGCGTTTCGATCGGACCGCGCTGCGTGATCGAAGCCGGTGCGCGGATCGGCGCGCGAACGGTGCTGATGGCGGGGTGTTATGTGGGCGAGGGCTCGTCGATCGGCGAGGACACGTTCGTCTACCCGCACGTCACCCTGCGCGAAGAGTGCCACGTCGGCAGCCGCTGCATCCTGCATCCGGGGGTGGTGATCGGCAGCGATGGCTTCGGATTCGCGTTCGACTCGGGCCGCTACCACAAGGTTCCGCAGGTCGGGAACGTGATCGTGGCCGACGATGTCGAGATCGGCGCCAACACGACCATCGACCGCGCCACCACCGACAGCACTCGGATCGGCGCCGGCACCAAGATCGACAATCTGGTGCAGATCGGGCACAACGTGGTGGTCGGAGAACACTGCATCATCGTTTCGCAGGTCGGGATTTCGGGCAGTGTGAAGCTCGAGGACTACGTCACGATCGGCGGCCAGGCGGGGATCGCGGGCCACATCACGGTCGGACGCCGCGCTACGATCGGCGCCAAGAGCGGTGTCACCAAGTCGGTGCCCGAGGACGCGACGGTGAGCGGATTTCCCGCGATGCCGCACGGCGTGTTCAAGCGCGCGATGGCGTTCATCCAGAAGCTCCCGGACCTGTTCCAGCGCACGAAGGATCTCGAGCGGCGCGTGGCGGGGCTCGAACAGCATTCCGAACGCGAGCACGTCCGTTGACGGGCGCACGTCAGCGCACCATCGGAGAGCCCGCGATCTTCGAAGGCGTGGGGCTGCACACCGGCGTGGCAGGCCGCGTGACGTTCCTGCCTGCGGCCGAGAACACGGGCGTGCGCTTCGTGCGCACCGATCTGCCGAACCGGCCGGTCGTCGAGGTGCGTCCCGAGCACGCGCACTTCGATCCGAACGCGGGACGCCGGACGATCCTCCAGCAGGGCGGGGTCCAGATCCACACGATGGAGCATCTGCTCGCGGCGGTGGCGGGACTCGGGATCGACAACGTTGTGATCGAGACCTCGTGCATGGAGATCCCCGAGCCGGCCGACGGCAGTGCGGCGCCGATCGCGCGGCTGCTGCTGGCGGCGGGACTCGTGGAACAGGAACGCGCTCGGCGCCACATCAAGGTCACGCGTCCGGTCGCGTGGTCGGCGAACGGGGTCGAGATCAGCGCGGTGCCGCATTCGGGGCTGCGCATCAGCTTCACCATCGAATACGACCATCCGCGCATCGGCACGCAGACGCTGTCGCTCGACATTGATCCGGAGTCGTTCATGCGTGAGATCGCGCCGGCCCGCACGTTCGTGCTCGAGCGCGACATCGAAGCACTGCGCACCGCGGGCTGGATCAAGGGCGGGCGTCTCGAGAGTGCGGTCGTGGTCGGCGACGACGGGATCCGCAATTCCGAGCCGCTGCGGTATCCGGACGAATTCGTGCGCCACAAGATCCTGGATCTGCTCGGCGATCTGTCGCTGCTCGGGGGACCTTTGCTCGGCCACGTGCGCGCGAAGCGTTCGGGACACGAGGGCCATGTCGCGTTCGTTCGCGAGTTGAAGCGCGTGCTGCCGCTGCCCGGGCGCCGCGCGGGTGCGCCTCCGGGTGAGTGGGACATCACGTCGATCCTCGAGATCATCCCGCACCGGTATCCGTTCCTGCTGGTCGATCGCATCACGGAATTCGAAGAAGGGAAATACATCGAGGGTTTGAAGAATGTGACCATCAACGAGCCGTTCTTCAATGGTCACTTCCCGGGCCACCCGATCATGCCGGCCGTCCTGATCATCGAGGCGATGGCCCAGTGCGGCGGCCTGCTGCTGCTCAACACGGTCGCCGATCCGAGCGGGAAGCTCATGTACTTCATGGGCATCGACAACGCGCGCTTCCGCAAGCCGGTGACCCCCGGCGATCAGCTCAAATTCAAGATCACGCTGCTCAAGTTGAAGGGCGGGATCTCCAAGATGCGCGGCGAGACCTACGTGGACGATCAACTGGTCGCCGAGGCGGAGCTGCTCGCGAAGGTGGTGGAGACCCGGGCGTGAGCACCGCTCGCGCGCTCCGGAGCGTCCGATGAGCACGAGTGTCCACCCGGCGTCGTTTGTGGACCCGCGGGCTGAGCTCGCCGACGATGTGATCGTCGAGCCGGGTGCCGTGATCGGCCCACACGTCCGTATCGGCAAGGGAACGCGGATCGGCAGCCACGCGCTCGTCACCGGATGGACGCGGATCGGCGAACACTGCCACGTGCACCACGCGGCCCTGGTCGGCGGCGCGCCGCAGGATCTCAAGTACACGGGCGCCGAATCCTACGTTGAAGTCGGCGACCGCACGGTGCTGCGCGAGTTCTCGACCGTCCACCTCGCCGCCGAAGCCGGATCGACCACGCGCGTGGGCAGCGACTGCCTGATCATGGCGTACGCGCACGTTGCGCACGACTGCCGCGTCGGGGACCGGGTCGTGATCGCGAACGCGGTGCAGATGGCGGGTTTCGTGACGATCGACGACTGGGCGATCGTCGGCGGCGTGAGTGCGATCCATCAGTTCGTGCGGGTCGGCTGCCACAGTATGATCGGCGGCTGCTCGCGCATCGCGCAGGATGTGGCGCCGTACGTGAAAGTCGCAGGCAACCCGCCGCGGCTCGCCGGAGTGAACTCGATCGGACTCGAGCGCCGCGGGGTTCCCGCCGAGTCGCGCGCGGCACTCGATCGCGCGTACCGCACCCTGTTCCGGCGCGGGCTCACGGTTGCGAAGGCGGTCGCGGCGATGCGCTCGGAGTCGGGCGCGGTGCCGGAAGTCGAACACCTCGCGCGCTTCGCAGAGACCTCGGTGCGCGGGCTCACGCGCTGAACATGAATCGACCGGTTTGACGAAGGGACACACGATGCGGCCGTTGCGAACGGGAGTGTGGGGCGTCGGCGTGTGGGGCGAGAAGCACGCGCGCGTCTATCACGCGCTGGCCGAATCGCAGCTGATCGGCGTGCACGATCACGACCCCGCGCGCGCGGCGGCGATCGCGTCGGAGTATGGATGCCGCGCGTTCGAGACTGCCGATGCGCTGCTCGCCGAGTGCGAAGCGGTTTCGGTGGCGACGCCCACCGTTGCCCACCTCGCTGCGGTCGAGCAGGCACTCGGCGCGGGCTGCCACGTGCTGGTCGAGAAGCCGATGGCGGTCACGGTCGCCGAAGCCGACGCGATGATCGGATTCGCCGCGCGCGCCGGGCGCACGCTGCAGGTCGGCCAGGTCGAACGCTTCAACCCGGCGGTGCTCGCGGCGCAGCCGTTCGTCTCCGCGCCCAAGTTCATCGAAGCGCACCGGCTCGCCGCGTTCCAGCCGCGCTCGCTCGACATCGACGTCGTGTTCGACCTCATGATCCACGATCTCGATCTGGTGCTCCACCTGACCGGCAAGTCGCCGGTGCAACTGTCGGCGGTCGGTGTCGCCGTGTTGTCGAGCAACGAGGACATCGCGAACGCGCGGCTCGAGTTCGACGACGGCTGTGTGGCGAACCTCACGGCGAGCCGAGTGTCGGTCGAGCGTCTGCGCCGCATCCGCTTCTTCCAGGGCAACGCCTATATCTCAGTCGATCTGTTCGCGAAGTCGGGCGAGGCGTTCGTCATCAAGGATCCGGGTTCGTTCCGACCCGGCCATGCGGATCCGCTGGCGCTCATGGCGGGCATCAAGCGCCACACGCTCGAGATTCCGGCCGGGGAGCCGCTCACACTCGAGCTCACGGCGTTCCTGCGTTCGCTGAACGGCGAAGGCACGGGCGCCGCCTCGGCGCGCGCCGGGCGCGACGCGCTCGCGATCGCCCAGCAGGTCCGCGACGCCATGAAGCGCCGCGCGGAGCAGTGGAAGCTCGAGCCGCGCCCCGCGTCCTGATCGTCGCGGGCGAAGCCTCGGGAGACCGTCACGCCGCGCGACTGGTCGAGTCGCTGCGCGCGCACGGTCCGATCGATGCGTTCGGCGTCACGGGTCCCGCGCTCGAGCGCGCCGGCGTGCGGCGTATCGCCGAGTCGGCGGAGCTCTCGGTGGTCGGCTTCACCGGCGTGATCGCGCGGCTGCCGCGCATCCTCGCGGTGGAGCGCGCGGTGGAACACGCCGCCCGCACCCTGCGTCCGGTCGCGGCGGTGCTCGTCGATTCGCCGGGCTTCAACTTTCGGATCGGACCGCGCCTGCACCGGCTCGGTATCCGCACCTTCTACTACATCGCCCCGCAGGTGTGGGCGTGGCATGCGGAGCGCGCCCGGGCGATGAGCCGCTGGGTCGACCGGCTCGCGGTTGTGTTCCCGTTCGAAGAGGAGTTGTTCCGAGCGGCGGGCGTGGAGGCGCGTTTCGTCGGACATCCGCTGATCGACGATCTGACTCCGGAGCAGGACGGCGCGAGTTTGCGCGCGGGGCTCGGACTCGCCCCCGCCACCCGCCTGATCGGTCTGCTGCCGGGAAGCCGGCCGGGCGAGATGCGCGCGCATCTGCCGGTGATGGTGGAAACCGCCCGCGCGCTGTGCGCCACGCGGCCGGGGCTCACCGCACTGGTCGCGGTGGCGAACGGCCTCGAGGATCTGGTGCCGGCGGAACTGCGCGAGGCGGGAAGCCGGGTGCGCGCGGTGTTCGGAGCCACGCGCGCCATCCAGGCGGCGTCCGAGTGTTGCATCGTCGCCTCCGGCACCGCGACGCTCGAGACCGCGTTGTTCGAAACCCCGCTGGTCGTCGTCTACCGCACCGGACGCATCAACTACGAAATCGCGCGGCGCGTCGTGCGGCTCGAACGCATCGGACTGCCGAACATCGTCGCGGGCGCCGACGTGGCGCCCGAGCGCGTGCAGGACGCGTTCACACGCGCCCAACTCGAACCGATCCTGGCCGCCTGGCTCGACGATCCCGCGGCGCGCGCCGCGCAGCAAGCATTGTTGCGGCAGGTGCGCGCGCGTCTGGGCGGGCCCGGCGCGGGCACGCGGGCGGCGGCGTGGCTTGCGGAGTTGCTCGCGTGACCGCGGCATCGGATCCGGCGGCGGCCCGGTCGGGCGCATCCTATCCCGCATGGTTGCCGGCGGGGGCGTTCGCGGCATCCGCGACGATCGCGGCACTCGCCCGGACCTGGCGCATGGACCTGCGCGGGATCGCCACGTGGGACGCGGAACTGGCGCGCGGTGCGCGCTGCATCTTCGCGGTGTGGCATGCCCGGGTGCTGCCGCTGGTGTGGTCGCATCGCAGCCGCGGGGTCGTGGTGCTGGTGAGCCGGCATCGCGACGGTGAAGCGATCGCGCGCGTGATCCGGCGCTTCGGCTTCGGCGCCGCCCGCGGATCGAGCACGCGCGGCGGGGACCAGGCGATGCGCGGCATGATGGCGGCGGTCCAAGCCGGGCGTCTGGTCGGCTTCACGCCCGATGGCCCGCGCGGACCGGCCGAACGCGTGAAGCCCGGCATCGCGTGGCTCGCGAGCACGACCGGACTTCCGGTGATTCCGATCGGGACCGCGTCCAATCGTGCGCACGCGTTCGGTTCGTGGGACCGATTCCGTCTGCCGCTGCCGTTCGCGCGCGTGGTGGTTGCTTACGGCGATCCGATCCAGGTCCCCGCGGGGCTGGGTGACGAGGGACTCGAAACCTGGCGCGCGCGCATCGAAGCGGATCTCGCGGCGGTCACCGCACGCGTCGTCGGCGAGGCGCATGAAGCGCCTCCGTCGCCACGGAGGGCGCGATGAGCTTCGAATGGGCGGCCTACCGCCTGATCGCCCCTTTGATCGGATCGCTCGCCCCGATGGCGCGCTGGTTCACCTCGCCCCACGAACGCGCGTTGTGGAACGAGCGGCTCGGCGATGTCGAGAGTTCCGGCGAGTGCGATGCATGGATTCACGCCGCCTCGCTCGGAGAGGCGCTCGCGGTTCCCGCGCTCACGCGCGAACTTCTGGCGCTCGCTCCGCGGGCGAAGCTGCGGGTTTCGGCGACGACGCGCTCGGGCCGCGGGCGGCTCATGGAACTGGGACTTCCGGCGTCGCTCGCCCCGATCGACTCACCGCAGGCCGTGGCTAAATTCTTCGAGCGGGTGAGACCCCGCCGGCTGATGCTGGTCGAGACCGAGTTGTGGCCGCACTGGCTGCTGCACGCGCGCGCGACGCGCACGCCGGTCGTGGTCGTGAGTGCGCGGCTCTCGACCCGCTCAGTCGAAAGCTATCGAAAGTTGGGCCGCGAGTTTCGGGAGCTGGTGGCGAGTCTTACGGGCGTCGTGGCGCAGAGTGATCGCGACGCGGCGCGCTGGAGCACGATCGGCGCCGGGCGGATCACCGTCGCCGGCAACCTCAAGCACGACGCGCTGCCCGATCCGCCGCCGAGCCGCGCGGCCGCGCGCGCAGGGGCCGGTCTCGATCGCGACCGGCCGCTGCTGGTGCTGGGCAGTCTGCGTCCGGGCGAGGCGCGGCTGCTCGCGCACGCGTGGCGCGCCGTGCCCCTCGAGCTGCGTCTCACCTGGCAGGTGATGGCGGTGCCCCGCCATGCGCGCGCGACTTCGGAGCTGGCCGAGGAGGCGGAGGCCTCGGGCGTGTTCGCGCCCGATCGCGGCGGAGAGCCCGGAAGCACGTGGCACTGGGACGGCCGGCCCGGAGTGCTCCAGGGGTATTACGCGGCCGCGGATGTCGCCTTTGTGGGGGGCAGCCTCGTGCGGCGCGGCGGGCACAATCCGCTCGAACCGGCGGCGAGCCGCGTCGCGGTGCTGATGGGACCTCATCACGGGGCGCAGCTGGACGGAGTGCATGCGCTCGAGGCGAACCGTGCGATCACGATTGTTCGAAGCGTGAAACAGGCCGCCGAAACCCTCGAGCATCTGCTCGGTGATCCGGAGGCGCGTGAACAGCAGGCGGCGGCGGCGCGCGCGGTGGCGGAGTCGTTGCGCGGGGTCGCGCGCCGCACGGTGGCGCGGCTGGCGGAATGGAACGTGTGGCCGCCCGCATGAATCCGCTGCTCACGGGTGCCGCCGCCGTCTACGGGGCCGCATGGGAATTGCGTCGCGCGCTCCATGCGAGCGGCGTGCTGCGCCCGGAGCGGGTCGCCGCGCGCGTGGTGAGCATCGGGAACCTGACCGTCGGCGGGACCGGCAAGACCACGCTTGCGCTGTACCTCGGGGGATTGCTCGCGCGCCGCAGCGAAGACTTCGCGATCGTGTGCCGCCGCTACCGGCCCGGCCCTGCGGGTTTCGGCGACGAGGAGTTGATGTACGCGCGGGCGTTCGGGAGGGAGCGCGTGTACGCCGGGACCGTGAAGCGCGACCTCGCGCGGCAGGCGGCGTCCGACGGCCATCGCATCGTCCTCCTGGACGACGGCTTCTCGCACTGGCAGCTCGAGCGCGACGTGAATCTGGTGCTGCTCGATGCGAGCGATCCGTGGGGCGGCGGGTATCTGCTGCCGGCCGGGCGGATGCGCGAGCCGCGCCGCGCACTCCAGCGCGCCGATGCCGTGATCGTGTCGCGCGTCGAACGCGACGCCGATGTTGCCGGCCTGATCGCCGAGGCCTTGCGGTTCGCACCCGCGGCTCACGGTGCCGCCGGTCGTCACGCGATCACCGGCGTGCGGTCGCGCGCGGGCGATGGGGCGGGGCGCGGGACGCGGGTGTGGATCGTCACGGCGACCGGCAATCCGGCCGCGGTGGAGCACAGCGCGATCGAAGCGGGCCTCGAAGTCGCGGGCATGTCACGTTACCGGGATCATCATTGGTTCCGCGCGGGCGAGGTGCGTGCCGAGCGCTCGCGCGCAGCAGGCGCCGGTGCGCGGGTGCTCGTCACGTCGAAGGATGCAGTACGCTGGCCCGATGCGGACCGGGACGTGCTGGTGCTCGAAGTCGAATGGCGGTGGATCGCCGGGGGACCGGCAATCGAATCGGCGATGTATGGGCCGTGATGAGGCGCGCCATCGCAACGTCACGGAGCGCGGGAGGGAGCGGTGAGTGATGCCGATGTGCTGGTGCTCGGAAGCGGCATCGCGGGGCTGATGATCGCGCTGCGCGCCGCCGAGCACGGCGACGTGCTGGTCCTGACCAAGCGCCGCGCCGAGGACGCCAACACCAACTGGGCGCAGGGCGGCATCGCGGCGGTGTTCGATCGTGAGGATTCGTTCCGCGAACACGAACGCGACACGCTGACGTGCGGGGCGGGTCTGTGTGATCGCGACGTGGTGCGCGAAGTCGTGCGTCAGGCGCCCGAGCGCGTGAGTGCGCTGGGGGATCTCGGCGTTCACTTCACGCGCGCGGCGCGGGGGTTCGCGCTCGGCCGCGAGGGCGGCCATTCGCACCGCCGCATCGTCCACGCCGGCGACTTCACCGGGCAATCGATCGAGCGCGCGCTGATCGAGCGCGTGCGCGAGCATCCGCGCATCCGCATGCTCGAAGACCAGCTCGCGGTCGACCTGATCCTCGATTCCCGGCTGCGCGGCCGGGCCGCGGGCCACGGGCGTGACGCATGCTGGGGCGCCTACGTGCTGGACCGGCCGACCGGACGCATCCGTCCCGTCACCGCGCGCGTCACGGTGCTCGCGACCGGCGGATGCGGCAAGGTCTATCTCTACACGAGCAACCCCGACATCGCGACCGGCGACGGCCTCGCGATGGCGTACCGGGCCGGCGTCGCCGTCGCCAACCTCGAGTTCGTGCAGTTCCATCCGACCTGCCTCTACCACCCGCGCGCCAAGTCGTTCCTGATCAGCGAGGCGCTGCGCGGCGAGGGCGCGCTGCTGCGCACCACCGACGGAGCGCGGTTCATGCCGGCGACCCACCGCGACGCCGAATTGGCACCGCGCGACGTGGTCGCGCGCGCCATCGATCGTGAATTGAAGCGCCGCGGCGATCCGTTCGTGTGGCTCGACATCACGCACCGTCCCGCGGGTTTTCTGCGCAAGCGGTTCCCCAACATCGATGCCGCGCTGCGCGGCTATGGCATCGACTTCACGCGCGAGCCGATTCCGGTGGTGCCGGCTGCGCACTACATGTGCGGCGGCGTGCGCGCCGCACTCTCGGGCCGCACCGCACTCCCGGGGCTGCTCGCGCTCGGCGAAGTGGCATGCACCGGGCTCCACGGCGCGAACCGGCTCGCGAGCAATTCGCTGCTCGAAGCGCTGGTCGGCGCGCATCTCGCGGTAAACGAGGTCGCCATGCGGCTCGCCGCGGTGCCGCGGGCGCCGCGCGCCGAGGCATGGCGCGCGCACGGCACGCGGCCGCCGCAGGAGTCGGTGGTATTCGATCACAACTGGGAGTCGGTGCGGCGTGTGATGTGGGATCTGGTCGGCATCGTGCGGACCGATCAGCGGCTGGCGTTCGCCGCGCGGCGGCTGGCCCTGCTGGGCGAGGAGATCGAGCACGACTACGTGCGCTTGAAGCTCCATCCCGATCTGATCGAGCTGCGCAACATCGCGCTGTGCGGATCGCTGATCGTGCGCTCGGCCCAGCGCCGCCGTGAGAGCCGCGGGCTGCACTACAACCTCGATCATCCGCGCCGGGTCGCTCTGGCCGCCCGGCCGACGGTGCTGCGGCGCCGGGAGCGCGGTCGTGCCGGTGTTGCTGCGGGTGCTTTGGGAAGCCTATAGTTCCGCTCGCGGTCGCGCTCCCTTCAGAGGGCGGTCGCACCCACTCATGAGCTCATCCGATCAGCCGTTCTGGGACGCGGTCGACGCACTGCGCGAACGCGATGGGCGCTACCACCGTGAAGCCTATGGTTTCGTCGTGGGGGCGCTCGGTGTCACCGTGCGGGCGCTGCCGGCCGAACGGCGGGCCGATGCCGTGCGGCGGCATCTCTCGGGGCGCGAGTTGCTGACGGCGATCGTCCGGATCGCGCGCGACGAGTTCGGAACGCTGGCGGCCACGGTGTTCCGCGAATGGGGGATCTCGACGGGCGAGGACATCGGAAAGATCGTGTTCGAGCTGGTGGAGGCGAGCCAGCTCAGCGCGCAGCCCGAGGACTCGATCGAGGACTTTCGTGGCGGGCCGGATCTGCTGCAGGCCCTGAGCACTCCCGACCCCGCGTCCGCCTCGCGCTGATTCGTGCGCGTCTACTTCCGGCTGCTCGGGTTTCTCAAGCCGTACCGCGTGCGCCTCGCCGCGGCGCTCGCGTGCATGGTGCTGTATGCGGCGACGAGTGCCGTGTCGCTCGGGCTCATTGCCCCGTTCATGAAGGTCCTGTTCGAGAGCACCGGCGGTACTGCGGCACCCGCGCAACGTCTGGCCGGATGGCCCGCGCCGCTGCGCGAACTGGTCGAGCGCTGGTTCCTGGAAGCCGCGCCGCTGATCGCGCTCGAGCGCGTGTGTGTGTTCATCCTCGTGGTGCTGTTCATGAAGAACGCCGCCGACTACATGCAGGCGTTCCTGATGGTCTCGGTCGAGCAGGCCGCGATCCGCGACCTGCGCAGCAAAGTGTACGCCCATCTGCAGTCGCTGCCGCTCGCGTACTTCCACGGCAGCCGGGCGGGCACGCTGCTGTCGCGGATCACGAACGACGTCGAGTACCTGCGCGCTTCGCTCGCCGCCGGCATCGGCAATCTCGTCAAGGATTCGCTCACGCTCGCCGGCTGCCTGACATGGGTGTTCCTCGCCTCGTGGCGGCTCGCGCTGCTCGCGTGCATCGTCCTGCCGCCGGTGGCGCTCGCGCTGGTGGCGATCGGGCGCAAAATGCGGCGCCGGTCGAACACCGCGCAGGAACGGATGGCCGATCTCACCAACATCCTGCAGGAGACGATCTCCGGCGCGCGCGTGGTGAAGGCGTTCGGCCGTGAGCGCGCCGAGAGCGAACGCTTCGCCGCGATGAACGACCGCTACTTTCGCGCGTTCGTCCATCTGCGGCGGGTCTCGGCCGCCGCGCGTCCGGTGAGCGAATACGCGGTGGTGGTGGTCGCGGTCGCGATGATGTGGTTCGGCGGCCGCGAGATCTTCGTGAGCCACACACTCGAGCCGCAGCAGTTCGTGCTGTTCGTGACCGCGCTGCTCAGCACCATCTCGCCGATCAAGAGCCTGAGCGAGGTCCACACCAACGTGCAGCAGGGGATCGCGGCCGCCGAGCGCATCTTCGCGGTGCTCGACACGCCGCCCGCGATCGTCGACCGGCCGAACGCGCGGGCACTGCCGCGGCTCGAACGTGAGATCCGCTACGAGTCCGTGTCGTTCGCGTATCAGCCCGAGATTCCGGTGCTGCACGGCGTGAGCTTCACGATCGCGCGCGGCGAGGTGGTTGCACTGGTGGGTTCGAGCGGTGCGGGCAAGAGCACCGCGATGGATCTGCTCGGCCGCTTCCACGATCCGACCGCGGGCCGGGTCACGGTCGACGGCATCGACCTGCGCGACGTCACGCTCGATTCGCTGAGATCCCAGCTCGGCATCGTCACGCAGGAGACGATCCTGTTCCACGACACGATTGGTCACAACATCGCCTACGGGCGGCCCGACGCCTCGATGGCCGACATCGAAGCCGCCGCCGACGCCGCGCACGCGCTCGACTTCATCCGGAAGCTGCCGCAGGGGTTCGACACGGTGGTCGGCGATCGCGGCGTGCGGCTGTCGGGCGGCGAACGTCAGCGGCTCGCGATCGCACGCGCGCTGCTCAAGAATCCGCCGATCCTGCTGCTCGACGAGGCCACGTCGTCGCTCGACATGGAGAGCGAACGCCTGGTGCAGGCGGCACTCGAACGCCTGATGCGCGATCGCACGGTGCTGGTGATCGCTCACCGGTTGTCGACGGTGCAGCATGCCGACCGGATCATCGTGTTCGAGGGCGGCCGCATCGCGGCCTCGGGCACCCACGCCGAGTTGCTAGAGGATGGCGGGCTCTACCGGCGTCTGCACGATCTGCAGTTCGTCGCATGACGGCCGATCGCCGCCGCACGATCGAGGTGCCCGCGGGCGGATTCCGTCACATCGCGGTGTTGAGGCTGTCGTCGCTCGGCGACGTGGTGCTCACGCTGCCGGTGGTGCATGCGCTCGCAGCCGCCTATCCCCACGCGCGCATCAGTTACTGGGTCAAGGAGGAGTTTCGCGACGTGGTGCGGTTCGATCCGGCGATCGCTCACGTGCGCGAACTCGACCGCGACGCGCGGCGGGTCGAAGATCTGGTCTCGATGTCGGCCGAACTCGAGGACTGCGATCTGATCGTGGATCTGCACCACAACCTGAGAACCCGGGTGCTCACCGCGCGCCAGAAGGCTCCGGTCCTCACGGCGCCCTCGGCGCGCATCCAGCGCGAACGCTGGGTGCGCGCGCGCTGGACGAATCCGGCGCCGGTCGCGCGCGCCACCGAGCGCTACGCGGCGGCATTGGCACCGCTCGGCATCGCAGTGCCGGGGCCACCGGCGCTCACGGCCGGACCCGAGGCGGAGGCCTGGGCGCGCGAGTGGCTCGCCGCGTGGCGTCCCGCGACCGCAACACTCGCGGCCCAGGATGATCCGGCGTGGCACACGCGGCGCCCGCCGATCGCGTTGTTCCCGGCCGCGCGCCATGCGACCAAGCGCTGGATCGAAGCACACTGGCTCGTGCTCCACGAGCGGCTCGCGGCTGCGGGGCACCCGCTGCTCTATTGTTCGCTCGATCGGGAGCGCGCGCTGTTTCCGGCACTGGCGTCGTTCGCCGATCAGGACCCGCGCGCGCACTGGTGCACGGAGCCGCTGCCGCGCATGGCGGCACTCATGTCGTACTGCGCGACCGCGGTCACCAGCGACACCGGGCTCATGCACGTGGCCGCCGCGCGCGGCGTGCACGTGGTGGCGATGTTCGGCAGCACGGTGCCCGAGCTGGGTTTCTCGCCTGCGGGCGAGGGGCACGCGGTGCTGTGCCGCCACGAGCCGTGCCAGCCGTGCACCCTCCACGGACGCTCCGAGTGTCCCAAGACTCACTTCCGCTGCATGAAGGACCTGATGCCCGATCAGGTCCTCGCCGCGGTCGATCAGGTGCTCGCGGCCCGCTGAGCGCGGCTTGGCGTTCGGGAAACGCGACTCCTATACTGCGCCACGGCCTCGGAGCCCGGCTCCGGAGCGCCGCACCCGACCCATCCCAGAGGAGCACGCGTGAGTTCGACGGATTCTCCACAGCACACGAAGGACGCCAAGGGCTTCGTCGAGGACCTCACCGACCAGTCCGACGACTTCTCGCGCTGGTACACCGAGGTCGTGCGCAAGGCGCAGCTCGCCGACTACGCGCCGGTGCGCGGCTGCATGGTGATCCGCCCGTACGGTTACGGCCTGTGGGAGAACATGCAGGCGCAGCTCGACCGCCGCATCAAGGCGACCGGACACCAGAACGCCTACTTCCCGCTGCTGATTCCGGAATCGCTGCTGCAGCTCGAAGCCGATCACGTCGAAGGCTTCGCGCCGCAGGTGGCGTGGGTGACGCACGGCGGCGACGAAGTGCTCGAGGAGCGCCTCGCGATCCGTCCGACCAGCGAGGCGATCATCGGACGCATGTATTCGCGCTGGATCGAGTCCTATCGCGACCTTCCGGTGCTGATCAACCAGTGGGCGAATGTGATGCGCTGGGAGAAGGTGACGCGGCTGTTCCTGCGCACCGCGGAGTTCCTGTGGCAGGAGGGACACACCGCGCACGCGAATGCGCAGGAGTGTGAGGAGGAAGTGCTGCGCATGCTCGAGGTCTATCGTGAGTTCGTCGAAACCGAGCTCGCGATTCCGGTGTACGCCGGCCGCAAGAGCGCAGCCGAGAAGTTCGCGGGCGCCGAGATGACCTATTCGATCGAAGCGCTGATGCGCGACGGCAAAGCACTGCAGGCCGGAACGTCGCACAACCTCGGCCAACACTTCGCCAAGGTGTTCGACATCACCTATCAGGACGAGCAGGGCAAACGCCAGCACGTGTGGCAGACCTCGTGGGGTGTTTCGACGCGGCTGATCGGAGCGGTGATCATGACGCACGGGGACGATCAGGGCTTGAAGCTTCCGCCGCGGGTGGCTCCGGTTCAGGCGGTGGTGGTGCCGATCTGGCGGAAGGACCCCGAGCGCGTGGCGGTGATGGAATTCATCGCGAAGGTGCGCGAGGCGCTCGGCGACCGCGTGCGGTTGCTCGTCGACGACCGGGATCAGTATTCGCCGGGCTGGAAGTACAACGAACACGAGCTGCGCGGGGTTCCGGTGCGGCTCGAGGTCGGGCCGCGCGATGTGACACAGAGTGCGGTGATGAGCGTGCGGCGCGACAACCGCGCCAAGGAATCGATTCCGCTCGACCAACTCGCGGTGCGGCTGCCGGCACTGCTCGACGAGGTTCAACGCTCGCTGCTCGAAGCGGCGCGCGCGTATCGCGACGAGAACACGACGCCGGTCGAAACCCTCGCAGACATCGAGGCGCACTTCGCCTCGAAGCGCGGCTACGTGGCGATGCCGTGGGAGGACGACGCGGCGCTCGAGATGCAGATCAAGGAGCGCACCGGCGCCACACTGCGTTGCGTGCCGCTCGATCAGTCGCCGTTCTCGAAGCGCGCTGGCGACAGCCGTCCGGTGGCGCTGTTCGCGCGTTCCTACTGAAATCGTGACGGGAGCCGCACAGCGGGCAGCCGCCACGCGCCTGGTGGTGCGGCTGCCGAACTGGCTCGGCGATCTCCTGATGGCGAGGCCGGTCGTGCTCGCGCTGCGCGCAGCACATCCGCAGGCGATCCTCGAGGCCGTGGTGCCGGCGGGGCTGTGCGAAGTGGCCGGGTGGGACTCGGTGTTCGAGACGGTCCACGCGTGGCCGCGCTCGGGTTCCGAACGCGGCGCGCTCGCGCGCATCGTGCGCGCCGCAAGACCCGACGCGGTGCTGGTGCTTCCGCCGTCGTTTTCGAGCGCGTGGTGGGCGCTGGGGACCGGAGCTCGTGTCCGCGTGGGATTCAAGGGCGACTCCCGCGCGCTGCTGCTCACCAACGCCCTCACGCGTCCGGCACGCGGAGAGTGCCATCTCTCGCAGGAGTACCTGATGCTCGGTGGCGTGCTCGGTGCGCGCGCGACTGCAGTCGGTCCGCTGGCGGTCCCTGACGCCGCACACGCAAGCGCCCGCACCCTGCGAGAGCGGCTCGGTGCCCACGGTCCATACGTCGTGTTGGGGCCGGGAGCGATCTATGGTCCCGCCAAGCGGTGGAGCGAGGACGGGTTCATCGCGGTCGGCAGGGAACTGGCGGCGCGCGGTGACACCGTGCTCGTGTGCGGGATCGCGCCCGAGCGCGAAGCGTGCGCGCGGGTCGCTCACGGCATCGGTCCCCGCGCGATCGCAGTTGCAGGCGACACCGATCTCGCCACCCAGGCCGCCTTGTGTTCCTCGGCACGCGTGTCGCTCTGCAACGATTCCGGCCTCGCGCACCTGTCGGCGGCGACCGGCGCGCCGACCGTCGTGGTGTTCGGCTCGACGAGCAGCGCGTGGAGCGCTCCGCTCGGTGCTCGCGTGCGCGTGATCCAGCATGCGCCGCCGTGCGCGCCGTGCTTTCAGCGCACGTGCTCGATCGGCTATCGCTGTCTGGCCGCCGTCAGCCCGCGCGAAGTCCTGGCTGCCTGTGTGGCGGTGGCGGCATGAGCATCGCCGTGGGGACCGGATGAGACTCCTCGTTCACGGCCATTCGCTCGCGTCCGGCAGCGAGCGCATGCGGTTCGCCGCGTGCGGGCTCGCGATGCGCGGCCATGAAGTCGCATGGCTCGGACCTCATGCGCCGCCGGCTCTCGTCGCTTCCGGTGTGATCCGGCACGTGCCGCGCGCGGTGCGGAGCCGGCTCGGGCCCGCCGATCTGGTGCTCGGAGGCGGGCCCGAGCCGTTCCGCACCGCCGCGAACGGATGGTTCGCCGCAGTCCACGGGATGCTGCTGGGTCTCGATCCCGCCGTTGTGCGCGGCTGGAGCGTGCTCGATCGGTGGGCGTGGGGATCGCTCGACTCCGGGGGGCTGTTCGAAGCCGGCGCGGGGGATGCGCAGACCGATGTCGCGGGGCTGCCGGTGACGCGGCTTCACGCGTGGTCGCTCGAAGCGGTTCCGGAGGCGCCGGACGCCACGCATCCGGACGTGGAGGCGCTCGAGCGCGCGTGCGAGCACGCGGTTGCGCGCCGCCGTGGCCACGCGCCGCGCCCCGCGGTGTTCCTCGACCGCGATGGCACGCTCGTGGTTGAGAAGGGCTACCTGTCGCACGCCGATGATCTCGAACTGTTCGAAGGCGTTCCGCGCGCGCTCGCGCGGCTGCACGCGGCGGGTTACATGCTGGTGGTGGTCTCGAACCAGTCGGGTGTGGGGCGCGGATTCTTCCCACTGGCACGCGTGTACGAAGCGATGGCGCGGCTGCGGCGGGATCTGCGCGGGAAAGGCGTGGAACTGGACGCGATCTACTTCTGTCCGCACCGGCCGGAGGCGGGCTGCGAGTGCCGCAAGCCGGCCCCGCTACTGCTGAGACGCGCGGCGGCGAACCTCAACCTTGCGCTGCGCCGCTCGGCGATGGTCGGTGACAAGCTCCTCGACGTGGAGACCGGCCATCGCGCGGGCGCGGCGGGAATCCTGTTGCGCACCGGCTATGGGCGCGACGAGGAGCAGCGGGAACCGGAGCCGGGATGGAAGCCCCCGGATCGGATTACCGACGATCTCGAAGCGGCGGCCGAATGGCTCGAGGAGCGGCTCGCGGCAGAGTGACTGTGCGGCGGCAGCTGCGCCGCGGTGTCAGCGTTCGCGTTCGAGCCGCAAGTCGTAGGCGGTTGCGGTGCCTGCGAGGTGATAGTAGAGCTGATGACCGGGAACCTGGAGTTGCGCCGGAGTCACCCAGCGATCGGCGGCCAGTTCCTCGAGCCGGTTCGGATAGTGCCCGCGGTCGCGCCTGAACAATTCGAGCGCGTAGCGGACATCGCGAATCTGGGCCGTCACGAACACATCGTCGGAATCGATCACGAGACTTCCGCGCAAGGCCCTGCCGCCTGCGATCAGCGCGGTGGCGCACAGGATCACCGAGACCGCGAGGATCAATTCGCGCGCGAACGAATGCCGGATCGCCATCGGTGCCGGCTTCTCGGGACGCAGCACGACGACGGGGGCCGCTGGGGCCGGCTCGCTCTCGCGCCGACCGACGAACTCGATCCATTGCGAACGCAGCATGCGATCGAGGGACTCGTAGGCTTCCGAGTCGGTGAGCGGGGCCGCCTCCACCACTTCGGCGAGCGTGTGCCGTCCGTCGATGATGCCGAACAGTTCACGCTCTTCGTCGGCGAGTGGCTCCTCGGCGTCCGGCAGGTCGCGAACGCCGAGCAGGGCGTCCTTGTCCGCGAACTGCTGCGCACAGCGTTCGTACTCGTCCTGGCGGCGCGCCGCTTCGATCAGCGCACCTTCCATGGTGAGCCGCACACGCGCCGGAAGCTCCCAGCGCTGTTCGGTTTCGAAGCGATAGCTGCCGGTCTCCCATCGCACGATCCGCGTGATGTCGTCCAGGATCTGGCGCTCGAGGCAGATTGCGAGCTCTTCGGCTTCGAGGTAGCGGCCCGAGATCAGAATGTCCTCGAGATCGCGGCGCGAGTCGCGCTGGATCGAGGCGATGCCGTGATGCTGCTCTTCGGACAGGCGGTGGACCTTGAGCAGGAAGCGCAGCAGCGGATCGTCTTTGAACATGCCCGGCAGACGGGTCGACACGATGCGGCCGTCCTGCACGTAGACCGAGACTCGCTGCGACTGATTCTCGATCACGAGGCAGCCGGTCTTCTGCTGCATGCCGAGCAGTTGGAGGATCTCGGTGGCCGAGAAGTCGCGGAGGTTTCCCTGGAGCGCCATGGGCTATGCCGCCTTGGTCACGGGACGCCGGGCCGCCAGCGTGCGGCGCGCGGAGCGGGGAGCGAGCGAGGCTTCGATCCGGACGCGCTCGCGCTCGGCTTCGATCAGATATCCGAGCAGCGAGATGAGGTAGAGTGTGATCCACGGCACGATCACGAACAGGTCGGGAAGTGCGGCGTCCGGATTCGCGAGCCGCGGCTCGTAGGAGAACGGCGTGGCGAGTCCGAACGCGGTCGAGGCCAGCACCAGTCCGAGCGTGAGCAGAATCCAGGCTTCGAACACACGGCGGTGCGCCACCCATCCGAATCCGGGAATCAGCGCGGCGAGCGAGGTGCGCAAGACGCGTTCCCGGCGCCGCACGCTGCGCGCATGCTGCAGCAGCATCGGATTCGCGTGTTCGGCGGCCGCCGACTTCGAATCGAAGGCGGCGCAGGTCTGGCACAACGCGACCTCGCGGCGCCGTTCGGCACAGCGCCGGCAGACGACCCGGCCACAGGTTCCGCACCCACGCAACGGCATGCGGCGGTGCTGCACGACACCGAGCGTGATGCCGATGCCGGCGCACAGCACGACGAGCGCGCTGAACGGCCATCCCAGGCATTCGATCCGCGAGCGCCAGTTCGGCGGGACCGCGAACGTCTCGCCCCGCGAAGGTTCGTAGCGCGCGAGGGCATTCCAGAAGCGCCCGGGTGCGATCCACAGGTCGGCCGGCGGCAGCGCCTCGCGTGTCCCGACCTGGGTTTGATAGGGCTTGAGCAGGTCGAAGTTGAGCGCCGAGGCGCGGGCCATGGCTTCGGACGCGGCCTGGAATTCGAAACGGTCGGTGTGGATCCGCGCGCGGTTGTAGTGGGTCGCGGCGTTGAACGGGTTGGCATTGGCGGCGCGATCGTAGACGTCGAGCGCTTCGTCGGAGCGACCGAGCTGGCTCAGCACGTTGCCGAGGTTGTTGAGCACGCGGTCGTCGTTCGGCCACAGCTCGAGCGCGCGCCGGTAGCCGGCTTCGGCCGTGGCGAGATCGCCGCCGCGGCGCGCCATCCACGCCCGTCCGAAGTGGAGGAACGCGTTGTCGGGATGCTCACGCGCGAGTTGCGCGAGATGCTCGGCGAGCCGCGGGGCATAGGTTTCATTCTGGAGCCGCAGCACTCCGAACAGCGGTTCGCGATCTTCACGCAACGGGCTGCCGAGCCGGTCGAGCTGGCCGACGAACACCGGCGTCGCGACCAGTCCGGCAACGAGGATCACGAACAATGACCGCTCCATCCACTTGAGCACCGGCCACAGCAGGCCGAGCAGGAACACCGTGGGCAGCGCCGGCCCCAGTCCGACCAGGAACGGGACGACGAGGACCACCCACGACCACGCAACCGCGCGGCCCGGCGACATGAAACGGCCGAACCGTTCCCGCCACCGATGGCGCAGCTCGGCGTTGCGGGACACCACCATCATGACGCCGACCGCGATCAGGCTGAGAAGCAGCGCCTGAACCAGCGTGAAGAGCGCATTCGCTTCGAGCGCGAGCTGGAAGGTGAAGCTCTGCCGCGCGACCTCGAGCAGCGAAGCGTAGTGAGCGAGCGCCTGGCCCGGCTCGCGCATCAGGAACCAGGCGCCGAGCGTGAAGTAGGGTGGTGTGAACGCCGGGTCGAGCTGCGAGGCGCCGCGCACGAGCCGGATGCCTTCGTCGACCGCTCCCGATTGATGGGCCATCAGGCCGCGCCGGTAGAACAGGCGCGCTTCGTCGGGAAGCGCCGGAATCTGATGGCGCACTTTGTAATCGAGCCACGGCCCGATCTCGCTCAGTGTGGGCGGGGGTGTCATCGGGGCGACCGGAGCAACCACCACCGGCGCGGGCATGGGGGCCGCTTTCGCGACGGTATCGGGGGCGGAGCGTACGTGCGCGACCCGCATCGGGGTCGCAAACGACACGGTCGTGTCGGCGGAAGACTGGGCGCGTGTGTCTGGTGCGAATCCCGCACCGAGCATGGCGAGTGCCGCCACCCACAGCGCGCCACGCGCCCAGGTGTGCGGGCGGGGGTGCTCGGGGTGTCCGGTGCGCGGGGGTGCGGGGGTCGTGTGGCGTGAAGTCACATGGAGTCCAATCCCTTGACACTGCTGGTGCTACGCTCCTAAGGTGCCGCGGATTTGCAGGAGGTATCGGCGCTCCGCGCACGCCTCCTGAGGTCTTTTCGGCCGGCCCTTCGCGGCGGTCTTCCTTCGGCACCGTATCCCCACGCACTGGAGTTCCCAGGATGGCTGAGACCCCGACGACGAGCACTGCACCCTGGATCCGGATCTCCGAAGCCCGTGAACATCTGGAGGGCACGGTCGAAGTGCGCGGCTGGCTCACGCACAAACGCTCGAGCGGCAAGGTGCAGTTCCTGGTGTTGCGCGACGGCACCGGAGTAATGCAATGCGTGGCCGGTGTGCAGGACTTGTCGCCCGCGGAATGGGAAACCGCCGGGCGGCTGACGCAGGAGTCGGCGGTGATCGTGCGCGGATCGCTGCGCGCGGACGCGCGCGCTCCGGGTGGCGTCGAGATGGGTCTGAAGGCGCTCGAACTCGTGAGCCTCGCCGATGAGTATCCGATCACGCCCAAAGAGCACGGCGTCGACTTTCTGATGGACCACCGGCATCTGTGGCTGCGCGCACCGCGCCAGCAGGCGTTGCTGCGCCTGCGCTCGGAGATCATCGCCGCGTTCCGCGACTTCATGGAGCAGGAAGGTTTCCTGCTGGTCGATGCTCCGATCTTCACCCCGGCGGCGTGCGAAGGCACGACCACGTTGTTCGAAACCACGTACTTCGACGAGCAGGCCTACCTCACGCAGAGCGGCCAGCTCTACATGGAAGCCGCAGCGATGGCACTCGGACGGGTCTATTGCCTGGGACCCGCGTTCCGCGCCGAGAAGAGCAAGACGCGCCGGCATCTGATCGAGTTCTGGATGATGGAGCCTGAGTGGGCATGGGCCACGCTCGAGGACGTGATCGCACTCGAGGAGCGGCTGCTGATCTACACGGTGACCCGTGTGCTCGAACGCCGCGCCGAGGAATTGAAGGTGATCGAACGCGACACTTCGAAGCTCGCGCGTGTCCAGGGTCCGTTCCCGCGCATCCATTACAACGACGCGGTGAAGATGCTGCACGACGCCGGCATGCCGTTCGAGTGGGGCAGCGACTTCGGTTCGCCGGATGAGACGGAGCTGTCGAACCGTTACGAGACGCCGATCTTCGTGACCCACTATCCGGCCGCGGTGAAGGCGTTCTACATGGAGCCGGATCCCGCGGATCCTCGTCTCAGCATGTCGTGCGATTGCCTGGCCCCCGAAGGCTACGGCGAGATCATCGGCGGGGGACAGCGCATGAGCTCGCTGCCGCTGCTTGAACAGCGCATCGACGAGCACGGTCTCCCGCACGCGGCGTTCGAGTGGTACAAGGACCTGCGTCGCTACGGCAGCGTTCCCCACTCGGGATTCGGGATCGGCGTCGAGCGCACGCTCGCCTGGATCGCCGGGCTCGAGCACGTGCGCGAGTCGATTCCGTTCCCGCGGATGCTGAACCGCCTGCGACCCTGAGCGAGGATGGCCGGCGCGCGGGTGCGTTCAGCGCCGGCGCAGGATCAGCAGCGCGAGATCGCCGGCTTCGGGCTGGGCGGTGAATACCGGCTCGTAGCCAGCGAACGTCGACTCGCGCTCGGCGGAATCCCGAAACGGCGCACCGGTGCCGGCGAACGCCTCACCCGTGCGGATCACACCGCGGCGCACCACGAGCCAGTCGGGTCGTTCGCGCGCGACGATGTCGCCATACCAGCCGCTGCCCTCGCGCCGCCGGCGCGCGACTCCCGGTGAGACGAGCCCGACTTCGTCGATCACGCGCAACGGGGTTTCGTAGCCGATGATGCCGATCGGCTCCAGCATCACCGACTGTCCGGGCGTTGCGGAGCGCAGCAGGTAGTTCGCGGCCTCGCCGAAGGTCACGTATTCGCCGTGCGCGCGCGCGCGATAGAGTACGTCGGCATACGACCACAGCGAGAGGCAGAACACGGCCGCCGTGATCGGGATCAGGCGGCCGCGGACGAGCCCCGGAAAGCCGACGCTGGCGGCGAGCATAATGCCCGCGAGCGGAATCAGGAGGTACCATGAGAAGTAGGCGACGCCGAGCACCGCGTAGGCGAGCCACACGGCCAGCATCGCCGCGGTGACGAGCCCCAGACTGCTTGCGCGCCGCGGCCACAGCGAGACGATCCCCGCGACCGCGGCGGGAAACAGGACGATGCGCAGCAGGGTGAGGTCGACGGTGTCGTTCAACACGGGACCGAAGCCGATCACGACCGGCGACAGCCAGTCCCACCAGTGACGACCGCTCCAGGGACCGGGCGTGCCATAGATCATCGACTTCGCGATCACACTCTGCGGCACCGGGGATCCGAAGTAGAGCCACAGCGCGGCGATGCCCGATCCGCACACGACCGCCGCGATGATCCGGTCCCGCGCGCGAGCGCCGAGCGACAGGATCGCAGCGATGGCGATGCCTTCCGGCCGCGTCAGCGCTAGCACGCCGAACATGGGCCCCGCGGCCGGATGCCGCCGGTCGGCGAGGGCGGCCGAAAGCGCGGTCAGCGCGAGCATGAAGTTCATCTCCATGCCCGAAGCGGAGACGAACGCGAAGTAGGGCCACACCGCGAACATGAATGCGAAGCACCACGCGGCCCGACGCGAAACGTGGCGCGCCAGCAGCTGAGTCAGCGTCAGCAGCGTGACGACGTCCGCGATCACGCTCCACGACTTGGCCCACACGACCGGATCGCGCATGAGCATGAATCCGATCGCGTTCCATGCCGTCCAGATGGGAGAGGAGAAGCCGAACACGCGTTCGGCAGGATTGAACACCCATCCGTTTCCGGCGGCGACATTCCGCGCATAGCGGAACGTGATGTAAGCGTCCTCGGAGGCGAACGGAATGAACCACCACGCCACGAGCCGGGTCGCGAGCAGGAGGATGAGCGGAATCAGGTACGGACCGCGGAGTTCGGCGATCGAGCGGAGGGCGGGAAACACTCCGGCGCCGGCGGGTGCGGGTTCGAGCGGCTCGGCGTTGGGAGCACGGCGGGAGTTTTTCAGGTTCGGCTCGGAGTCGGAGGATCATCGAAGACCGCGGTGCCACGACCCCGGCCAGGAACCGGGCCGCAGTCTATGCGCACCCCGTCACGCCGACAACCGATCGCACTCGGGCTGCCGTGGTGTTGATTTCTTGACATCGATAGGATCGCTGCCTAGTGTGCGGCGCCCGTCGGGGGCACCCGTGTGAAGGGCCAAATCCCATCGAGAAGGGCCATCGCTGTGATTGACAATCTGCGAGAACGGTCCGTAAACTCACGCCACTTCGTAGTCCGGGAATTCGTTGGCGACCTTCGTCTTGGGGCGGCCCTGTCCGTATGTGTCATGACAGCGCTCCTCGGCGGCTGTTCTCCCCGGTCCGCCCCCGGAACCGTGGAAGATTCCGTCACCAGTGGGCGTATTCGGATGGTCACCGCATCCGAGGTGGGTGACCTGATTTCCCGAGAGCGGTCTGCGTTCCTGGCGCTCTACCCGCAATCCGACATCCGCCTCGATACGGGATCGTCCCGGGAAGCCATCCGTGCCCTGTTCGGGGCCGAATGCGATCTCGCGGCGATCTCACGTGAATTGCGACCCGAGGAACGTCGATCGGCATCGGAGGGAGGACTCGAGTTGGAAGGTTATCGATTTGCGAGGAATGCTGTTCTGATGATCGTGCATCCTTCGAACGGGGTCGAGAACCTCTCGCTCGAGGACGTGCGCCTGATCTATAAAGGTGGAGTGACGAATTGGGCTCAGCTCGGCGGCGCGAATGTCGCGATCGTCCCGGTGGCGCAGCCGCCGGAAGCGGACGTGACGGAGTTCTTCGCCGAGGAAGCGCTCGGGGGCGAACCGATGGTCGCGCGGGCGCGAATGGCGGTGAACGACTCGGCGGTGGTCGCGGCGGTGGCGCGCGAGACGGGCGCGGTCGGTTACGTTGCGCTTGGAGCGTCGACGGAACATGTGAAGGTGGCGAGGATCGCGACGTTGCGCGGACTTCCGTACTGGAAGCCCGACCTCGAGGCGATCTACCGTGGCGACTATCCGCTCACGCGCTTCTACAACGTTTACGTACGCTCCGGAGCGCCGCGGCTCGCGGGCGGTTTCATCACGTACATCACCAGCATGGACGGCCAGCGGCTCGTCAAGGAGATGGGCCTGGTGCCGACCAGTGTGCCGGTTCGATTCGTTCGGCGCTCCCCGATGTTGAGCACCCATTCGAGAGGAGACTCGATTTCAACCCCATGAACGCCCACCACCGCAATTCGATGGTCCGCTGGTTCCTGGTTGTAATCCTTGCCGCGCTCGGGACTTCACCCGGCGTGCTGCACGCCGACGATCTCAAGGACGGACGCGCCGCGCTGGCTGCCGGCCAGTACGATCAGGCGCTGGCGCTGTTCGAGAAGGTCGCCAACACCGGCAATGCCGAGGGACGCGTCGGCGTCGGCCAGGTGTGGTTGCGGCGCCGCAACTTCGCGAAGGCGACCGAGGCATTCGAGACCGCCCAGAAGATGGACGCCAATCTCGCGTGGCCCTACTACGGCCAGGGCGAGGTGCTGCGGCGCGAGGACAAGTGCTCCGACGCGCTTCCTCTGCTTCAGAAGGCCACCGATCTCGATCGCAAATTCCCGGAAGCGCAGCTGGCACTCGGCGAATGCCTGGTGAAGACGAAGCAGCACGAGAAGGCGGTGGCAGCGCTCACGCAGGGTCTCAAGTGGGGGCCCCGGTGGATGCCGAAGTTCATGGTCGCGCTGGGCGACGCCGAACTCGCCCGCGACTCGCTGCGCGATGCCGGTGTGTGGTACACGCGCGCCCGCGAGGAGGCGCCCGAAGATCCGACGCCGCGTCGCGCGCTCGGTGATTTCTACGTGCGCCGGGGCACGTTCGAACTCGCGGTTCCGGAATACCAGTCGGCGATCGAAAAGGATTCGACCGACATCGAACTGCGCTACAAGCTCGGCCAGGCCATGTTCTACGCCCAGCGCTACAACGACGCGCTCGACATCTACAAGGACGTGGTTGCGCGGGAGCCGGAATATGCCCCCGGCCTGCTGGCGCTCGGCGATCTGCTCTATCGCTCGGGTGCGGCGGATCCACGCCGCTACCAGGAGGCGAAGGCTCCAATCGAGGCCTACACGCGGCTGCGGCCCGACGATCCCCGGGGATGGAGCGTGCTCGGACGCACGCTGTACTTCCTCGGCCAGCGGGACGAGTCGCTGGCGGCGATGAATCGCGCGGAATCGCTGGGGGACAAGTCGAAGGAGAT
>JANLWX010000130.1:0-50456 GCA_031364845.1 Candidatus Eiseniibacteriota bacterium
TCAGCATTCGTAACCTTTCCGTTCAGTGCGGCCCGGACGATGCCCGGCCGCTGCGCTTCCTTGTCGCTCATCGTGATATGTCCCATGGGGGGACATAATCACGTTGCAATTAAGGGAGGACAGAATCATCTGGCATCCACAGCATCGCGCAGCATGTAGACGTCCGCCAAAGGTCTGTGCTAGCTTCCGTCGGTTCTGGTCCCGCAACTGCGGGCCAATTTTGTATGTCCGAACTCACGATCGATCTCGCAACACTTGCCCCTGGCATGAGCCGGGTCCAGCTTCAGGTCGAACCCCAGGAACTGGGGCTCGAACCCTCGAGCTGGCCGGGCCGCATCGAAGCGGACCTCTCCGTCGACAAGAATGGAGAGAAGGTTTCGGTGAGGGGGCGGGTGAACGCCATCGCGGGCCTCGAATGCGTGCGCTGCCTGCGGCAGTACGAACTGCCGCTTACGGTGCCGGTCGAGGTGTTCGCGGAGCGGGCCGGGAGAGGTTCGCGGGGTGAGGAAGAAGAGCTCGAACGCGACCATTACATGAAGTTCCACGACGGACGGCGGCTCGACCTCGCTGGGGACGTGCACGACGCGCTGTTGTTGGAGATGCCGATGGCGCCCCATTGCCGGGATGATTGCCGGGGCCTGTGCCCTCGCTGCGGCGCCGATTTGAACGACGGTCCGTGCGGTTGCCCGAGCGAGACGTAGCGAAGCGCCCGGACATTCCGGATTGACGGAGGACACCCATGGCGGTACCCAAGCGCAGGCACTCGTCGACGCGCGGCAAGAAGCGTCGGACGCACTGGAAGCTCAAGCCCGCGGGTCTGCAGCGTTGCGACCATTGCAGCAGTCCCAAGCTGCCGCATCGCATCTGCGGCAATTGCGGTTACTACGACGGCGAAGAGATCGTCACGCCGCGCGACGAATAATCCAGGGACCGCGATCCACCACATGACCCCGATCCCGCGCATCGGCATCGACGCGATGGGAGGCGACTTCGGTCCTTCGGTGATTGCCGAGGGGCTGGTGCTGGCGTTCCGCGAAATGCCCGGACGCTGCGAGGTCACTCTGGTCGGTGACGAAACCGAGATCCGGCGGGCGCTCAAGCGCGCCCATGCGGACCAGTTGCCGGTCCACATCGTGCACGCCTCGGAGCGCATCGAGATGGCCGAGAAGGCCGTGATGGCGGCGCGCAAGAGCCAGTCCTCGCTCGGAATCCTCACGCAGCTCCACAAGGACGGCAAACTCGACGCGATCTTCAGCGCCGGCAACACCGGTGCCGTGGTCGCGACCGCGCTGCTCGGCCTCGGACGCCTCGAATCGGTGTCGCGGCCGGCGCTCGCGTGCTTCATGCCCAATCCGGCCGGAGGCACCGTGGTGCTCGATGTCGGCGCCAACGCCGAGTGCAAGCCCTCGTGGCTGGTCCAGTTCGCGCACATGGGATCGGTCTACGCGCGCCATCTGCTGGGCCGCGAGAACCCGCGCGTCGGGCTGCTCTCGATCGGCGAAGAGGACACCAAGGGCAACTCGCTGGTGCTCGAATCGCTGCCGCTCCTGCGCCAGGCGAAGCACCTCAATTTCATCGGCAACGTCGAAGGCCGCGACGTATTCAAAGGCACCTGCGACGTGGTGGTGACCGACGGTTTCACCGGCAACGTGGTGTTGAAGACCGCCGAGAGCGTGGCCGGCCTGATCTCGCACATGGTTCGCGAGGAGCTGAGCCGCGATCCGCTCGCCAAGCTCGGCGCGCTGTTCATGCTCCCGTCCCTGCGCCGCCTCAAGGCCCGCATGGACTGGGAGGAATATGGTGCGGCTCCGCTGCTCGGGGTAAACGGCGTGTGCTTCATCGGGCACGGCGCCAGCAAGTCCAAGGCATTCAAGAGCGCGATCCGCACGCTGACCCGCTTCGTCGAAGAGCGCGTCAACGAGCACATTCGCGAGGAGATCCAGTCCGATCATGTCAGCGCGGCCTAGCGGAATACGCGGCGCCACCATCGCCGGCACCGGCATGTACGTGCCGGAAAAAGTGCTCACCAACGCGGATCTCGAGCGTATGGTCGAGACCTCGGATGAGTGGATCCGCGAGCGCACCGGCATCTCGGAGCGGCGCATCGCGGCCCCCGATCAGGCGTCGTCCGACCTCGCGGTGATCGCGGCGCGTCACGCGCTCGAAATGGCGGGACTGAAGCCCGAAGACCTGAACCAGATCATCGTCGCCACCACGACGCCCGACCGCTTCCTGCCGTCGTGCGCGTGCACCGTCCAGGCCAAGCTTGGCGCCCGCAACGCGGCGGCCTACGACATGTTCGCCGCGTGCACCGGATTCGTCTACGGCATGGGTCTCGCGCGCGGGCTGATCGGCACCGGCATCGCCGACAACGTGCTCGTGATCGGCGTCGAGACGCTGTCGCGCATCGTCGACTACACCGACCGCAACACCTGTGTGCTGTTCGGCGACGGCGCCGGTGCCGCGATCCTGCGGCCGTGCGCGGAAGGCGACGGAATCCTCGGCGTGTCGATGCACAGCGACGGCGTGCTCGGCGATCTGCTCGAAGTGCCGGCTGGCGGTGCCGCGAGTCCCGCGTCGCACACGACGGTCGATGAGCGCGGACACTTCATCAAGATGCGCGGCAAGGAACTGTTCAAGGTCGCGGTGCGCGGTATGGAAGAGAGCCTGCGCAGCGCGCTCGACATGGCCGGACTCGAAGCATCGGATCTCGACCTCATCATTCCGCACCAGGCGAATCGCCGCATCATCGATGCGGTGTGCGGGCGGGTCGGAGCCCCCGAAGACAAGGTCGTGATCAACATCGAGCGCTACGGCAACACGTCCTCGGCGTCGATCCCGATCAGCCTCGACGAAGTCGTGCGCACGGGCCGTCTCAAGCCCGGCGACCACGTCGGCTTCGTCGCGTTCGGCGGCGGCGCGACCTGGGGTGCGACGGTGTCGCGCTGGACGCTGCCCGCGATGAACGGATCGGTCGCACTCGCGGCCGGCACGGCGACGCATGCGGCAGTGAAATGAAGCTCGCCTTCCTGTTTCCGGGCCAGGGTGCGCAGAGTGTCGGCATGGGCAAGGCGCTCGCAGATCAGCACCCGGCCGCGGCCGAAGTGTTCGCGACCGCCGACCGCGTGCTCGGCTTCGGCTTGTCACGCATCTGCTGGGAAGGTCCCGAGGCCGAGCTCAAGAAGACCGTGCACGCGCAGCCCGCGTTGCTCACCCACAGTGTGGCGGCGCTGCGGCTGCTCGAAAAGGCCGGTGTGCGCCCGTCGTTCGTCGCGGGGCATAGCCTCGGTGAGTACTCGGCGTGTGTTGCCGCAGGGGCGCTCGCGTTCGAGGATGCGCTCACGCTCGTTCATCGCCGCGGCGAATTGATGTACCGCGCCGGCCTCGAACGCGAAGGCACGATGGCGGCGATCCTCGGCATGACCGCCGAGCAGGTCGAAGCCGTGTGTGCCGAGGCATCGGCGGCCGGAGTCGTGGTCGCCGCGAATCTCAACGCGCCGGGGCAGGTCGTGATTTCGGGCAGCATCGCGGGCGTCGAGAAGGCGTGCGAGGTCGCCAAGGCAAACGGCGCGCGGCGCGCGATCCGGCTCGAGGTGAGCGGGGCATTCCACTCGCCGCTCATGGAATCTGCGGCCGCGGGGCTTTCGGCCTCGCTCGACTCCACGGAGTTCCGCGATCCTTCGTGCCCGGTGATCTCCAATGTCTCAGCCGCACCTGTGACACGCGGCGCGGAACTGCGCGAGTCCTTGAAGCGCCAGCTGATGGGTGCGGTGCGCTGGGAGGAATCGATGCGCTGGATCCTCGCCCAGCGCCCCGAAGCGTTCGTCGAAGTGGGAACGGGCAAGGTGCTGCGCGGCCTGCTGCGCACCGCCGATCCCGCGGCCCGCGCGTTCGGAGCCGACGATCCCGACTCGCTCGGGGCCACGCTCACCGCATTCGGCCATCCGGCACCGGCCGGTGGCGTGGCGTCATGACGCAGACGGAAGGACTTCCGGCGATGACTCCGGCACTCGAACTCGCAGGCCAGGTGGCATTCGTCACCGGCGGCGCCCGCGGCATCGGCTACTCCGTGTGCCGCGCGCTCGCCGCGCGTGGCGCCACGGTCGCGATGTTCAATCGCAACGCCGAGCGAGCCGAGGCGGCCGTGAAGACGCTGCGCGACGAAGGCCGGACCGCGCACGCGTTCACCGCCGACATCGCGAATACCGCATCGGTCGATGCCGCCTTCGCCCAGGCGCTCGCCCAGCTCGGCCGCGTCGATGTGCTGGTCAACAACGCCGGCATCACGCGCGACGGACTCCTGATCCGCATGGACGACGCGCAGTGGGAAGACGTGGTGAACACGAATCTGCAGGGCGCCTTCCGCTGCTGCCGCGCGGTCGCGCGCTCGATGATGAAGGCGCGCTGCGGGCGCATCGTGAACATCTCGTCGGTGGTCGGGCTGATGGGCAACGCGGGGCAGGCCAACTACGCCGCGTCCAAGGCCGGCCTGATCGGGCTCACCACGTCGCTCGCGCGCGAGTTGAGCGGGCGTGGGATCACGGTCAACGCCGTGTGCCCGGGTTTCATCGAAACCGAGATGACCGCGAACCTGCCGGAAGCAGCCCAAGCCGACTTACTCTCGAGAATTCCACTCGGCCGCCTCGGTCGTCCCGAGGAAGTTGCCGAAGTCGTCGCCTTCCTTTCGTCGCCCCGTGCATCCTATGTCACGGGACAAGTCTGGACCGTCGACGGCGGCATGGTGATGTAATGTCCATCCTCTCCGCATCGCACCAGGTTCTCCCAATCAGGAGGTAACATCCGTGGCAGCATTCAGTGAAGACCGCGTCAAAGAAATCATTGCGAAGGAACTCGAAGTCGAGGCCCAGCAACTCACCCCCGAGGCCAAGTTCATCGAGGATCTCGGCGCCGATTCGCTCGACATTGTCGAGTTGGTGATGGCGCTGGAGGAAGAGTTTGGAATCGACATCCCCGATGAGGATGCCGATAAGCTCAAGACCGTCGGCGATGCCATGAACTATCTGAAGTCGCACGCCACCGCTTGAGACTGAGCGGGCACTAGCCCAGTCAGGCCAGCGCGAGATCTGCCCCATGCTTCCCGAGAAGTCGAGGGGCGGATCTCGGACTTGGCGTGAACCCTCGCCGAGGTAGATCAATGTCGCAACACGAGCACCGGGTGTTCATCACCGGGACCGGCGTCATTTCGCCGCTCGGAAACAACACGCAAGACTGCTGGGACAATCTCCTCGCCGGCAAATCCGGCGCGGGGCCGATCACGCGTTTCGACGCGTCCACCTACAGCACACGATTCGGCTGCGAGGTGAAGGATTTCAGCGTCGAAGGCATCATCGATCGCAAGGAAGCCAAGCGCATGGACCGGTTCGTCCAGTACGCGGTGGCAGCCTCGCATGAGGCGATCGGAAGTGCCGGGCTCGATCTCGACTCACTCGATCGCGACCGGATCGGAGTCGTGATCGGTTCGGGCATCGGCGGCATGGAAACATTCGAAACACAACATCGCGCGCTCATCGAGAAGGGGCACGGACGAGTCAGTCCGTTCTTCATCCCGATGATGATCACCAACATGGCACCGGGACATGTCTCCATCCAGTTCGGCCTGCGCGGTCCGAACTTCTGCCCGGTCTCCGCATGCGCATCGAGCGCACATGCGATCGGCGAAGCCCTGCGGCTCCTCAGAGCAGGCGACGCCGACTGCATCCTCGCAGGCGGAAGCGAAGCCACCATCACGCCGATGGCCGTGGCCGGCTTCGGAAACATGCGAGCGTTGTCTACACGGAACGAAGACCCGCAGCGCGCAAGCCGTCCGTTCGACGCCGAACGGGACGGATTCGTGATCGGGGAGGGAGCCGGCATCGTCGTTCTCGAGACCGAGGAACATGCCAGCCGTCGCGGAGCACGACCCATCTGTGAGCTCATCGGTTACGGCGCCTCAGGAGATGCCTATCACATGTCCGCCCCGAGCGAAGACGGCAACGGGGCAGCGCGCGCCATGAAGCGGGCGCTCGAGGACGGCGGCATCGCGCCCGAGGACGTGGAATACATCAACGCCCACGGCACCAGCACACCTGCGGGAGACCCGATCGAGGTCTTCGCGGTGAAGTCGGTGTTCGGCGACCACGCGAAGCGCCTCATGATGAGCTCCACCAAGTCGATGACCGGCCACCTGCTCGGTGCCGCCGGCGGACTTGAAGCGGTCGTCACCGCGCTCACCCTCGTGCACGGGATCGTTCCACCCACCATCAACCTGGAACAAACGGATCCTCAATGCGACCTAGACTTCGTACCGAATCAGGCCCGCGCAAGACGCGTGAAGGCCGCTCTCTCGAACTCGTTCGGGTTCGGGGGACACAACGTGACCCTGGCTCTGAAAGCGCTGACGTAAAACGCCGCTCGCGCCGGCGCGGCGGCCGCGGCCGCTCGCGCGGTCCGCGCAATCCGCAGACTCCTCCGCCACGCTCCGGTTTCTGGAGCTGGTTCCTCGGCCTGTTCGCCGCGCCCAAGCCGGCTCCGACGCCGGCTGCCGCGGCGGGCGATCAGGAATCGCGGCTGATGGAGGATTTCTCCCGCCACTACCAGATCCACTTCAAGGATCCGGAACTGCTGCGACTCGCGCTCACGCACCGTTCGTACTTGAGCGTGAGTGGCAAGAGCGCGCGCCAGTCCAACGAGCGCCTCGAGTTCCTCGGGGACTCCGTGCTCGGACTCGTCACCAGCGAGTTCCTCTATCGTGCCCATCCCACCGAGCACGAAGGCCAGCTCACCAAGACCAAGTCGCTGCTGGTGTCGAAGGCGATTCTGTCGCGGCGCGCGCTGGCGATGGGCCTCGGGCGCTTCGTGTTCATGAGCCACTCCGAGGTGGAATCGGGCGGCCGGCAGCGGCTGTCGATCCTGGCGGACGGCTTCGAATCGGTGGTCGCCGCCATCTACCTGGACCAGGGCTTCGAGACCGCGCGCGAATTCATCCATCGCTGGCTCTTGAACGACGCGCGCGAGATCGCCGCCGACAAGCGCCACACCAACTACAAGAGCCACCTGCAGGAGTACGTTCAGAGCACCTTCCGCACGCATCCTGTCTACCGCATCCGCAGCGAGATGGGTCCCGATCACTCGAAGCAGTTCATGGTCGAGGTCATGGTGGGCCGGCGCTTGATGGGAAGCGGCAAGGGCCGCAACAAGAAGGAAGCCGAGCAGGCTGCGGCGCGTGATGCGCTCGAGCGCGCGAACCACAAGGTGGTGAGTGACGTTCCGGCCGACGTGCAAGCGCCGCGCGTACACACGCGCGCGGCCACGGTCGAGATCGACGAGGATGACGACAGCCGTCACCGCCGTCGCGGACGCCGGGGTGGCCGTGTGCGTCGTGAAGATGGCGACGAAGTCGTCGAGAGTCCCTCGAGCGCAGGCTACATCGCCGACGAGCCGGAGCTCGAGATGGAACTGGATCCGGAAGCGGAGCGGACTCCCGAGCCGCGGCGTGAGTCGCGCGGCGAAGGCCGCATCGTGCGCCGGCCTGAGGCGCGCGAGGCGCGCCCGGCGCGGATCGAACCGCTGCCCGAGCCGCGGGGCGAACGGCCGTACGCCGACGCACCGGGATCGCTCGCGTCGTTAGAGGATGACGACTACGACGACGAGGAGATCGGGCGTCCGGAAGGTCCGCTCGAAGAGCGGCATGTCGATCCTTTCGCGATCACGGAGGACGTGGCGACCGAAACGTCCGAAGCCGGGATCCCGTCCGTATTCGGACATGAGACCGAGGCCCCGGCGCGTCGCGGGGGAAGTTCGCGCCACGAATATCGAACCGATGATGCCGATGAGCCCGAAGGCAAGAGTTTCCGGCGGGCTCCGGATCCGCGCTCGGTGCAGGAGCGCGAGCCGCGGGAACGTGAGGCCCGCCCGGCACGTGAGCCGCGTCCGGCACGTGAGCCTCGCAGGGCGCGGGAGGTGCCGGTCGATGAAGCACCGCCGGAAGCCCGCTTCGAGCCCGAAGCGCGCGAGGAGACGCAGTGGGTGCCCGATGCGCGCCCGGAGACTTCGGCGCCGGAGCCGCGAGCGGATGCGAGCGGTGATGCGGCCGCACAGGCGGCGTTCGGAAGACGTGGCCGTCGCCGTCCACGTTGAGCGTTTCGAGACACGATTGCGATCGCGGGCGGCCTCCTCACGAGGCCGCCCGTTCTCGCAGGCCCGCGCGCCGCGTTCGCGCGATTTCAGAGCCGATTTTGCGCCTCGCATGGTGAGCCGCTCCGCGTGCGTGCTACGCTTCTTCGCGTGAAACGCTCGCTCTCTTTCTCGTTCTGTGCGCTGTGTCTCGTGCTCACGCTTCCGGTGGCGGCACCTGCGGCACCTGCGGCACCTGCAGCACCCGCGGCACCCGCGGATTCCACGGGTTCCTACGCGAGCGAGGAAGCGATCCGCCGCTACACCGCGGGACTTCTGCTCGAGGAGGCGGGGGAGCACGCCGAGGCGCTGCGGGAGTATTACCGGGCACTCGCGCTCGAGCCGCGCTCCGCGGGTATCGCGTCCCGGGTCAGCGAGCTCACCGCGCGCATCGGTGATGCCGCGCGCTCGCTCGAGTTTGCCGAGCGCGGACTCGAGCAGATCCCCGGTGATCCGCATCTGCTGTGGCTCAAGGGCGCCGCGCAATTCAACCTCGGCCGCGCGCCCGATGCCCTCGTGACGCTGCTGGCCGCGGTCGCCGGCGACTCCACCCAGACCGAGTACGCCCGCACGCTGGCGCGAGTGGCCGAACAGCTCGGTCGCACCGACATCGTGGCCGAAGCGTGGCGCAAGACGACGTTCCAGGACTTCGAAGACGGCGAGGCGTGGTTCCAGCTCGCGAGTTCCGAGGCGCGTCTCGGAAACTTCGAGGCGGCGGATCGCGCGCTGGCGCAGGCGATCGACATCGCCCCGCAGCGTCCCGGAATTTCGTTCATGCAGGGCTGGATCCGCGAGGGCCAGGGTCGCACGAAGGAGGCGATCGAGCTCTACCGCAGCCATCTCGAGCTTCACACCACCGATCCTGCGACGCGCCGCCGGCTTGTGCAGTTGCTCGCGCGCGAGAAGCGCTGGGACGAAGCGTATCGCGAAGCGGTGCGCGTGAATCAGGAGCAGCCCGACGACTTCGTAGCGCTCGAGGTATTGACCGACCTCGCGTATCGATCCAAGCGGACGTCCGAAGCGAAACGCCTGACCGCGCGCTTGCGTGAGCGCGCGGGGACCGACGAGGACCGCCTGCTGCGGGTGATCGGCATGCTGGCGCGCAACGGCAAAGGCGCCGAGGGCGTGACGATCGCCGACGAATGGGCGCGTTCGGCGCCGGCCCCGCTCGGCGACCAACTCGCCGCCCAGGCGCGTGCGCTCACCGGCGATGACCGCGGGGCGATCGTGCGGGCGCGCAAGGCGGTGGATTCCGCCCCGGATTCGCTGGGCCCGCGGCTGTTGCTCGCGCGCTTCTATCAGGGAAACCGGGAGTACGCGCTGGCCGAGTCGTTGTGGTCCTCGATCCTCGCACGCGGGGGCGACACGCTGGTCGTCCTGCTCGAAATCGGGGCCGTCCGCGAGCTGAATGGCAACATCGAGGGCGCCGAGTGGGCGGTGCGCGACGCGCTCCGGGCCGAGCCCGACAGCCCGCGCGGGCTCAACTTCCTCGGATACCTGCTCGCCGACCATCGCCGGAACCTCGACGAGGCGCTCGCGCTGATCCGCCGCGCACTCACGGCCGATCCCGACAATGGGGCCTACGTCGATTCGCTGGGCTGGGTGTTCTACCGGCTCGGGCGCCTGGAAGAAGCGCGCGTGGAACTTGAACGCGCCGTTAGGCTTACCGGCGGAGATCCGGTCGTCCACGAGCATCTGGGGGACGTGTACCGCGACCTCAAACTGCTCGATCTGGCCCGCCGCCAGTACCAGTTGAGTCTGTCGCTGAACGCGGCCAACCCACAGGTCAAAGCCAAGCTGGCCGGAATCCGCTGACCTGCCGGGAACCGGTTTCGTCAGCGCGGTGTAAATGCGAGGAGTGAGTCTGCCCGTGCCGTCCGACCGAGATCCGGTTCCGCCACCGATACTCAGCCTTTCCGACGAGGACCTCATGGCCCGCGTCGCCGAGGATGAGGAGCGCGCGTTCGCCGAGTTGGTCCGCCGGTATCAGGGACGGATCACGAATCTGGTGAGCCGGGTTCTGAACGACCGCGAGTGCGCGGACGATCTGGCACAGGAGGTGTTCGTCCGGGTCTACGTCCACCGGCGGAACTACCGGCGCGGATCCAAGCTCTCGACGTGGCTGTTCACGATCGCCGTGAATCTGGCGAAGAACGAAATTCGCCGGCGGGTTCGGCGCCGCAACTGGTTCAGTCTGGATGCGCTTCAAGAGGTGCTGCAGGACAGCGCGATGGTGTTTGCCGACACACGCGAAGGCACCGAACGATCGATGGAGCGCGAGCAACTCAAGGAAGAAATCGGGCGCGCGATCGCAACGGTGCCCGAAAAGTACCGCGTGGCGCTGGTGCTGCGCGACATCGAAGGCATGGCGTACGAAGAGATCGCCGTGGTGCTGAGTGTTCCCGGGGGAACCGTCCGGTCACGCATCAACCGGGCGCGCAACATGCTCAAGCGCAAACTGCAGCCGATGCTGCGCAGGGATGGGACCGAATGAAGTGTCATGAAGCACGCCGGCTCTTCGGAGCCTTCTGGGACGACGAGACGACCCTGGCGGAACGCGAGCGGCTGGACGCCCACTTCTCGTCGTGCACCGAATGCCGGACGCAGTACGAGGATTTCGCCCGCACCGTTGAGGCGGTGAGCGCGTTGCCGCGCCACGAAGCCTCACCGGATCTGCTCGAGCGGACGCTTTTGCGCACGCGCCGCGCGGCTCCGGCCCACGATGCCCTGCCCCAGCGCCGGCCGATGTGGGTTCCGGCGACCGCGGCCGCGGCCGCACTGGCGGTGGCCGCCACGCTCGTCGTTCAGTGGATGGGCATGACGCGTCCCGCGCCCGATGCCGATCGCATGGCGTCGGCCGAGCCGACCACGACCCAGTCCGTTCCGGCCGAAGCCCCTGTGCTCGCTCCGGTGCCGGCGGGTGACGCGGCCATTGCCGGAGTTGCCGACAGCGTGTTCGATCACAGTGACGACATCGAGTTCGTACTCGATCCCGTGATGCTCAAGCGCGGCCGTGCCGCAGTGACGCGTCCGGGTCCCGGCGAGATCCGCACCGAGCAGGCCGTGGTGAGCTTCTGAGCCTTCGCATGAACTTCCGCCTGACACTGGCTTCGCGGCTCTTCGCACTCCTGCTCATGGGATCGACGTTCGCTCCGCGTTCGATCGGCGCTCAGGGGACGCTGTCCGCACTCGAGACCGACGTCGACCGCATCGCGCGGGTCGCCGCCCCCTCGGTCGTGACCGTGGTGGCGCAGCGCATCATGATGCGCGATCGTGGCCGTTCCGGAACCTCGAAGCGGCTGCACACCCGCGTCGGATCGGGAGTGGCGGTCGGCGACGAATCGATCATCACCACCGCGAGCGTGGTGCTCGGCGCCGAACGGGTGATGATCCGCACCCAGAGCGGCGTACAGGTCGAGGGTCACGTCCGCGGGATCGATCTGGTCTACAACATCGCCGTGGTCCAGGCCGACGGTCTGCGGCTTCCGCCGATCCGGTTGGCGGAGACGCTCGCGCAGCCCGGCGACTGGGTGATCGCGCTCGGAACGTCGTACCGCGGGCAGCCGACACAGTCGGTCGGCAACGTGGCGACGATCTATCCCGATCCGCGCCAGCCGCTGCTCCAGCTCACGAACGTCGTCTATCCCGGCAACAGCGGCGGTGCCGCGCTCAATACGCGCGGCGAGCTGGTCGGCCTCGTGCAGGGAGAACTCGGCTCGCCCGATCCCGGCGTGCGCGGGCCGGATTCGAACCGCAGGCCCGGCGGCATGAGCTTCGTGCTGCCTTCGGTCACGCTCCAGCCCGCGCTCGAATCACTGCAGCGCGACGGGCGGGTTCCGCACGGCTTTCTCGGCGTGAGCACGCGCAGCGCGAGCATCGAGAGCGAATCCGAGCCCGGTGTGCGGGTTCCGATCGGAGCGCTGGTCGAGGACATCCAGGCGAACGGTCCTGCCATGCGCGCGGGGCTGCGCCGCGGCGACCTGATCGTGGGATTCGACCGCGAGCGGGTCGAGTACGCGGATCATCTCGCGCGCTGGGTGTCGTCGACGCGTCCCGGCGTCTCGATCGATCTGGTGTGGGTACGCGACGAGGTGCAGCAGCGCAGCCGGATCGTACTTGGTGAGTCGACCGTGGCGTCGCCGCAATGGGCCGATGCGGGTTCGGATTCGCCGGCGCGCGCGGCGGAGATCGAGCGACAGATACAGAAGCTCAATCTCGAGCTGGACAAGCTCAAGCCCGCAGGACGCTGAAGAACCCGATTGCTGCGTTGCTCGCACCCGCTAAAGCGGGCACCCGTCGTCGCTGCGAAATGTCCTGCGGACACGTCTCGCTCCTCGCGCCTTGCACTCGGGTCCTTCAGCGTCCTGCGGCCGTGCCCGCCCCGACGGCTGGCTTTCTTGCTCGGCGGCTGACGCTATACTGCCGGCGTGTCTTCCGACCTCCTTCTCAAGTATCCGCCACGACGTTTGAGCAGCGCGGTGCGTATCCGCCGCGGGTCGCTTGCGTCGCTCGGTGTCTGGGTTCGTTCTCTAGCCGGAATTCGGCGCGTCGCGCTGGTGACCGACGCCCGTGTCGATCAACTGCACGGAGATGCCGCACGCAAGGCTCTCGCGCGGGCGGGCATCTCCTGCGACACGTTGATCGTTCCGCGCGGGGAGCGGGCCAAGCGTCCGCGCGAGGTCGCCCGATTGTGGGACGCCTTCGCATCGATGGGGCTCGAGCGCGGGGATGGGGTGGTGGCGCTCGGCGGGGGTGTGGTCGGGGACCTCGCGGGATTCGCGGCGGCGACCTGGATGCGCGGGATCACTTGGATCGCGGTGCCGAGCACGGTGGTCGCGCAAGTGGACAGCAGTGTCGGGGGGAAGACCGGCGTCGACCTCGTCGCGGGGAAAAATCTCGCGGGGGCGTTCCATCATCCGGCGGGCGTGCTGGTGGATCCCGATCTTCTCCAGACGCTCACGCCGCGCGAGTACCGCGCGGGGATGGCGGAGGTGGTGAAGACCGGATTCGCCGTCGACGCGGCGCTGTTTCGCGCGATCGAGCGTGACGGCGAAGCGCTGATCGCCCGCGATCCCGCGGCACTCGAGCGCGCGGTGCGCGGCTCGATCCGCGCCAAGGCGGGCATCGTCCGCCGCGATGAGCGCGAGCGTGAAGGCGGCGTGCGGACCGCGCTCAACTTCGGCCACACCCTGGGACACGCGATCGAGTCGGCGCTCGGATACAGCGGGCCGCGCCACGGCGAAGCGGTCGCGATCGGCATGCGCGTTGCGGCCCGGCTGTCGCAGAAACACGCGGGCCTCGACGACGCCGCGCGCGCCCGGCTCGAAGCGCTGCTCGATTCGTGGCGTCTTCCTGCGAGAATTCCGGGCGTGCCGGTCGCGGACCTGTTCGCGGCGATGGCGCACGACAAGAAGCGGCGCGATGCGCGCGTGCGCTGGGTTTTGACGCCCCGGTTGGGCCATGCTAGCGTGCCGCGCCTGATTCCGGCGGGCGCCGTGCGTGCCGCGCTGATCGAAGCGGGAGCACGACAGTGAGGTGCGGAATCGATGCTTCACGTGATGGTCTTGCACGGTCCGAACCTGAACGCGCTGGGCGCCCGTGAGCCCGATGTCTATGGCAGCATCACCCTCGCGGAGCTGGAACTCTGGCTCCACGAACTCGCGAAGGAGCTCGGCTGTGCGCTCGAAACGCTGCAGACGGCCCATGAAGGCGTGCTCATCGACGCGCTTCACGGCGCAGTCGGCAGGATGGATGGCGTCCTGCTGAACCCGGGCGGTTTCACCCACACCAGCGTCGCGCTCCGCGACGCCGTACTCGCGACCCGGTTACCCGTGGTCGAGGTGCATCTCACCAATCCCCATCGCCGCGAGTCGTTCCGGCACCACTCGTTCATTTCCGACGTGGCCATCGGGGTCATCCAGGGCTTCGGCCCCGACAGCTATTCACTCGGGCTGCGGGCGCTAGCGGGGCACATCCGACGTGGCAGCCAGGCGTAAGAGCGGCAAGCAGGCGAAGGCGCGCAAGGGGGTGAAGCCACCTCCGGTCGCCGCCGATAACTCGCGAAGTGCGCTGATGGGTTCCCTGGAGGTCGCCGAAATCCGGCGGCTCATCCGGCTCGTGCAGCGTACGGGCATTGGCGAGCTCGAATTGAGTTCCGGCGACCGTTCGGTCCGGATCTCCGCATTCGGCGCGGCCGTGACGCACGGATATTCGGCTCCTCCGCCGCCGTCCGTGAACACGGAGCGTCCCGCGGCGGCCCCGGCCCACGCGGCTCCGGAGCCGAGCACGACCGTCGCGATCACGTCTCCGATGGTGGGGACGTTCTATTCGGCGCCTGCACCCGATGCCGACCACTATGTCGAGGTCGGCAGTACGGTGGAGGTCGGGCAGACCGTCTGCATCATCGAAGCGATGAAGCTGATGAACGAGATCGAGTCGGAAGTGAAGGGCAAGATCGTCAAGGTCCTCGTGGAGAATGCGCAACCCGTCGAGTACGGCCAGCAGTTGTTCCTGGTCGAGCCGGTGTGATTGCCATCGGGAGCGAATCCCCAAGGGGAGCTGCGGCCATGAACATCCGGAAAGTACTCGACAAGATGATCGCGTCGCGCGCGAGCGACCTTCACCTCAAGGCCGGCACCTCTCCGATCGTGCGCGTCGACGGTGTGCTGTACACGCTCGATGAGCCGGCGCCCACCGCGCAGCAGTTGCGCGACGTGTGCAATCAGCTGCTCAACGACGAACAGCGCCTCTACTTCTCGACCCACAACGAGATCGACTTCGCGTTCGGCGTCTCGGGTCTCGCGCGGTTCCGCGCGAACATCTTCATGCAGCGCAGCACGCCCGCGCTGGCGCTGCGGCACGTTCCGGTCGAGGTGCCGAGCATCGAGGAGCTGGTGCTGCCGGGTGTGGTGCGCGAGCTGGCGTTCTCGCCGCGCGGACTCATCCTCGTCACCGGCCGCACCGGCTCGGGCAAGTCGACCACGCTCGCCTCGATGATCGACGCGATCAACAGCACGACCACGCGCAACATCCTCACGATCGAGGATCCGATCGAGTTCCTGCACCGCGACAATCTGTCGTTCAGCCATCAGCGCGAGCTGGGACTCGACACGCGGTCGTTCCACGACGGCTTGAAGTACGTGCTGCGCCAGGATCCGGACATCATCCTGGTCGGCGAAGTCCGTGACCTCGAGACCATGCGCACCGCGCTGATGGCCGCCGACACCGGACATCTGGTGCTCTCGACGCTCCACACCACCGACGTGGTGCAGACCATCCAGCGCATCGTGTCGTTCTAACCGCCGCACCAGCACGACGAAGTCCGCCTGTCGATGGCGTCCAATCTGCGCGCTGTCGTGTGCCAGCGACTGGTGCCGCGCGTCGACGGCCAGGGCCGCGTGCCCGCGGTCGAGGCGATGATCAACACGCCGACGATCAAGGACTACATCCTCAATCAGGACAAGACGCCGATGATCCAGCAGGCGATGGCGGAGGGCTTCTCGCAGTACCGCATGCAGACCTTCGACCAGTCGGTGCTCGGACTGCTGCGCGACGGCCTGATCTCCGAGGAAGAGGCGCTCAAGAACTGCAACAACCCGAACGAGCTCAGCCTCAAGCTCAAGGGCATCATCGCCACTTCGGACCGCACGTGGCAGCCGGTGGATTCGACCGGCGCCGGCGATTCGGGAGTCAGCGGACTGGAGTCGACGGCGATGCCGCGCTCCGCATCGGGCGGCTCCGGCCGCTCCGGCCGTTAGCGGGCGATGTTCCGAAAGGTCCTGATCGCCAATCGTGGCGAGATCGCGCTGCGGGTGATCAGGGCCTGTCGTGAGTTGAACATCTCGACGGTCGCGGTGTTCAGCGAAGCCGACCGCGACAGCCTGCACGTCCGTCTCGCCGACGAGTCGGTGTGCATCGGCCCTCCGCACCCCGCGCATTCCTACAACTACATTCCGCGCCTGATCTCGGCCGCCGAAGTCACCGGTGCCGACGCGATCCATCCCGGCTACGGATTCCTGTCCGAGAACGCCCACTTCGCCGAAGTGTGCGCGTCGTGCGGATTCACGTTCATCGGTCCGACGCCCGAGATGATTCGCCGGATGGGTGACAAGGCCGAAGCGCGCCGCAGCATGCGCGCGGCGGGCCTGCCGCTGGTGCCGGGCAGCGAAGGCACGCTCAGCAGCGCCGACGAGGCGCAGAGCCTGGCCAAGGACATCGGCTATCCCGTCATCATCAAGGCATCGGCGGGTGGCGGCGGTCGCGGCATGCGCGTGGCGTGGGACGACAAGCAGCTGCGCGCCGGCTTCGGCATCGCGCAGGCGGAGGCGGGCGCGGCATTCAACAACGACGCCGTGTACCTCGAGAAGTATCTGGTCAAGCCGCGGCACATCGAGTTCCAGCTGTTCGGCGACAGCCACGGCAACCTGATCCATCTCGGCGAGCGCGAGTGCTCGGTGCAGCGCAACCATCAGAAGCTGATCGAAGAGGCGCCGAGCCCATTCTTGAGCGAAGCGCAGCGCAAGAAGATCGGCGTGATCGCCGCCAAGGGCGCGCAATCGATCGGCTACGTGAACGCAGGCACCATGGAGTTCCTGTTCGACCAGGACGGCTCGTTCTACTTCATGGAGATGAACACGCGCATCCAGGTGGAGCATCCGGTGACCGAAGAAGTCACGGGCCTCGATCTGGTCAAGGAACAGATTCTGATCGCCGCCGGCGAGAAGCTGTCGGTGAAGCAGGCCGACGTCGAGTGGCGCGGGCACGCGATCGTGTGCCGCATCAACGCCGAGGACTACGAGCACGGGTTCCGTCCGAGCCCGGGCAAGGTGACCTACTGGTACAAGCCCGGCGGCCCCGGGGTGCGCGTCGACAGCCACGTCTATGCCGGATACTCGGTGCCGCCGTTCTACGACTCGATGATCGGCAAGCTCATCACGCGCGGCAAGGATCGTCCCGAAGCCGTTCGCCGGATGCAGATCGCGCTCGACGAGATGATCGTCGAAGGAATCAAGACGACGATTCCGTTCCATCAGCTCGCGCTGCGGCATCCGCGCTTCCAGAGCGGCGATCTCGACACGCGCTTCGTCGAAATGATGCTGAAGCCGGAAACCGCCGCCGCCGCACGCTAGCCGGGGTGCCGTTGCCGAGTGTGCGTGTCTTGCTGACGCCGGCTGCCGAACCGGTGCCGGACCACGCCACCGCCGTGATCGTCGATGTGCTGCGTGCCACCAGCACGCTCACCCACGCGCTTGCGAACGGCGCGACTCAGGTGATTCCGGTCGCCACCATCGAGGCCGCGCACGCAGCGCGCCGCGAACATCCGACCGCCCTGCTGTGCGGGGAGCGTGACGGGCGGATCATTGCGGGGTTCGATCTCGGCAACTCGCCGGCCGAATATGGGCGCGACGTCGTCGCGGGACGCCCGCTGATTTTCGCCTCGACCAACGGATCGATCGGCATGCTGAACGCCGCGCGCGCAAAACACCGCGTGCTCGGCGCGTTCGTGAACGCGTCCGCCGTGCTGCGCCGCGTCGCGGGGGAACGTCACGTGGTGATCGTGTGCTCCGGCAAGCTCGGGCGCTTCAGCCTCGAGGACACCGCGTTCGCAGGCTGGCTGTGCCGCGCACTGGCCGAGCGGGGAGCCACGATCGAAGGCCCCGCCGCGCGCTTCGCGATGCGCACCGCACCCGCGGATGCAGCCGGGGTGCGCCACGTCGTGGAAGGCGCTTCCCACGGCCGCTACCTCATCGCCCTCGGAGGCGAGTTCCGCCGCGACGTCGCTCGCTGCACAGAGATCGATACTTTGGATCAGGCCTTCGACTTGTAGCAGGCTGCTGGGAAGCCCGAGTGCAAGGCGCGAGGAAGCGATGAGCGAGACGTGTCCGCAGGACACTTCGCAGCGAAGAGCGCCCGAGCAACGCAGCAATCGGGTTTCCCAGCGGCCTGCTAGCGGCTCTGCGCGCGGGCTAGCATGATCAGCGCGATGATCCCGAACACCACATCCCCGATCCACGCCGCGGCATACGGTGGCAGTGCACCGGTGTGACCGAGCGCCTGGCCGGTGCGCATCAGCGCGTAGTAGATGAACGAGATCGCGACCGAGAGACCGAAACCGACCGCGGCACTCTGCAGTCGCAGCTGTGTGGCGAGTGAGGCGCCGATGATGACGACGATGAAGTTGACGAGCGGGAACGCGAGCTTCAGGTGGAGGTCGACGAGATACCGCGAGACGATGCCGCCGCTCGCGCGCAGGCGGTCGACGAACGCCCGCAGCTCGAAATAGTTCATCTCGGCCGGCGTGCGGTTCTCCTTCGCGAAGTCGGCGGGCTTTTCCTTGAGGCCTTCGATCACCATGCGGCCGAACGGCCGCGCGACTTCGTGATCGGTCGAGAACGTGCGCTCGATGCCCGAAGTGAACACCCACTGCTTGCCGTCCCACGTCGCCTCGGACGCGTCGATCCGGCGCGCCAGCGAGTCGCCGGCGAACTCCTGCAGCGACACTTCGTGCATGCGCTGCTCGCGCACCAGATAGAGACGCACGTAGTAGATCCGCCCGCCCGAGCCGAGGTAGGTGAGATCCGGGCGCTCCGTCACGGTCTCGCGCCGCATGCTCTGGATCTGTTCCTCGTAGATGTCATCGCGCTCGCGATTGGCACCCGGCACCACGATCTCGCTCAGCATCAGTGCCACCACCGATGCGACGGCCGCCATTGCGAGCACCGGAGTGAGGATGCGGATCAGCGAGATCCCGGAGGCGCGCATCGCGGTCAGTTCGCCGAACTTGTTGAGCTGCCCCAGGGCGAGGAACGTCGCGAGCAGGAGTGCGACCGGCAGCACCTGGACCACGACTTCCGGTGCGCGGTACAGGTAGAAGCGCGCGATCAGGTCGAGCCCGGCGCGATGATCCAGGAACACATCGATCTTCTCGAAGATGTCGACCACGATGAAGATCACGATGAAGCCCGAGAGCCCGAGCACCAGGTAGCCGAGGAACTCGCGCATGACGTAGCGGTCGAGCAGTTTCACGCGGCGCGGCTCACGGGCGAGGGCGCATGGCGGCGGGTGGGGAGCAGTTCGCATGCGCGCAGCGTGGAGAACAGACCCCACACGCCGAGCACGATGTTCGGCAGCCACATCGCGAGCCACGGCGGCAGCAGCAGCCGGTTCGCGAGTTCCTCGCCGCCCACCAGGCACAGGTAGTAGAACAGGAAGAAGCCGATCGACACGAACGCGACCGCCGGACCTGCACGACGCACACGCATGCCGAGCGGGGCGCCGATCAAGACGAATACGATGCACGCGACCGGCAGCGAGAACTTCTTGTGGATCTCGACCGACAGGCCCGCCACGCGCCGGCGCAACTCGTCGCGCTCGAGCCGCATCAGGTCCAGCTCGGTGCCGATCGCGGGCTGCTCCTTGGCGAGATCTTCGAGCGGATCGCGGGCGGCGGTGAGCTGTCGCCACAGTACGGCGAGGCCGGCCGGCGAGAGGTGCGTCGCCTGGTCCACGCGCTCGAACTTCTCCGGCGCCAGGCCGAGGTTCTGCAGGCGCACCCGATGGACCGCGAGCGACTGTCCGTATTCGTGGCGGATGCGATTGCGCTCGGTCATGAGCGTTCGCGCGCTCATCTCGCGATCGCTGCGGCTGTCGCGGATCGAGCGTTCGAGAATGCCGCCGGCATTCGCGATGTAGAGCGTGTGCTGCTTGAAAACAAGACGCCGGTACTTGTGGGCGCCGGGTTCGTCCTGCGGGACGTCGTGGATCTCGCCGTCTCGCAGCTTGAGCACCGCGGTGCGGCCATCGGGCGTGTACGACAGGAACCCGCCCTGCGCGATGATCGTGGTCGGCGGCCCGCCGGGGTTGAACTGATAGATCGTCACCCCTTTGAGCTCGTTGGTGCGTCCGTTCACCGACTGGACGAGCAGGTTGTAGCCCGGGAAGTCGGTGACGAACGTGCCCTCCTGGAGTTTCACTGTCGGGCGCATGCGGCCGATATCGATGAGGAGGTTGGCGAACATGTGGTTCGACTCGGGGAGCACATGGTTGTTGAACATCGTGAGGCCCCACGTGACGAGGGCCGCGGCCGCGAGCGGACCCAGCAGAATGCGCCCGAGATTGACCCCACTCGCCCGCAGGGCGGTGATCTCGTTATCCTGCGACAGGCGCCCGAAGGTCATGAGCACCGCCACCAGGACGGCACAGGGCGCCGAGAGGGCCACGATATAGCCGAGGGACAACAGAAACAGCTGGGCCACGATCCCGATCGCCACACCCCGGTTCACGACCAGATCGAGGTAGTCGAACAGGACGTCCATTTCCAGAATGAACGTCACCACGCCGAACCCGAGAAGGAATGGAACCAGGTGGAGACGAAGGATGTACCAGTTCAGAATGCGCATGGATCCGCACAGTACCCCACCGGCCCGGTTCGTTGCGAAGGTATTCTGGCTGTAAAAGCTTTGACCATCGAGAGTTGGCCTGCTAGGGTCCGCGCCTCCGTCCCTCGCTGCGGGACCCACCCCCTGTTCGGAACCCCATGCTGAGTCCGCTGAGCGTTCCCGCTCTGGCTCTTTTGATCAGCCTTCCCGGTTTCCCCGGTCTGAAAATTCCGGGGTTCGGCATGAAGGCCAAGAGGACCGCGGTTACCGATACCATTCCCACGCCGTGGAAGTCGGCGAGCCTGCTCGCGCTCGAAAACGAGCTCGTGCTGGGGGCGGTGGCCCCTACGCTCGTGCGCGCCGGTGTGGTGGCGATCACCGCCGATGCGCGCCGCTTCCGGGTCCAGGTCGACCCGGACTCGGGCGAGGTCAGCGTGATCCAGGAGCTGGGCGAGGTCCAGCTCGGCGGGGGTTCCCGCCAGACCCTCTCGGCTTACAACGCGGAACTCCTGCGCTCCACCTTCCGGCGCCAGTGGATGGAGAAGTCGCGCCAGAGCATCAACTCGCTGGGTGCCAACACCGCGGGGACCGGGCCGACCACCACCGGGCTGTCGTTCCAGCTTCCGGGGTTGCTGCCGCGGCAGGTCCAGAATCTGCTCGGCCCCGGCAGCCCGTCGCTCAACGTCTCGGGCTCGGAGAACATCCGGCTCTCGGGCGAGAGCAACTGGACCAACCAGCAGACCGGCCAGCTCGGGCAGAAGCGCTCGCTGTTCCCCTCGCTCGACATGCAGCAGGACCTGGATATCCGTCTCGAGGGCCAGCTCTCCGACCGCATCCGGGTCAACCTGCTTCAGAACTCGCTCAACCAGATCCCGCTCGCCAACCGGATCGCGATCAACTACAAGGGCGACGAAGACGATCTGATCCAGGCGCTCGATCTCGGCAACACCAACCTCAGCCTGCCCGGCACCCAGTACGTCTCCTACAGCGGACGCAACGAAGGACTGTTCGGCGTCAAGGCCGCGAGCCGTCTCGGGCCGGTGGACTTCACGGTGCTCGCGAGCAAGCAGGAAGGCCGCAGTGAGCGCGCGTCCTACACCGGCGGTGCCACCCGCCAGACCTGGACCATCTACGCCCACGAGTACATCCGCGGCACGTACTTCTTTCTCTACGACCCCAATAGCGAGCTGCTCGACATCCCCGACGGGAACATCACGCTCTACCGCGACGACGGCAACTACAACAACACCGACATCACGGTGCGCGGCCGTGCCTTCATGGACCCGCGCGCGGCGGACACGGACACGCTGTCGCTGCGTGGCAACTTCCGTCAGCTGCTGCAGGGGGCGGATCAGGACTACGAGATTCTGCAGGACATCTACGGACCCCGCTGGAAGGTGATCAAGGTGCGCCAGCCGCTCAACTACGATCAGCGGCTCGCGGTCACCTACACCGCGAATGTGCTCGACAGCCAGAACAACGTGATCGGTCAGACCCGCGTCGGCGGCGACACGCTGTTCGTGAACGACGGCGGGACGCAGGTCGGGGAGTTGTCGATGAAGCTGATCCGCGCGCCGCTCGGCGAGCTCGATCGCGACACGCAGGGCAACTTCATCGATACGCTGTTCACGCCGGTGCGCCATCTCGAGCTCAAGAACTTCTACCAGCTCCCCGGGCAGCGCATCGATGCGACCAGCTTCCAGATGGAGATCAAGCGCGGGGATGACGAGCCGCCGCGGACTTCGCTGTCGTCGAGCACCGGTGAAGCGGTGCCCTACATCGAGGTGCTGGGTCTCGACAACTTCGACGAATCGAGCGGCCGTCCGGTCCGGGGCCGGGACGGCAAAGTCGATGGCACCGCCAACAACGACGCAAAGTTCGGGACCCGCCTGTTCGTCGACTACGAGAACGGAACGCTCTACTTCCTCGAGCCGCGTCCGTTCGCGCCGCGGCTCAACTCCGGGTTCCCGTTCGAGGACGCGATTTCGGCGGTGCTCAATCGCCGGGTGAAGCTCGACGGCTCGCTGCCCACTCAGAACGAGCCCAATCCGGTGATCTACGACCGCTACAACCCCGAGCGCCGCGATGCCGACTACCGCATCATGGTGGACTTCACCGCCCAGAAGGTCGCCGGCGAGATTCCGCTCGGCCGCGGCAACATCATCGAAGGCTCCGAAGTGGTGACGGTCAACGGCCGCACGTGGGTGCGCGATGTCGACTACACCGTCGACTACGACCTGGGGCGCATCTCGCTCAAGCGCCAGCTCGGCCCGGCGGACAACCTCAGCATCGACTACTCCTATGCTCCGCTGTTCCAGCAGGCCGGTCGCACGCTGCTCGGCAGCGCGTTCCGCTACGACGGTCGCGACCGCAACCTGGGCGGCGCGTTCATGTACGAAAGCCGCGGCGCTCAGGACCTCCGTCCGCGGCTCGGCGAGGAGCCGGCGCGCAGCCTGATCGGAGACGTGAACGGGGAGTGGCGCTTCAAGCCCAGCTGGATGACCCGGATGATGGACCGCCTCCCGGGCGTGCGGACAACCTCGCCGTCGGAGTTCAACGTGCAGGCGGAGATGGGCGCATCGTTCCCGAATCCCAACACGCGCAACGAGGTGTTCCTCGACGACATGGAAGGCGTTCGCGACGCCGTGTCCGTCTCGATGGGCCAGGAACGCTGGCGCTGGTCGAGCGTGCCCGCCCGCAAGGTCATGGCGAGCGTCGTTCCCATGAACGATCTCCCGCGTGTTCACAACGCCGAAGTGCACTGGTATTCGCCGTTCGCCGTCGTCAAGGAGCGCGATCTCAAGCCGTCGCTGTCGGACGGCGAAGGAGCGCAGAACAACCGGCAGGTGCTGGCGATCTCGGTGCCGCGCATTCCGCGTAGCAGCGATCCCTCGCCGGTGCCCGGCGATCCGATCCCGGGCGATTCGCTGTGGGCGGGGCTCACCTATCCCCTCGATGCCTCGGGTCTCGATCTGTCGAAGGCGCAGTTCATCGAGCTGTGGGTGAACGACTTCAACGACTACCACACCGGCGTGCCGGTCCCGCGCGTGCGCGGCCATCACTTGAAGCTGCACGTCGACCTGGGGGCGGTGAGCGAGGACCAGCAGCGTTCGCCCGACGAGCCCGGGAACAACCAGCTCGACAGCGAGGACCAGGGTCCGCTGCGCGACAACCAGCTGGTTGTCACCGACAACAACAACGAGGACACCGGCTACGACGGCCTGCTCGACGAGAAAGGGGAGCGCGATTCGGTGCGCACGCGCACGCCGCTCGATCTCACGACCGCCTCGCCGAGTGATCCGCAGGGCGACAACTTCGAAACGCCGGTCGACGGTCTCGAGGAAGTCGACACGCGCCGCTTCAGGACCACGAACGGCGTCGAAGGCAACAAGGTCATCTTTCCCTACCCCGACACCGAGGACTTCAATCTCAACAACGCGATCGATACCAAGGAGAGCTACTTCGGTTACACCATCGATCTCGGCGACGCGATCCAGCCGTATCTCGTGACCGACGTGCAGCGCGACTACAGCGGCCGGTTCGCGATCCCGGCCGACAACGGGTGGCGCCGCTACCGCATTCCGATCGCCGATGAGCGGCGGGAGCAGTTCGGCACGCCCGATCTCGCACTCGCGCGCCAGGTCCGCGTGTGGATCGAAGGCATTCGCACGCCCGACGACACGAGTGCCACGGCCACGGTGATCCGCCCGCTGCTGATGCTCGGAAGCCTGGAGATCGTCGGCAGCCGGTGGCGCGCCGTCGATCTGCCGGCGGCGGCTCTCGACTCGGGCTCGACCGTGACGCTCAACTCGGTCAACACCATCGACAACGCCGAGATCTACGAGCCCCCGTTCGATCCGGGCGAGACCCGCAGCGGCAACCAGACGGTGACGCGCCGCGAGCAGTCGCTGTCGCTCGAGTTCACGGAGCTTCGGCCGGGCATGCAGGTCGAGGCGTTCAAGGCGCTGTCGATCGAAGAGGACTACACGCGCTACCGGAAGCTCGGCTTCTATGCCGCGTCCTACGGCGTCACCGATTACGACGCATCGACCGACACCACGCTCCACTACTTCGTGCGCTTCGCTTCGGACGAAGTCGGGCGCAACTACTACGAATATCGCGCGCGGCTCCCGCGCTCCTCACGCGGCGACTCGGTGTTCTGGCAGCAGGTCGTGCTGCCGCTCACCGATCTCGCCAATCTCAAACTGAGTGTGGATTCGGGCAGCAACCAGGACTCGATCGTGGCCGCGGGTGCGAATCCGGGCGAGCGCCTGAGCGTGGTGGGGCGGCCCTCGTTCACGCGGTTGCGCCGCATCTCGTTCGGGCTCGAGAACGCTTCCGGCCGGACCTTCCGCGACGGCCAGTTGTGGTTCAACGAGCTGCGGGCGACCGACGTCGAGAAGACCGCCGGGCGCGCGCAGCGCGCACTGGTCAACGGGCGGCTCGCCAACGTGCTCACCTACAGCGCGTCCTACAGCGGACGCGACGCCAACTTCATGAGTGTCGGCGAAACGCGAGGCGCCGGCAGCTCCAACGATCAGTACTCGCTCAGCACGTCGTTCGACCTGCACCGGTTCTTCGAGGGCACCGGCATCATCATGCCGGTCACCTACGGCTACTCGCTCGCGACGTCCAAGCCGCGCTTCAGCGCGGGCGACGACGTCGTGCGCACCGGCGCCTATGCGAGTGCCAGCGAATCGCGCTCGGACAACTCCAACTGGTCGGCCTCCTACTCGCGCACGTGGAGCGAGCGGTCGAACGCGCTGCTGCGCTACACGGTCGGCGGCCTCACGGCGGGCATCAATCAGACCGTGGCCCACAGCCGCTCGGCGAGCACGGTCGACACCTCGACCTCGACCAACAGCTACCTCAACTACCGGCAGTCGTTCCGTAAGCTGCTCTCGATCCCGATCCCGTTCTTCAAGAAGGCGCGCATCTTCCCGCTGCCGGAGGGCCTGTCGTGGTCCTACACCTCGGCAACGCGCGAGTCGCGCACCTACGATCGTCTGCGCGATTCGACCGCGTCGCTCGTGCTGCGCAGCAAGAATCGCGGGCGCGCGGCGGCGCTCTCGTTCGGAGCGGACTTGCGCCCGATCGATCTGCTGACCTATCACGTCGAGGGTCTGCGCAACCTCACGCTCGAGGACGCACTGAGCGAACACCTGGCCGGCGTGAACATCGGACGCGTCACCAACCTGAGGCAGAACACCAACGCGAACTACACGCTGAATCGCGGTCCATGGCTCCGGCCGTCAATGTCGTGGAGCACGAACTTCGTCCAGGACAACGGCCCGCAGCTGTCTTCGGATCTCAGCGTGCGTCAGGTTTCGAGCGGGCAGAGCTACTCCCTGCGCTGGGAGCTGCCGTTCGAAAACACGGCGAGCCGCCCCGGCGTGCGCGACAGCACCAAGCGCGGTCTGCCCTGGCGCCAGTGGATCGCGCGTCTCGGCAACGTTTCTGCGGACGCGGCCTTCAACCGTTCGTCGGCGTACTCACGCATCGTGGGGAGTCCGGACTTCGCGTATCTGTTCGGGTTCTCGGACAATCCCGGGCTCACGGGCGACAAGCCGCGCGCCCTCGCCGTGTTCGGAAACCAGATCAACAAGACGCACGACTGGCGCACGACCGGCCGTACGCGGCTCAATCTCGGACTCGGCTCGTTCCTCAACACGCAGGCCGAGTTCAGTTCGCGCGTGAGCGAGTCGAACGGGGTCGAGCAGCGCAACGACGCATCCCGGTTCCCCGATCTGCGTTTCGAGTACGGCCGGCTCCCGAACGTGATCCGGCTCGACAAGTTCCTCGTGAATCCGACGGTCGCCACCGCCTACAACCGCAATCGCCAGACCCTTTATCAGAACAGTGCGGCCGATCCGACCAGCATCTCGACCGCGAGCCAGTGGCAGCCGCTCCTGAGTCTGCGTGGTGCGCTCAAGAATGGCGCGAACGTCGAGCTCGGCGTCGAGCGTCGCAACACGCAGCGCGAGAACTTCCAGCTCGGACATTCGATCCAGACCGACCGCCAGACCACGATCAACATGAGCCTCAACCGTTCGTACACTCAGGGTCAGAAGGTCTCGGTGCTCGGCAAGACTTCGACCGTGCGCAGTCAGATCAACATGGGCGTTTCGGCGAATTTCGAGAAGCGCAGCGGCGAGACGAAGGTCGATCGCGGCGGCCAGAGCGAGCCGGTCGTCCGGAATCCGTCGAGCGAGGACCGCCTGAGCGTGCAGGGCAACGGCTCCTACGGGTTCAGCACCAATGTGACCGGCACCGCGACCCTCGGTTTCCAGCAGAACCGCGATCTCCAGAAGGACATCGTGCGCCGCAGCATTCGCATCGAGCTGCGCGGGTCGTTCACGTTTTGAGCCGCGCCATGGCGACGCGCCCGCGCACCGGTTCATCGCATGATGGCGTGCGGATGCGGGCCGCACTCGCGCTCGCGTGCGTGCTCGCGTGCGCCGGATGCGCGTCGGAGTTCGCCGTCGACGGCGCGCGCATGCAGGCGCGAATCGTCCATCAAGTCGGAGCGGGCCCGCGCATTCCCGGCACTGCGGGCCATGCGGCGATCCAGAAGTGGATCGCGGACGAACTCGAGCGTCTCGGCGGCGAAGTCGAACGCCAGACGTTTGTCGACTCCACACTCGGGCGGCCCATGGCGCTCACGAATCTGATCGGGCGCTTCGGACCCGCGGGCGGAAGCCGGATCGTCCTGTGCGCCCACTGGGACTCGCGGGCGGTTTCCGACCGCGATGCCGACTCCACGCACCGCGCCGATCCCGTTCCCGGTGCGAACGACGGCGGCTCGGGAGTCGCCGTGCTGCTCGAGATGGCGGAACTCATGCGCCAGAAGCCGCCGGCGGTCGGAGTCGATCTCGTATTCTTCGACGGCGAGGACCAGGGTGAGGCCACGCGCAGCGACCAGTTCTGCCTCGGCTCGCGCGCCTACGCGGCGCGTGTCACGCGGGGCACGGTGCGCGCCGCGTTCCTGTTCGACATGGTCGGCGACCGCGACCTCGCGATCCACCCCGAGGTCCATTCCAGCCGCCGGGCGGCGAATCTGGTGGCGATCGTGCTCGACGGGGCCCGCGCGACCGGGGCCCGGCACTTCCACGCGGAGCCGCGCTGGGAGCTGACCGACGATCACATCCCGCTGCTCGACGCCGGAATTCCTGCGGTGGACATCGTCGATTTCGATTATCCTGCCTGGCACACCCACCGGGACACGCCCGAGCAGACGTCGGCGGAGAGCCTCGCCGAGGTCGCCCGGGTCGCCGCGTGGCTCGTCTATCGGAGCCCGCTGGCCCGGCCCTGACAAGACCCGAACGCCCGATTTCCGGGTTTCGGGTATGGTGCACGCATCCTCGCGGTGACGGGTTTGCTCCATGGCCCCGCGGAGCGGTCGCGTGCCTGACGGGGCCAAATGCCGCTTGCCCGCCGGTTCCCCTTTAATATACTGTGCCGTCAGGAGTGGGGCAGGTGCGACCACTCCCTTTTGTTTCCCTATCCGGAGCGAAATTGGAAGTCCGAGAGGAAGTTCGACGCCTGGCCACCCCGCTTGCGGAGGAGGCCGGCTACGAGCTGGTGGACGTCGAGCTTTCTTTTCAGGGACGGCACCGGATCGTGCGGGTGCTGCTCGACAAACCGGGCGGCATCACGGTCGGTGATTGCAGCCGTTTCAGCCGCCGTTTGTCGGATTGTCTGGACATGAATCAGGTGATGACGAGCGCTTACCAGCTCGAGGTCAGCTCGCCCGGTATCGAACGTCCGCTCAAGACGCTCGAGGCCTTCGGTCGGTTCGCGGGTCAGATGGGAGCGATCGCGACGTACGATGCGCGCGATGGCCGCAGGAACTGGGAAGGAACACTGCTGGAGCCGCGCGACGGCCAGGTCGGCATGCGAACCGACGATGGCGCGGAGCACTGGTTCGAGTGGGGCGAGATCAAGAACGCCCGGCTGGTGATGACGGATCCATTCAAGCACGGGGCCGGCAAGTCCGGCGTGAAGCGGGGAGGAGCGCGATGAGCCACGAAATCCTGGACGCGTTGAGTCAAATCACGCGGGAGAAGAGCGTGGATCGTGCGCTGCTCATCGAGACCCTCGAGGTCGGCCTCGCGAGCGCCGTGCGCAAGAAGCACGGTGCCACCGCGGACGTCGACGTCAAGTTCGCGAACGAAACCGGCTCGATCTCGATCGCGCTGCGCAAGACGGTCGTCGACAACGTCGAGGATCCTGCGCTCCAGCTCACCGTGGAAGAGGCGCGCGCCCATCAGACCAACGCCAAGGTCGGCGACGTGCTGACGTTCCCGCTGCCGATCGCCGAGTTCGGACGCAACGCGATCCAGACTGCGAAGCAGGTGCTGATCCAGCGCGTGCGCGAAGCCGAGCGCGATCGCGTGTTCAAGGAGTACTCGGACAAGATCGGATCGCTGGTGCGCGGCGTGGTCCAGCAGGTCGATCGCGGCAACGTGATCGTCAAGCTCGACCACTCCGAGGGCTTCCTGCCGGCGCGCGAGCAGATCGCCCGCACCTATCATCGCCAGGGCGACTACGTGCGCGCGGTGGTGATCAACGTGGACAAATCCGCCAAGGGACCGCAGGTGATCCTGTCGCGGACGCATCCCGACTTCCTGCGCCGCCTGTTCGAGGCGGAAGTGCCGGAGATCGCGGAGAACATCGTCGAGATCAAGGCGGTCGCGCGCGAAGCCGGCGCGCGCTCGAAGATCTCGGTGTACTCGAACGATCCGCGCGTGGACGCGGTTGGATCGTGCGTCGGGCTCAAGGGCTCGCGCGTGCAGAGTATCGTCCGCGAACTGGGCGGCGAACGCATCGACATCGTGCCGTGGTCGCAGGATCCGACCGTGTTCGTGTCGCGCTCGCTCGCACCGGCGCGCGTGCTCGATGTGCGCGTGAACGATGTCGAGAAGATCATGAACGTGGTGGTCGCGGACGATCAGCTGTCGCTCGCGATCGGCAAGGGCGGTCAGAACGCGCGCCTCGCCGCGCGCCTCACCGGCTGGAAGATCGATCTGGTCTCGAAGACCGAGGAGAAGAAGCGTCACGATCTCGAGCGCGCCTCGCGCGTCGAGGTCGAGAAGCTCGAGCTGGGCGACGCCACCACGGAGAAGCTGATCTCGGCGGGCATCGAGACCGTGCAGGAACTGGTCGCGACCCCGCTCGAGAAGATGATCGAGATTCCGGGCATCGGCGAGAAGACCGCCGAGAAGATCCTGAGTGTGGCGCACGAATACCTGGCCGCCCATCCGCCTGAGACGGCGGAACCGGCGCCGGTGCAGGCCTTCACGCCCGAAATGGAATCGGACGGCTCGGTGGCGGCCGAGGCCGAGGCGCATGCGCCGGAGATCGCCCCCGAAAACGTCGCCGTTTCCGAAGAAGAAGTAAGCGCGGCCCCGGCGTCCGACGCCGTGGCTGTCGCCGAAGACGAGATTGCCGAGAACGCGAATGGAGGCTCCGGAGATTCCGAACACGAAGCTCCGGCCGCCACTGAAGGAGGAGAGCACCGTGCCTAAGACTGCCGCGGCGAAGAAGCTGCGCGTATATGAGGTCGCCAAGGACCTCGGCATGTCGAGCGAGGCGGTGCTGCAGATCGTCAGACGGCTCGGCGTCGAGGTGAAGAATCACATGAGCACGCTGCTGGCGGAGACGGTCGAGAAGGTCCAGGCCGAGCTCAACCAGGAGAAGAACGCCGTGCGCGAGGCCGAGGCCCGCAAGCACGAGCACGAGCTGCAGCGCGCGCGCGAAGAGCGTCAGCGCGTGCAGGCCGCTGCTGCTGCAGCCGCGGCTGCGGCACCGGCGCCCGCTGCGGCGAGCCCGACCGCGACCCCGCAGGCTGTGCGTCCCGCGACGCCGCAGGCCTCACGCCCGGCACCGCCGCACCATGCCGCACCCCGCCGCCGCGACCGCAAGAAGAAGAAGGTCGTCGACGAGAAGCTCGCGATCGAGAGCGTGCGCAAGACCCTCGCGAGCCTCGATGCCGGAGGTACGCGTCGCCGCCGCCATCGCCGCGACGACGAGGACGGCGAAGTCACGGTCGAGGAGTCGAAAGTCATTCGCGCGGCGGAGTTCATCACCGTCGCCGAACTCGCGAACCTCATGCAGGTGCGCCCGCAGGAAGTGATTGCGGCGTGCATGCGGCTCGGTCTGATGGCCACGATCAACCGGCGGCTCGACAAGGATTCGATCCAGACGGTCGCCGATGAATTCGGATGGGGCGTCGAGTTCATCGCCGAGTACGGCGAAGAGGACGACGACATCGAGGATCAGGTCGAGGAAGGGCGTCTCGCGACGCGCGCTCCGGTCGTCACGGTCATGGGCCACGTCGACCACGGCAAGACCTCGCTGTTGGACCACATCCGCAAGACCAACGTGATCGCGGGTGAAGCCGGCGGCATCACGCAGCATATCGGCGCGTACGACGTCGAGCTCGCCAACGGCCGCAAGATCTGCTTCCTCGACACGCCGGGCCACGAGGCGTTCACCGCCATGCGCGCGCGTGGCGCTCAGGTCACCGACGTCGTCGTGCTGGTCGTGGCCGCGGACGACCGCGTCATGCCGCAGACGATCGAAGCGATCGATCATGCGAAGGCGGCGGGTGTGCCGATCGTGGTCGCGATCAACAAGGTCGACCTGCCGGCGGCGCGCCCCGATCTGGTGAAGCAGGAACTCGCCGCACACGGCGTGGTGGTCGAGGAGTACGGCGGCACCACGGTGAGCGTCGAGATCTCGGCCAAGAAGGGCACCAACATCGACAAGCTGCTCGAGATGATCCTGCTGGTCGCGGATCTGCTCGACTTGAAGGCGGATCACGAGCGGCGCGCGCGCGGTGTGGTCATCGAAGCGCGTGTCGAGCAGGGGCGCGGCGTGGTCGTCAGCGTTCTGGTGCAGCAGGGCACGCTGAATCTCGCCGACGCATTCGTCGCAGGACAGCATTCCGGACGCGTGCGCGCGATGTTCGACGAGCGCAGCCGACCGGTGAAGGTCGCGGGGCCCTCGACGCCGGTCGAGATCCTCGGCTGGTCGGGAACGCCGGCCGCCGGTGATCACTTCGTGAGCTTCGAGGACGAACGCGAGGCGCGCGAGATCGCGGCCAAGCGCGCGGCCCTCCATCGCGAGCAGGAATTCCGCGCGGCGAAGGCGATCTCGCTCAGCGACTTCTACGGTCGCGTGAGCCAGGGCGAGACCAACGAACTCAAGCTCATCATCAAGGGCGACGTCGACGGTTCCGTCGAGGCGCTGGCCGAGTCGTTCACCAAGCTCAGCAACGCCGAGGTCAAGGTCAACGTCATCCGCCAGGCGGTCGGTCAGATCACCGAATCCGACGTCATGCTCGGCACCGCCTCGGGTGCCATCATCATCGGCTTCCACGTCCGGCCGGATTCGCGCGTGCGCGAGTCGGCGGAGCGCGAAGGCGTCGAGATCCGGTTGTACGACGTCATCTACAAGGCGGTCGAGGAAGTGCGCTCGGCGCTCGAAGGCATGTTGAAGCCGGAGCTCAAAGAAGTCGTGCTGGGTGCGGCCGAAGTGCGCCAGACGTTCAAGATCTCGAAGACCGGAACCATCGCCGGCTGCATGGTCGTGTCGGGAACCATTCCGCGCACGGGCAAGGTGCGGCTGGTGCGTGACGGCCAGACGGTGTGGACCGGGCGCATCGACGCGCTCAAGCGCTTCAAGGACGACGCGCGCGAAGTGCAGACCGGATTCGAGTGCGGCATCAGCCTCGATGGCATGAACGACTTGAAGGTCGGCGACGTCATCGAGTCCTTCACGATCGAGGAGCTCGCCCGCACCCCCGGTTGATCCGGCGCGTGGCCATGGCGCTGACCGCCTTGGCCACGATGCCACCCCACGAGGCATCGATGTTCGTCGGGATCGTGCGCATCGAGCTCCACATCCACGCCGCGGGATCGCTCAAGGACAAGCGCTCCGTGGTGCGCTCGCTCAAGGAGCGCATCCGCCACCGTGTGCACGCGGCGGTCGCCGAAGTCGATAATCAGGATCTGTGGCAGCGCGCCACCCTCGGAGTCGCGGTCGTCTCCGGCGAGCGCCGCCAGGTCGATGAAATGATTCAGTCCGTCCGCAATCTCGTCGAGTCCACGCATGCCGCGCAGGTGCTCGACTGGCAGGAGCAGCTGATATGAGAATCCGTCCCGAACGCGTCGCGCAGCGCATCCAGCGCGAAGTCGCGGACATTCTCGTCAACCGCCTGCGTGATCCCGGAATCAGCCACTGGGTGAGCGTGACGGGAGTCGAGGTCAATCCCGATCTGTCGCTCGCGCGCATCTACGTGAGCATCCTTCCCGGCGGCGACGAGCGCGAGCAGACGGTGAAGGCGCTCGGACGCGCGACCGGCTTCGTGCGCCATGAGCTGGCCACTCGGCTCGGCCTGCGCGAAATGCCCGAGATCCGCTTCATGCTCGACACTTCGATCGAGTACGGCGTGCGGGTCGACGAACTGCTGCGCAAGATCGAAACCGGCGAGCCGATTCCCGACGAAGACGAGGGGCCGCGCCAGCCGTGATCGCTTCCGACCCGGCGCGCCCGCGGGATCCGGATGCCGCGCCGGTCTCCCCCGGCGCTACGAACTCCGATATCGTGTCGCACCCGCCGAATCCCGCGCGCTCGAATTCGATCCCCGCTTCGCGATCGCTCGAAGTCTCCGGCATCCTGATCGTCGACAAACCGACCGGCGTCACTTCGCACGACGTCATCGATGTCGTGCGCCGGCGCTTCCGCGAAAAGGGCGCCGGGCATCTCGGCACGCTCGATCCCGCGGCGAGCGGTCTGCTCGCGGTCGCACTCGGAGCGGCGACGCGCTGCATCCCGGTGTGGCAGGGAGGCGAGAAGACGTATGAAGCCACGCTCAAGCTCGGAGTCACGACCTCGACGCAGGACACGACCGGGGAAGTGATCGCGGAGCGGCTGGTCGCCGTGAGCGAAGCGCAGCTGCACGCGGCCTCGAGTCATTTCGAAGGCGACCTGATGCAGGTGCCTCCGATGGTGTCGGCGCTCAAGGTCGGTGGCGAGCGGCTCTACCGGCTCGCGCGCCGCGGCATCACGGTGGAGCGCGAACCGCGCCCGGTGCACGTTGCCGCGTGGGAGTGGCTCGGCTTCGATCTGCCGCTCGCGACCTTCCGCGTGCGCTGCTCCGGCGGAACCTACGTGCGCACACTCGCGCACGATCTCGGCGAGCGACTCGGCACCGGGGCGGCGCTGCATGCACTGCGACGCATGCGCAGCGCCCCATTCGATCTCACGCGCTCGGTCACCGTGCGTGAGCTGTACGAGCTGGATCCTGAAGTTGCATGGGCCCAGGCCGGAATTCCGCTCGATCGCGCGCTCGAAACACTGCCCGCGCTGGTGCTCGACGATGCCGGAGTGCGCGCGATTGGGCACGGTAGTGTGATCGAACTCGATGCTTCGAGCGGCCATTCGTTGCCGGTCGATGGCGGCCCGCGCTCGATCGTGTTCCGTGATGCCGCGGGACATGCGCTGGCGCTCGGCGATGTGCGCGCCGACGGTGCAACGCTGCGCGCGCGGCCTCACGTCGTGTTCCCGTGGGCGGTTCGCGAAGGGCGCGCGGGGGAGCGTTGAGCGCGGCGGTCGCGGTCGGCGTGTTCGACGGACTCCATCTCGGGCATCGCGCGATCCTCGAACGCGCGCTCGAGCGCGCGCGTGAACGCGGCGGCTCGTGCATCGTCGTGAGCTTCGATCCGCATCCCGACGTGGTGCTGGCCCAGCCGTTCCGCGCGATCGCTCCGCTCACGCCGGTGCCCGAGAAGCGCGACCGCCTGCTCGCGATGGGCGTCACCGAACTCGAAGTACTGCCGTTCACGCGCGAACTCGCCGCACTCACTCCCGAGGAATTCGTCGACCGATATCTCGTGGCGCCCTATCACCCGCACGCGCTGGTCGTCGGCGCCGACTTCGCACTAGGACGCGGCCGAGCCGGAAACGTCCCGCGCCTGCGCGAGATCGGTACCACCCGCGGCTTCGAGGTCCACTCTGTGCCGCTGCTCGAGCTCGACGGTGCCACCGTCACGAGCACTCGCATCCGCGCGCTGCTGGAGCACGGGGATGTCGCCCCCGCCGCGCGCCTGCTTGGCCGCGCCTACGATCTCACGGGCCGTGTGGTGACCGGCGATGGCATCGGGCGCACATTGGGCGTGCCGACCGCGAACCTGAGACTGCACGATGAGAAGTTCGTGCCCGGCCACGGGATCTATGCCGTGTGGGCGCGTATCGCCGGGAGCCCGGAAGTCCATCGCGGCGCCATGAGCATCGGCGTGCGGCCCACCTTCGGAGGCCAGGTGCGGACGTTGGAGGTCCACATTCTCGACTGGTCCGGCGATCTCGTGGGCAAGGACGTCACGGTCGAGTTTGCCGAGTGGCTGCGGCCGGAGCTGCATTTCGAGAGCAAAGAGGCACTGATCGAGGCGATGCAGCGGGATCTGGTGCGTACGCGCGAAGTGCTCGCGGCTCGCGCGGACCCGACCGCGGCCGGCGGGATCTGAAATGGCGTCCATGGGTGATCCGCCCGGCGCCCATGTGATTCGACCGGCCTTCGGCGAAACGAAGCTGGATGCGCTGCAGCGCCATGCGTTCGATTACTTCCTGAACGAGACCAATTCCGCAAACGGTCTCGTGGCAGACAGGTCACAGCCGGGCGCTCCAGCGAGTATCGCCGCCGTCGGCTTCGCGCTGGCGGCGTATCCGGTCGGTGTCGAGCGGGCATGGATGACACGCACCGACGCGATCGAGCGAACGCTCGCGCTGTTGCGGTTCTTCTGGGCCAGCCCCCAGGGAACGACGCCCGACGTGACCGGTTACAAAGGGTTCTACTACCACTTCCTCGACATGACGACCGGCCGGCGCGCCCAACTGTGCGAGCTGTCGACGGTCGATACGGGGTTCCTGCTCGCGGGCATGCTGGCCGCCGCGGTGTATTTCGATCAAGACAGCGAGGCCGAGCGGGAGATCCGAACGCTGGCCGACGCGCTCTACCGCCGGGCCGATTGGAAATGGGCGTGCAACGGCGGAGCCACGCTCACTCATGGGTGGAAGCCCGAAAGCGGCTTTCTACCCTACCGCTGGGAAGGCTACGACGAGGCCATGCTCTTGTATGCGCTCGGTCTCGGCTCGCCAACGTATCCCCTGCCAACCGAGAGCTACGCGGCGTGGACCTCCAGCTATCAGTGGAAGGATATCTACGGCTACGAAGTGCTCTATGGCGGTTCGCTCTTCATCCATCAGTACTCGCACGTCTGGGTGGACTTCCGCGGGATCCAGGATGCCTTTGCGCGAGACAAGGGCATCGACTACTGCGAAAACAGTCGCCGCGCGACCTACGTCCAGCAGGCGTACGCGATCCGGAACCCGCTTGAATTCGCGGGCTATGGCCAGCACTTCTGGGGACTGACCGCGAGCGATGGCCCAGGCTGGACGACACGGCGAGTTCGCGGTATCGAGCGCACCTTCTTCGACTACGTCGCGCGTGGCGCGCCGTATGGCCCCGACGACGGGACCATCGCGCCATGGGCTGTGGTCGCCTCACTTCCGTTTGCCCCGGAGATCGTGCTGCCGACGGTCCAACATTTTCAGGAAGTCTATCCACAGGTCACAGGCGAGTATTGCTTGCGCTGTAGCTTCAATCTGACCTTTCCGCACGAGGGCGAGGCAGGCTTCGGCTGGACCTCGCCTTACCATTTTGGGATCAACCTGGGTCCGGTCGTGTTGATGTGCGAAAACTACCGGTCAGATTTGCTCTGGCGACTGATGCGTAAGTGCCCCTACGTCGTGACGGGATTGCGGCGGGCGGGATTTAGGAGTGGTTGGCTATGACGGTGATGGAGGCCTGGCACAACCGGTCTGCCGAGGAGGTGCTGGCTCATCTGGGTACCTCGGCGATCGGACTGTCGGCTCAGGAAGCAGCACAACGCCTGGCTGCCAACGGCCCGAACGAGCTGAAGGAAGGCAAGCGCATCAGCCCGCTGCAAATCTTCCTCGGCCAGTTCAAGAGCCTCATCATCTGGATTCTCATCGCTGCCGGCGTCGTCTCCGGTGTACTGGGCGAAGTGGTGGACGCCATCGCCATCCTCGCCATCGTCATCCTCAACGCCGTCATCGGCTTCTACCAGGAGTTTCACGCAGAGCAGTCCATCGCGGCGCTGAGGAAGATGACCGCGCCGCAAGCCAAGGTGCGACGCGATGGGCAAATCACTTCGATTCCTGCCTCGGGAATCGTCGCGGGTGACATCCTCGCGTTGGAAGCCGGCGACCTGGTCGCGGCTGATGCCCGGCTCCTGCAAGTGGCATCGCTCAAGTGCATCGAGTCCGCGCTGACCGGCGAGTCGGAGGCGGTGACGAAGCAGCCCGCAACTCTGGAACCGGGCGACATCCCACTCGGCGACCGCGAGAACATGGTGTTCATGGGAACCAGTGTCGCGGCGGGCACGGGTCTGGCCGCCGTTGTGGCCACGGCGATGAATACCGAGTTGGGCCGCATCGCGGGACTGATCGAAGCGGCGGGTGCGGAAGAGGGCACACCGCTGGAGAAGAAGCTCGAGTCCTTCGGCCGGGTGCTCGTCTGGGCGGCGCTGGGTATCGTCGCGCTGCTGTTCGGACTGGGGTTGCTGCGCGGAACGAAGCTCTTCGAGTTGTTCATGACTTCGGTCAGTCTCGCGGTGGCCGCCGTGCCGGAAGGGCTACCCGCTGTTGTCACGGTGGCGCTCGCGCTCGGCGTGCGGCGCATGGCCCGCCGCCGCGCACTCGTGCGCAAACTGGCCGCAGTCGAGACGCTCGGCTCGACGACCGTCATCTGCACGGACAAGACCGGCACCTTGACCCTCGGCGAGATGACGGTGCGCGCGCTCTACGTCGCAGGCCAAAGCTACGAAGTCACCGGCGAAGGTTACGGGCCGGCCGGCGAAACGCGCTTCGAGGGCAGGAAGACGGAAGCGCAGCACGCGGCGCCGTTGCTCGAACTCGCGACCGTCATCCTCGGCTGCAACAACGCCCATCTCGTCCAGGAAGAGGGGACATGGAAAGTCATCGGTGACCCCACCGAAGGCGCATTGCTTGCTGCCGGTCCCAAAGCCGGCGGACACCAGGAGCGCATCGAGAAGGAACTGCCGAAGCATCACGAGATCCCATTCGACTCCGACCGCAAACTCAGCACGGTGATTCGCAAGCTGCCGGATGGGAAGCTGCGCGCCTTCATCAACGGTGCGCCCGATGTGCTGGTAGAGCGTTGCACAAACCTCTACACCAGCACCGGGGTTCGCCCCATGACGGACGAGGATCGCCACAACATCGTCGCGCAAAACACCGCGATGGCGCAGCAAGCGCTGCGCGTGCTCGGCTCGGCCCATCGCGACCTGGACAACGCTTCGCCCGCCGACCTCACTGCGGACGCCGTGGAGCGCGATCTGGTGTTCGTGGGTCTGTCGGGAATGCATGATCCGCCGCGTCAGGAGGCCAAGCAGGCCGTCGCAAAATGTCGCGCCGCCGGCATTCGCGTGGTGATGATTACCGGCGACCATCCGCACACCGCGACGGCCATTGCGCGGGAACTCGGCATCGCTTCAGACGACGACCTGGCTATCGCGGGTGTCGAGTTGGACAAGATGACCGACGATGAACTCCGCCAGCGCGCACCCCAGATCGCCGTTTACGCCCGCGTCACCGCTGAGCACAAACTGCGCATCATCCGCTCCTGGAAAGCGAATGATGCGGTGGTGGCGATGACCGGCGATGGCGTCAACGATGCCCCAGCCATCAAAGGTGCTGACATTGGTATCGCCATGGGCCGCACTGGCACGGAGGTCACCAAGCAGGCGTCGGACATGATTATCACCGATGACAACTTCACCTCGATCGTCGCCGCGGTCGAAGAGGGCCGCGGCGTCTACGACAACATCCGAAAGACCCTGCAATACCTGCTGGCAGGCAACACCGGTGAACTGCTGCTGATGACCGTGTGCGTGGTCGTGGGTTATCCGGCACCGCTGCTGCCGATTCACCTGCTCTGGATCAATCTCGTCACCGACGGGCTCCCGGCGCTGTGCCTCGCCACCGACCCCATCGATCCCGACGTAATGAAACGACACCCGCGCCTGCGGTCGGAGCGCATCACGAACCGCAGTTTCCTCGCAACGATGTTGCTCACCGGCATCCTTACCGCGGGAGTGGCGTTCACAGTATATGCGTACGTGTTGAAGACACAGACCCCAGAAATAGCGCGCGCCTATGCCTTCGCGGTGCTCGTCTTCGCAGAGTTGCTCCGCGCCTTCGGCGCCCGCAGCGAAACCAAGCCCGTGTGGCGCATCTCACTCCTCACGAACATCAACCTGAGCATTGTGGTTGCGATGTCTGTTGCGCTCCAGATCTGGAGCCATCACAACGCGACGTTGGGCCGCTTCCTGAAAACGTCGTCTGTGCCGCTCAACGATTGCTTTCTGCTGTTCGCGCTGGGAGCAATTCCGCTGGTGATGCTGGAACTCGTGAAGGTCGTGCGGAACTCCCGGCGACAAGGGCAGACCGGGCGAGTGACACCGGAGGCCCTCTCGGTGAGTGTCAGGCGATGACGGGCGCTGGAACCGCAATGGCAGGCGCGAGCGGCGCCGTCGCCGTCGCGAAGCGCACCTGTCGACGTCGCCACATGGCATACGCCGCCGGAAGCACGAGGAGCGTCAGCACCAAGCACGACCACAGGCCACCGACCAGCGGTGCAGCGGTACGCGCCGACACGTCGGCACCCACACCTGCTTCCCACAGCAGCGGCAGCAAGCCCAGCACTGTGGTGGCGACGGTCATGACCAGCGGGCGGACGCGGGCAGCAGCACCTTCGACCACCGCGGCATCGACATCCTCCGGGGTGTGGATCCGCCCTTCACGCATGTACCGGTTGAAGGCTTCGTCCAGGTAGACCACCATCACGATGCCGGTCTCCGCGGCGACGCCCGCGACCGCGATGATCCCCACCCAGACTGCGGTGGACAGGTTGTATTGCATGAGCGCCAGCAGCCACACGCTGCCGGCCACCGCAAAGGGCAGACTGGACAAGACTAGGAAGGTCTGCGGCCATCCGCGCATGGAGAGATAGAGCAGTGCTACGACGAGGAGCAGGGTGAGCGGGAGGACGAAGCGGAGCCGGGCCTCCATCTCCGCGAGGAACTCGTACTGACCGGTCCATTGCAGGCGGTACCCCGGCGGTAGTGTGAGCTGAGACGCCACGAGTGTCTTGGCGTCGTTGACCCAGCCTCCGAGGTCGCGTTCGGTCTGATCAATGTCGGCGAACACGTACCCGACCAGCACCCCGTTCTCATCCTTGATCATCGGCGGTCCGGTGGTCACGCGTATTTCGGCGATGTCACCGAGCGGCACGGCGGCACCGGGCTGGCGCCACTGCTCCATGAGATCCGGGGAGGCCGAGATGCCACCCATCGGCGGCGCCGCGAGGCCCGCAGACGCGCCGCCGGACGCCGATGTGCCGGCCTGTCCGCCACCGCCTCCGGACATCGAGCCCATTCCACCGCCGGCACCGCCAGCGCTGGACGCGCCCACGCCACTGCCCTGGGCACTGGCTCCAGCGCCTGCATTCCCACCGCCGTAGTCCGTCACGCTCCCGGTTGATTGAACCGGCACCAGAATGCGCCGGAGCGCCTGCGGATCCGAGCGCTGATCGGCCGCGTAGCGCAGGTTGATCGAGAACCGCGCGCGACCGGCAATGGCAGTCGACACCGGCATTCCCCCGACGGCCGCTTCGACCACATCCTGCACGTCCCTGACGCTGAGGCCGTAGCGCGCGATCGCCTCGCGATCGGGAATGATGTCGACGTACTCGCGCCCGGTCTGTCGTTCGGCGAACGTGCTGCGCGTGCCCGGCACCTGACGGAGCATGCCCTCCAGTGCCACGCTGATGCGTTCGATTTCGTTCAGGTCCTCGCCGAACACCTTGATTCCCACCGGTGTGCGCACACCGGTCGAGAGCATGTCGATACGAGTGCGGATCGGGGGCGCGATCGCAATCTGATATCCCGGCATCTGCAGCGCGGCATCCAAGTCGCGCGACAGTTCCGACAGAGTGCGCGCCTGCTGTTCCGGCCACACCCGGCGCAGGACCGGCTTCGTCCAGTTGGGTGCAAGTCTGCCGTACCAGCGCGGCGTGAAGCGCTTCGGCCACTCGGCGCGCGGGCGCAACGCGATCACCGATTCGATCATGTCGAGCTGGGCGGGATCGGTGGCCGTCTCCGCGCGACCCGCTTTTCCATGTACGGACGCAACCTCGCCGAACCCCATGATGATGCGGTCTTGCGCGATCAATGCCCGGCGTGCTTCTTCAATCGCGATTCCCGGAAACGTCGTCGGCATCACGAGCAGGGAGCCCTCGTCGAGTGGCGGCATGAACTCGGAGCCAAGCCCCCGAAACGTGGGCACCGTCGCGAGCAAGAGCACCGCCGCTGCCAGAACCACGACGAGCCGGTGTCGCACGACCCTTACGGCGATCGGCCGATAGAAAGCGCTGAGAATCCGGCTGACGGGATTGGTCGACTCGGTCCGGAACTTTCCCTTCAGCAAGAGCACCATCAGCGGTGGCGCGAGGGTGATGGAGAGAATCGCCGCGGCGAACATCGCGAACGTCTTCGTGAACGCGAGCGGCATGAACAGCTTCCCCGCCTGACCGGCCAGCGTGAAGATGGGCAGGAAGCTGATCGTGATCAGCAACAGTGAGAAGAAGATCGGCCTGCCCACTTCCTTGCACGCATCGACGATGACCTGCTTTCGATCCGATCCCACCGGCGCGGCCGCGAGCCGCACATGGGCGTTCTCGATCAGCACGATGACCGCGTCGGCCAACTCGCCGATGGCGATGGCGATCCCGCCCAGGGACATGATGTTGGACGACAGTCCCATGTAACGGATCGCGATGAACGACATCAGCACCGAGAGCGGCAGGACGATCATCACGACCAGTGCCGAACGCGCGTGGAATAGAAAGACGAGACAAATGACCGTGACAATGATCGCCTGCTGGATCAGCGTGTTCGTCAACGTCTTGACGGACCCCAGAATCAGTTCGGATCGATCGTATGTGGGGATGAGGCGAACGCCTTCGGGAAGACGCAGTGTCGCCATCTCGGTTTCGAGCGCCTGGATCACCTTGAGCGCGTTGGAGCCGATACGCATCACGACGATGCCACCCACCGCTTCGCCGGTACCGTTCCAATCGGCGGCCCCGCGGCGAATCTCGGGCCCATAGCGCACGCTTGCCACGTCACCGAGCCGGATGGGCGTGCCGCCGGGGCCGACGGCGACCACGCTTTGCTCGAGATCCGCCAGCGCCTTGACGTAGCCGCGTCCTCGCAGGACGTACTCGCGCCCCGCCATCTCCAGGACGCGCGCACCCACTTCTGCGTTGGCATCGCGCACTGATCGAGTGACATCGGTCAGCGTGAGTCCGAAGCCAACCAGCCGGTCAGGATCGACCACGATCTGGTACTGGCGTTCGAATCCGCCGAGAGAGGCGACTTCTGCGACACCTGCGACCGCCTGCAGCGCGGGACGGACAGTGAAGTCCTGCAGCGCCCGAAGCTCGGCGAGATCCATCCTTCCGCTGCTGTCTTTGAGTACATACTGGTAGACCCATCCCACACCACTCGCGTCAGGTCCGAGTGTCGGAGACACGTCGGGCGGCAGAAGTTGCCGCACGCGCCCCATCTGCTCGAGCACCCGCGTGCGCGCCCAGTAGATGTCGGTGCCGTCGCCGAAGATCGCGTAGGTGAAACTCATGCCGAACATCGAGTAGCCGCGCACCGTCTTGACGCCCGGCGTACTCTGCAGCGCGCGGACGAGTGGATAGGTGATCTGATCCTCGACCAGATCGGGGCTGCGCCCCATCCACTCGGTGAACACAATCACCTGTGGATCGGAGAGATCCGGGAGTGCGTCGAGCGGCGTCTTGCGGACCGAATCGACCGCCCACAGCGCCAGCACCAACACCACCCCGAACACCACCCATCGGTGGCGAACCGACAGCTCGATAATGCGTTCGACCATGACCGTTACTTCCGATGGGTTGCGTGCGGGTCTTTGACCGGACCCGGAGAATTTTTCTTAGGCGCGGTCGCTGCCCCGTGACTGCTGTGCCCTCCGGCACCGCCCGTGGCGCGCAGCCGGCTTTCCGAATCCAGCAGGAACACGCCGGAAGCAACGATCCGTTCGCCCTCTTTGAGACCGGTGCGGACCTCGACGCGATCAGCCAGCTGCGCGCCGAGCGTAACCGCCCGGGGTTCGAATCGATCACCGGTGGCGACGAAGACATGCTGCTGTTGCCCGGTGTCGACCAGCGCGTCACGCGGCACGGTGATCACATCCTGTCCGGCCGATTGGAGCGCGACGGTGCCGTAGAGGCCCGGTCTGAGCCCGCCGCCGGGATTGGCCGCGGAGAGGCGGACACGAAGTGTCCGCGTGCGCTCGGTAAGGGTCGGATAAACGAACTCGACTCGTGCCGCGAACGGTGAACGGCCTGACGCCGGAAAATCGAGCAGGGCAGTCATGCCGACGCGCACCGCCGTGATGCTGGCCTCCGGCACTTCGGCGAGAATCCACACGCGCGACAGGTCAGCAATTGTGAGCAGCGTCGTCGACGGATCCACGGAAGTGCCGACCGTGACGCCTCGGTTCACGACCACGCCACTTCTGGGTGCGATCACCGTAACCAGGCGCTTCGGTTCACCGGTCTGCTCGATCGCATTGATGTCCGCGGCCGTCATTCCGAGGACGGTTAGCCGCGTCCGACCGCTCGCGACCACGACGCTCGTGATCCCCGAGGCTGATGTTGTCTTGCGAGCGGCCAGGTACTCCGTCTGGGACGAGAGCAGCTCCTGCGAAAAGATGCGCGCCAGCGGTTGACCGGCTCGCACCATCTCTCCGGTGGTGTTGACGTTGAGCTGTTCGACCCAACCCGCCACCCGCGTGTGCACATGCGAAATCCTCGATTCGTCCGGCACGATGGTGGCGACGGCGCGGACCGACTGCATCAATGACTCGCGCTTGACCACCTCGAGGCGGATGTCGAGTTCCTGAAGGGTGGACGCCGTGACGTCGACCGCAACCCGCCCGTGAGTCAACGCGGAGTCTGTGCTGGCCATGGCGGTCGGGACGACCATCACTTCGGTCGCCTGTCGGCGTGGCGCGAATGGCCACGCCTCGCGGGAGTGCTGCACCCACACTGCGCCGGTGAAGACTGCGGCAGTCGCCACGGCAGCGGCAACGGGTACGGCGAATCGGTGAAGGCTGGGGAACGGTGTCATCGAATGATTGCCTCGTACGATCCAACGGCCCGACCAAGGCGGGCCCACGCAAGCCCAAGTTCGGTGTCGGCGGCAATCACGTCCGATTGGACCCGCCACAGCGCCTGCACGGCCTCAATCACGCTGACGAGCGGCAACTGGCCCGACGCGTAGCCCGCGACGGCCGGTTCGATCACCATGCGCGCGCGCGGCAGCACATCGCCGTTGAGCGCCGCCTGCCGATCGTGGGCCGCCTGAAGTTGGTTCACGGCGACCGCGGCGTCGCCCTCGATCATCCGGGTCATCGCCCGGAGATCTGCTTCGGACATCACGCGCATCGCCTGCGCTTCGGCGACCCCGGCGCGCAGCTTGTTGCGCCAGATGGGCAAGCTAACACCGACCATTGCCATCCACCCCCGCCCCTCGGCCATGGTGGAGGCCACTCCGGCGCGGATCATTGCCATGGGGCGGTACATGTCACGCATCACCAGCACTTCCGCCTCTGCCCGCGTGACTTCGGCGCGTCCGCCCGCGAGCTCGGGCCGGGAGATCAGCTCGGTCCTGATTGAGGACCAGGAGGGAATCGGCTGTGCGAATTCGACCGGCGCGAGTGGCGGAACAGGCGCGTCCGCATCCTGGGCGAGGCTCGTATTGAGCATCGCTTCGGCGCCGCGCACCTCGCTGGCCAGTGCCTTCGCGAATGCTTCCAAGCGCGCAACCTCGACCTCCGCGCGCAGCACATCGGCTTGCGGGGCCATTCCGCTCGCGTAACGAGCGTTCGCAGCGGACACGACGTCGCGGGCAAAACCGATCTGTTCGGCGATCAGTGCCGCCGTGTTGCGACGCTCCTGCAACATCAGAAAGGCATTGGCGGCCTGGATGCCCACATCCAGCGTCGTCCGGTTCGCATCCGAGCGAAGTCTCTCAAGATCTGCCAGCGCGGAGGCTCGACGATGGCCGCGTAGTCCCGAAAGTGGGAAACGTTGTTCGAGAGCCACACTTACATCGGCGCCTTCCATCATGAACGGCACATGGTCAAGCGACGGAGTGATCATGGGGTCTTCGAGCGCTGATGCGATCGTCGGCCGAGCTTCTGCAGCGCGTGCCCGCGCGCGCGCCGCCTGTATCTCATCTCTGCGCTCGCCGGCGACCCGGATCACGTCGGCCATGCTGAGAGTCGATGGCGCTTCAGACGTCATCTGAGTCGACGCCCGGAACGGCCCTCCCGTTGTCGCAAGGCAGATCAGCAAAGTAAATCCGAGACCAATGAATCCTGTCATTGCGACCGCCGCCGGGGGGACTTGGTTACTGCGCTGCTGGTGATCGGTCTTCCGCAATCGCCATGCCACGTAACGGATGAGCCAAACAACCTTCAACCTCATACTGCCATGCATGCTCGTTGTCGCGGCCCGAACGCTGGCGCCTGGTGGAGTTATGAGGACGGTAGAACCTACATTGCCTGGCAGATCAAACTTCAAACCAAACCTGAGATGGGTTCGTGGCGCGGTGGTCCCGGCAGGTCACGGCGTGACGGATTGTCAGACATGGTTCTCAATCTGGCGTCTTTACGACGTACCGAAGACGACGTGCTCAAAGCGCAAACGGTGGCATGGGAATGGCCTATTGCGCGTCCGGTGTTCAGTAGCTCCCCTTACTTGCGGGAGTCGACCGGTCCCTCACAAGACCAAGGGCCGAACTTTGAGGTCGCGCAAACCCTGCGCGACAAATCGCATTTGTAACGAAAGGGGAGAAGCAGCCATGTGGACCACAGCAACGGTGGCTCTTGCAATGACGCTCTCGCTCGGAGCCATTGACCCAACGACGGCCTCAGCGCAACACGAGAGTCATTCAGCCAAGAACGCACCTTCCAAGACCACGGCTACCGGCAAGAAAGCGATGTCCGGCCATCACATGATGGCGGCCAGCGAGCCGCACCACGTTCTGGCCATGGCATACCACCAGAACCTTTTGGTGTTCGCCAAGGCGTTGCAGAAGCAAACCGCGCGCCCCGGCGCCGTCAATATTGAATTCACGCGATCTGCAGTGACCGAAATGCGGCGCAGCTTCGATCAAATGAGCAGCCATCATCAGGAGCACATGAAGACCATGAGCCCGGAGATGCACGCTTCCATGAACGAGATGATGCAGCAAATGGAGGCGCATCGGACTGAACTTAACACGCAGCTTGCGGCGCTGGAGCGGGAAGCGGAGTCGTCCACGCCCGACGCGAAGATCATCGCCGCTGCTGCGGCCGAAATTCACAGACATCTGGACGCCATGGACAGGATGCATCGGGACGGTTCGGTGACGACGAAGAAGACGAAAGCGTCGATGTAGGCGGACACGTCTACGGAATCCAGTGCTCCCATGACCACGAATCGCCGCGCTCTTGCGCCGGACCTTCTGCACCGAACGGACGCCTACTGGCGCGCCGCTAATTTTCTGTCGGTCGGGCAGATGTATCTGCGTGATAATCCACTTCTGAAGCGGCCACTCATACAGGCTGACGTCAAGCGCATGCTGCTCGGGCACTGGGGCACGACCCCGGGGCAGAACTTCATTTACGCGCACCTGAACCGGGTCATCAACAAATACGATCTCAACATGATTTACGTCTCGGGCCCCGGGCACGGCGGCCCGGCGGTGGTGAGCAACACGTATCTCGAGGGCACGTATAGCGAAATCTATCCGGACATCAGCCAGGACGAGGCCGGGCTGCGCAAGCTCTTCGTGCAGTTTTCGTTTCCCGGCGGCATCCCCAGTCACGCATCGCCGGAGTGTCCGGGCTCGATCCATGAAGGTGGCGAGCTGGGTTATTCGCTCAGCCATTCGTTCGGGGCGGTGTTCGATAATCCCGATCTCGTCGTCGCTTGCGTCGTCGGCGACGGCGAGGCGGAATCCGGACCGCTGGCCACCGCATGGCATTCCAACAAGTTTCTCGATCCGGTGACCGACGGCGCGGTACTGCCGATCCTGCATCTCAACGGCTACAAGATCGCCAGCCCGACGCTTCTCGCCCGTATCACCCGCGAGGAACTGGAACAGTTGTTCCGCGGCTACGGCTGGACGCCGCTGTTCGTCGAGGGTCACGAACCCGCGCTGATGCACGAGGCGATGGCCGCGACGCTCGACGTGGCGGTGGAGCAGATCAGAAGCATCCAGCAGGACGCCCGCGGCCACGGCAACCGCGCGCGTCCCCGCTGGCCAATGATCATCCTCAATTCACCCAAGGGCTGGACGGGACCCAGGGCGGTTGATGGCCGGCAGATTGAAGGCAGCTTCCGCTCGCATCAGGTACCGCTGTCCGATCCGGTGGCTCGTCCCGAACACCTCGAGCTCTTGGAAGCGTGGCTGAGGAGCTACCGGCCCGAGGAACTGTTCGACGAGCAGGGACGCCTGAAACCGGAGCTGGCCGAGCTAGCGCCCACGGGCACACGCCGCATGGGCGCGAATCCGCACGCCAACGGCGGCATACTGCTCCGCGATCTGAGGATGCCGGATTTCCGCGACTACGCGGTCGAGGTGGCCGCTCCCGGAGTGCGCGGCATCGGTGACACACGAGTACTCGGGCCGTTTCTCCGCGATGTCGTCACGTTGAATGACGAGCAGCGAAACTTCAGAGTCTTCGGTCCTGACGAGACGCTGTCCAACGGACTGGGAGCCATATTCGAAGTAACCCAGCGCCAGTGGGACGCCGAGACGGCGCCGAATGACGAATTTCTCGCGCCCACGGGACGCGTGCTGGAAATGCTCAGCGAGCACCAATGCGAGGGCTGGCTCGAGGGCTACCTGCTCACGGGGCGACATGGACTCTTCAACTGTTACGAGGCGTTCATTCACATCGTCGATTCGATGTTCAACCAGCACGCGAAATGGCTGAAAGTCACCTCGCACCTGCCGTGGCGGCGAAAGATCGCCTCGTTGAATTATCTGCTGGCCTCGCATGTGTGGCGCCAGGATCATAACGGCTTCACCCACCAGGATCCCGGTTTCATCGACGTCGTCATGAATAAGAAGGCCGAGATCGTGCGGGTGTACCTGCCTCCGGATGGGAACTGTCTGCTGTCGGTGATGGACCACTGCCTGCGCAGCCGCCACTACGTCAACGTCGTGATCGCGGGCAAACACCCCGCGCCCCAGTGGCTGACAATGGACGCCGCCGTCAAGCACTGCATCGCGGGCATCGGCGTCTGGCGCTGGGCCAGCAACGACCAGGGCGTGGCACCCGATGTGGTCATGGCCTGCTGTGGTGACGTGCCCACGATGGAGACGCTCGCCGCCGTCTCCATAATGCGCGAGCACCTGCCCGACCTGAAAATCCGGGTAGTCAACGTCATCGATCTCATGAAGCTGCAGCCGCAGCCCGAGCACCCGCACGGTTTGAGCGATATGGATTTCGACGAACTCTTCACCACGGACAAGCCGGTCATCTTCGCCTTCCATGGCTATCCGTGGTTGATCCACCGCCTGACTTACCGCCGCACCAACCACGACAACATTCATGTTCGCGGCTACAAAGAAGAAGGCACGATCACCACCGCTTTCGACATGACCGTGTTGAACGATCTGGACCGCTTCCACCTCGTGATGGACACGATCGACCGCCTGCCACAAACCGGCGATAAAGGCATTTATCTGAAGCAGCGGCTCAAGGACAAGCTGATCGAGCACAAGCAATACATCGAAACTTATGGCGAAGATCTGCCGGAGATTCGCAATTGGAAGTGGGGCGAGGTCAATGCAGGGACACATGTGCCCGGGGTCGAAAGTTGCCGAAAGTGGTGACGCCCGCGCCTGCCGCTGCCGCAGCCGACACCCACAAGGGCCATGCAACAACCGGCGCGCAAGGCGCGATGCCCACGGAGATGGCGCATGAGATGGGTCATGGCGGCAAGGACCTGCCGGCCATGGTTCGCGACATGCGCAACCGTTTCTGGATTTGTCTGATCTTCACGGTGCCGATCTTCCTCTACGCTCCGATGGGAGGCTTCTTCAAGCCGCCCGCTCCGCCGTTCGGATTGGATCTCAACCTATGGCTGTTTTTCCTGGCGAGCGCCGCGATCCTCTATCCGGGCTGGCCGTTCGTAGTCTCCGCCTGGCGCGCGCTCAGGACGGGCACCCTGAGCATGGCGGTGCTGGTCGTGCTGAGCGTTGGCACCGGGTATCTGTTCAGTGTCGGCAGCACGTTCTTCTTCAAGGAGGGCGGGCAGTTCTTCGAAGCCGCGGCCGTCCTGCTGGTCTTCATCCTGCTCGGCCACTGGCTCGAAATGCGTGCCCGCGCGGGTGCATCGTCCGCCATCAAGGCGCTGATGAATCTCACTCCAGCGAAGGCGTCGGTGATGCGCAACGGCGTCGAGGTAGAAGTTCCGACGGCGGAGGTGTTGGCGGGCGAGGTGGTCGTGATGCGGCCGGGCGGCAAGATTCCCGTCGACGGCACGGTGGAGACCGGCGAATCACTGGTCGACGAGTCCATGCTCACCGGAGAGTCGATGCCGGTCCAGAAGGCGCCGGGCGCCACCGTGATCGGTGCGACCATCAACAAGAGCGGCAGTTTTCGCTATAAGGCGACGAAGGTCGGGACCGACACGGCGCTGGCGCAGATCGTAAAGCTCGTGCAGGAAGCGCAGAACTCAAAGGCACCTTCGCAGCTCCTTGCAGACAAAGCCGCGCAATGGCTGGTGATTGCCGCGATCGCCATCGGTCTGGCGACCTTTGCGGTGTGGTTCTGGGGGATCGGACAGCCGCTGCTGTTCGCGGTGACGATGACCATCACCGTATTCGTGATCGCGTGCCCGGATGCGTTGGGACTGGCCACCCCGATGGCGGTGATGGTGGGAACGGGCCTCGGGGCGATGAACGGCATTCTCTTCAAGAACGCCTCGGCACTCGAGGAAGCCACGAAGCTGCAGGTCATCGTCTTCGACAAGACCGGCACGCTCACGGTCGGCCAGCCGGAGGTGGTGGAGATCGTGACCGCGGACGGAATCACCGAGGACATGGTGCTGACCGCCGCCGCAGCCGTCGAGCAGGGATCCGACCACCCGCTGGCGCAGGCCATCGTGCGCCGGGCCGCGAACCTCACCGTCGCCGCACCGACTGGATTCGTAAGCCTCGACGGTATGGGCGCGCGCGCCGAGACGGCTGGCGGAACGGTGTTCCTCGGCAACCGGCTCCTGATGGATGCGCAGAAGCTCGCGCTCGGACGCCTCGAGGCCGAAGCCACTCGCTTGCAGGGGGACGGTCGCACCGTAGTCCATGTGTCTCAAGCCGCTCGCGTGATTGGCATCATCGCCATCGCCGATGCAATCCGGCCCACCTCAAAGGCAGCCGTGGCAAGACTGCGCGAACGCAAGATCGAGGTGGTGATGCTGACCGGTGACAATGCCGCCACGGCCAAGCGCATTGCCACGGATCTCGGCATCGACAGCGTGTTGGCCGACGTGCTGCCCGCCCAGAAAGCCGAGAAAGTGAAGGAGCTGCAGGCCACGGGCAAGAAGGTCGGGATGGTGGGTGATGGCGTCAACGACGCGCCCGCGCTGACCCAGGCGAACGTGGGGTTCGCGATTGGCGCAGGCACCGACGTCGCGATGGAAAGCGCCGA
>JANLWX010000133.1:0-8375 GCA_031364845.1 Candidatus Eiseniibacteriota bacterium
CGTGGAATTTCGAGAGATCGTCGAGCGCGCCGAAGTAGCGCTTGGACGCGCTGCGCCACGACAGCGCGTACGTGGCCGGATATTTGAATGCGGGGTAGCCGGCGTTGGTGCTGCGAATCAGGTCGCCCATGTGGTTCACGACCACGTCCATCACGATGTAGATCCCGCGCGCATGGCAGGCGGCGACCAGCGACTGAAGTTCGACCAGCGTTCCGAAGTGGGGTGCGATCGAGAACAGGTCGCGCGCGGCATAGCCGTGATATTCGGCGTTCGCATTGAGCAGCACGGGCGACAGCCAGATCGCGTTCACGCCGAGGTTCTCGAGGTAGTCGAGCTTGCCTTCGATACCCGCGAAGTCGCCGCCGTGGATCCGGGCACCGTCGGCGGGCACGTAGCTGCCTTCGACGGCATTGTTGCCGAGATTCCCGTCGGCGAAGCGGTCGGTCAAGATCTGGTAGATGACGAGGTCGCGCCAGTCGTCGGGCGATGGTGTCTGGGCCCCCGAGCCCCTCAGTACGGGTGTACCGGCGAGTGCGGAACCGGTAAGCGCGATCAGCACCGTCAAACCTGCGAAGACGGCTGCGAACCCCGCGTTCGGCCGTTGCTTCGCCGGGGTCCGGCCGTTAAACTTTTGCGGCGATGCGGCCCGGGAGATCCCGAGAAAATGCGCCCGCAGCCTGTCCTTCAACCCTCGAACGGAGCCGTTCATGCCCGTGTCTCGCTCCCGCGTGCTGGCCCTGCTGGCCGTTGGTATGACGGCATTTGCCCTCGTTTCGTCCACGGTTCCGGCAGCGGCAGCCGTCCCGGCACGCATTCAAGCCCTGCTCGACTCGCCCCGTTCCTGGCCCAAAGCCAGCGTGATCGCGGTGGGAGCCGTGCGGCCGGGTGCCTCCGGGATCGAGGGTGCGGGGAACATTCTAGCAGTCTATTGCGACCGCGGGGACGATCTTGCGGTGCGCGTGAGCCTCGTGGCCCCGGTCGGGATCCACGACGGCCTCAATCACTTCGCGAACGGCCGCGTTCGGACGATCGTCCTGATCGACGAGGGTCCGGGCGGTAACGGGCAGCTCCCTCTCCCCTTGCGGGGAGTTGCCCCATTCGCGTGGGACCGCATGCTGGTGCTGGATCCGGCGGAGTCGATGGCTCATGTGATCACCGCCGGGATGCCCGAGGGTGCGCTACCGACGGACGGCGGTGCCGTGGTTCAGGTGCTCGCGGCCGACCGCTACCGCTTCCACATCGAGGATGGAGGCTGGCTCGCGGCTTCACTGCCGCGCGCGGCGGAACTGCCCACGCAGATCGCGGTGTTTACCGTCTCCAACGATCAGGAACTCGACCGCCTCGTGGCGCCGATCGGCGCGCAGGCGGCCGCGGTCTACGAGGCGAACGTCGCGTTCATGCACTTCGGCAATCAGGGCCTCGCCTACTCCGACGTCTTCAAAGGACGTTCGGGTGCGGAGGGGTCGAGCGGGTTCGATGAAGTGCTGCGCGTCCACGAGCAGAAGAACGTGCCGGGCAACTTCCATCTGTCGGGACTGCTGCAGTCGTCGGCCGAGTGGAACGCGCGCAACGGCGATCCGATCGACTTCAACGCCTGGATGCGCGCGGGGGCCGCGGCCGGCTGGGCGGGCATCGTCTCGTCGCCTTACGGGCAGCCGATCATGCCGTTCATCCAGAATTCGATGAACGACTGGGCGATCGATCGCCAGGTCTCGATGGAAACGTTCCGCTACAACTACACGCCCCATGTCGCGTGGGTGCCCGAGCGGTGCTGGATGACGCCGGGGCAGTATCCCGGCAACGGCGTCATCAGCTACACGGGCGCCAACTGGCAGGCGCACGGCATCAACGGCGTGATCCTGGACGACTCGCCGCACGCGAACGGCCACGACAACCATCGGATCCACACGGTGCAAGGCAACGGGCTGCGGCTGATCCCGCGCGATGGATATTTCACCGGCCGCATGCACGTCGGCGACGGTGCCGCGGCACTCGCGGTGCTCACGGGACTCGCGAACAGCGGCAACGGCACGTTCCGCCTCGTCACCTACGCCGACGACTGGGAGATGGCGGCCGAGATGGGCAACTGGGCGACCGACTTTCCGTTCGCGCTCGACACCTACCTGTGGATGATCGACAAGTGCGCGACCGAGAGCGCGTGGCTCCACACTTGGAAGCTCGACCCGGCGCTCACCAATCCGAACTTCAACGGCGACACGTTCACGCCGGTCAACGGCACCTACGGCGGCATCGGCGATGTGAACGGCTACGGCGGCAACAACAACGCGTGGTACGGCGACTGGGCGGGCTACGTGCCGTACGCCAACGGCGGCAACGGCAACGGCGCGTGCGCGAACGCGGGCGGCAACTGCAAGAACCACGGCACGATCTGGAACGACGCGCACTTTGCACTCCAGAACGCGCCCAACAACTCGATCCGCGAGACCGGCTGGTACGTGATGATGACGAACCTGCACGAGACCGCGTGGCACGACTACCTGGGTGGGCCGATCTCGGGCTGGCAGCGCCAGTACTCGGCGCACATCAAGAACGCGAACATCTACGCCGAGGCCGCCAAATGGGCGGGCGGCCAGTACGCGAACGCAACCGGCGCGTTCTTCTCGGACATCGACAACGACGGCTACAACGAGCTGGTGATGCACAACGATCGCGTGCTCGCGGTGTTCGAAGCCAACGGCGGGCGCTGCACGCATCTGTTCGCCAAGGGCGCGGGCTACAACTACTCGGTGATCGGCATCGACAACGCTTACTGGGCGGGCACCGAGGGCGACTACAACGACGTGAATCACGTCGGCGGACTTTCCGACGTGGGGCCCAACTACCAGCACGATCTCTACGGCATGGCGGTCGACCTCGCGGCCGGCAACACGGTGCAGGCGACGCTCACGCACTCGGGCGTGAAGAAGGTCGTCAAGCTCTCACTCGGCCAGCCGTATCTCGACGTCGTCTATCGCGTGGGCACCAGCACGCAGTACATCCAGAGCGGCTGGTCGCCGGACGTGGTCGATCTGCTCTACAACGCCGAGATGGTCCGCGTGTGGGGTGGCGGCAATCAGACCTACGCCGGCCAGCGCAATCCGAACACCGGTGCCACCGGTGCCTACGTGCTCGGCAGCGGCGGTGCCACGCACAACATCGAGTTCCAGAGCACGCTGATGAAGGCTGACGAGATTTCGGGCACGCAGAAGTTCCAGTTCTACATCTACGCCGGAGCGACCTCGGCGCCGAACGGCAGCGGACAGATCGCGGAGCTTGAAGCTTTGAAGACCGCACTCACCGACCAACTCGCGCCCGAAGCGCTGCGCGGCACCTACTTCCCCGCCACGCGGCAACTGGCACTCACGTTCGACGAGCCGGTGCGCTACAACCAGATCACGCTGACCGGCATTGCGATCGATGCGAACAACAACGGCGGCGCGGAAGTGACGCTCGATGGCGCGTGTACGGTGCTCAACGTCGGCAACGCGGCGACCATCACGATCCAGGTCTCGACCGCGGTGCACAACGCGATTCAGGCGTTGACCGACAAGTCGGCGATGCGCCTGCTGCTGACCGCGGGCGCGGTGAAGGACGCGGCGGGCAACAATCACGCGACGCTCACCAATGCCGGCAACGTGATGGTGTCGTACGGACCGCCGACGCTGATCACGCTCGATGGCCGCTTCGATCCCGCCGAGTGGCCGGCGTGCGCGGTCGCGGTGGCGGACTCGAACGACTCGCAGTGGAACGCCGCACCCAACAACATCACGAACGAGATCCAGGCGGTGTACGCGACGTGGGACAGCACTTACCTCTATCTCGGCATCCGCGGCATCGCCACCAGCAACTCGTGGCTGCTGTACCTCGACACCGATCCCGGCGGCCCCAACGGCCAGGTCGATCTGCGCGCGATCAACACGTGGGAGCGCGGCGTGCAGTTCACCGCCCCCGGATTCCGCGCCGACTGGCAGATGGGCGCCTACCAGCATCAGGGCGCGTTCGATGGCCAGTCCTTCTACAAGATCACGAGCCCCACGACGACCCAGGACTCGAGTGCCGTGATCCTGAAGGCGTTCGATCCCACGCATGCATATGGATTGAACGGCGGCAGCGAGCTCGCCGTGCCGTGGAGCGTGCTCTACGGCGCGGGTGTGGGGCGCGTGAGTGCCAACGCGCAACTCGGACTGGTCGCGACGCTGTGCTACGACCCCGAGCCGACCGGCGAAGCGGGTGGTGATCAGGCGCCGAGCAACACCGGCGGAATTCTGGCGCCGACGCTCAACCAGCGTGTGCTGATCCCGCTCGATCAGAACGGCGACGGCTATCCCGATCCGATCGACCGCACCGCACCCGCGCTGACTCTTGCCGCCGCGACCTCGTGGGACTCGGTGATCACGCTCACGTTCAACGAGCCGGTGACCGCGGCGAGCGCCAACTCGCCGTCGCGCTTCACGGTATTCGAGACGGCGAACCCGAACGCGACCCTCGACGTTGAGAGTGCGACGCTCCAGCCGGATCAGGTGCACGTCGTGCTGCGCGTGAGCCCGATGTCGTACGTGGGATACACGGTGATCGCCAACGGTATCCACGATCAGTCGTGCTTCAGCAACGTCACGAGCCAGACCAGTGCGACGTTCCAGGGGCCGCCGGTGGCGGTCGAGGATCTTAAGGACATCGCGGGCCTCGAACTCGCTTCGCCGATGCCGAACCCGGCGCGCGGGCGCACGTCTTTCGAATTCGCGCTGCCGCAGGCGGGCCACGTGACGCTGGACGTATACGATCTCAGCGGGCGCCGGCTGCGCAGACTGGTCGATGGCGAGCGCAACGCGGGCCGCCATCGGTTCGATTTCGACGGCCGCAACGACCGCGGTGAAGCGCTTGCCCCGGGAATGTTCTTCGTGCGACTCTCCCGCGGCGCTGAGCAGCGGGTGAAGCGATTGATCGTGATGCCGTAGTTCAAGGAAGCGTTTCGGGCGCGCACGCGACCGTCCGCTTCCCTCACACGCGGCTTCGGCGCCCCGGGGTTTCCGACCCTGGGGCGTTTCATTTGTCTGCACCCACCGACGCGCGCATCCGCGAGACCTCTGCAAGGAGATCACCCGATGAACCGGTCCGAAGTCGTGCGTCGCGCGTCCCGCTGGTCGGCCGCGGCGTTGTTCGTGTGTGTGCTCGCGTTCTCCTCCGGGTGCGGATCGTCCGGCTCCAAGCCAGGCGCTGCGTCCAAGCTCGTGATCTGGGAACAGATGGACCCCGAGGAGCGCGCGCGCTTCGAGCGGAACCTCGAGGCCTTCAAGGCGGCGCATGCCGGCGTCGAGATCGAGCACGTTCCCTACGAAACCGAGCAGCTACGGACGCAGTTCCAGACTGCGGCGTCGGCCGGCATTGGACCCGATCTCATCTTTGGTCCGTCCGACCAGGTCGGTCCGCTGTCGTTGCTCAAGCTGATCCAGCCGCTCGACGAAGTCCTGCCCGCGGGGTTCTTCGACCGCTTCATCCCCGCCTCGCTCGACACGCTAGAAGGCCACGTGTGGGCCGCTCCCGATCAGGTCGGAAATCATCTCGTTCTGCTCTACGACAAGAAGCTGGTGCCGGTGGCGCCGGCGACGTCGGATGAGTTCATTGCGATCGCGAAACGCCTGACCACCAAGGCAGCCGCCGGCAAGCCGGCGGTTTATGGGTTCGCGATGAACACGACCGAGCCCTACTGGCTGATGCCGTTCCTCACCGCCTACGGCGGCTGGATCATGGACGCGAAACGCACCCCGACGCTCGACACTCCGGCGATGGTGAAGGCACTCACGTTTCTGAGGAAGCTCGCCAACGAAGGCATCATGCCGCGCGAGAGCGACTATCAGATCGCGGAGACGCTGTTCAAAGAGAAGCAGGCCGCGATGATCGTGAACGGTCCCTGGTCGTGGGGCGGCTACCGCAAGGCCGGCATCGATCTCGGCATCGCGCCGCTGTTCAAGCTCGAAGGCGCCGACTGGGCGCGGCCGATGGTCGCGAGCAAGGGCTATTCGATCAACGTGAACGTCGGCAAGGACAAGCTGCCGATCGTCACGGAGCTGCTGACGTTCCTCACCTCGACCGAGTCGCAGGTGCGTTCGGTGAAGGAGCTCGGAATTCTTCCGAGTGCCGCGGCGGCCTATCAGGACCCGACCGTCATGGCTGACGAGACGCTGCGGGCCTCGCAGCAGGCGTTCCAGCTCGGACGGCGCATGCCGGTCGTGCCCGAGATGCGCGTGATGTGGGACGTGATGCGCCCCGAGCTGCAGGCGGTGATGAACGGCGCCAAGACACCCGAGGATGCGGCGCGCGCGATGCAGGAGACAGCCGTCCGCCAGATCGCGGACATGCGCAAGTGAGCGTAGCGAGGCTCGTCATCATGTCGAAGCGCGCCGTCACGCACGGCGTCCATCCACACATCCTGCGGCGACTCCGGGGGCTCTGATCCATGCTGCGGGCGCCGCGCTGGTTTCCGCCGATGCTGCTTTTGCCTTCGGCGTTGATCATGCTCGCGGTCGTGCTGTTCCCGCTGCTCTACAACTTCTACCTCGCGTTCCGGAACATGAGCCTGTTCCACTTCACCGATCACCGCTTCGTCGGGCTCACGCAGTTCAAGGAAGTGTTCTCGGAGCCGCTGTTCTGGTCGCTGCTCGGGAAGTCGCTGATCTGGACGGCGTCCAACGTGTTCTTCCACGTCACGATCGGCCTGTTCCTCGCGGTGCTGCTGACCGGACCGGTGCGCGGGCGCGCGATCTACCGCACGCTCTTGATCCTGCCGTGGGCGATGCCGCAGTACATCTCGGCCCTCACGTGGCGCGGGATGTTCAACTACGAATACGGCACCGTGAACCTGATCCTCACGCGCTGGCTCCACCTGCCGGGCGTGCCGTGGCTCACCGATCCGTTCTGGGCGTTCGTGGCGCCGATCATCGTCAACGTGTGGCTCGGGTTTCCATTCATGATGATCGTCTCGCTCGGCGGACTGTCGGCGATCCCGCGCGACCAATACGAGGCCGCCGAGCTGGATGGCGCGAACGCGTGGCAGCGCTTCCGCAACATCACGATCCCCGGCATCCTGCCGGTGCTCACGCCGGCCGTGCTGCTCGGCACGATCTGGACGTTCAACAACATGGTGGTCGTGTGGCTCGTGTCGCGCGGCGGCCAGCCGTCCGACAGCACGCACATTTTGAACACGTTCATCTACAAAGTCGCGTTCACCTACTATCGCTATTCGTACGCGGCGGCGTTCTCGGTGGTCGTGTTCCTGCTGCTGCTGGGATTCGTGGTGTTCACGCTCAAGCGCGCGGCACCGCTGGAGGCGCGCCGATGATCACGACCGTCGCACGTTTTGCGCGTGTGGATCGAATCTTCGAAGGAGTCCCGTCATGAAGCGATCCCACGGCGCCGGACGCTCCCGATCGCGCGCGTTGAGCGTGCTGACGCACGTGTTCCTCGTCTTCTTCGTGATCGCGACCGTCTACCCGATCCTCCAGATCCTCACGGTTTCACTGCGCCCCGGCGACCGGCTGTACTCGACCTCGCTCGCGATCATCCCGCCCGATGCGTCGCTCGAGGCGTTCCGCGTGATGTTGTTCGACAAGCCGTTCCTCCTGTGGATGCGCAACTCGTTCCTGGTGTCGGCCGCGGTCACCGTGTTCGGCGTCGCGCTCGCCTCGACCTCGGCCTACGCCTTCTCGCGCTTCCGCTTTCCGGGCTGGGGCCTCGGGCTCTATGCGTTCCTGCTCACGCAGATGTTCCCGGCGACCATGCTGATGCTGCCGCTCTACGTGCTGATGAAAGCACTGCACCTGCTCGACACCTTCGCTGGTCTCGCGGTCGCCTACACCGCGACCGCACTGCCGTTCTGCGTGTGGACCCTGCGCGGCTACTACGACACGATCCCGGTGGAACTCGAGCAGGCCGCACTGATCGACGGCTGCGGCCCGTGGACCGCGTTCACGCGCGTCACGCTGCCGCTCGCCGCCCCCGCGCTCGCGATCACGGCACTGTTCTCGTTCATGTCGGCGTGGTCCGAGTTCCTGGTCGCGCGCATCATCGTGAACCGCCAAGCGCTCTACACGCTGCCGTTGGGGCTCGAGAGCCTGGCCGGGCAGTTCCAGACCGAGTGGGCGAACTACGCCGCCGGCAGCCTCATGGTGTGCGTACCGGTGATGATCCTGTTCGTGCTCCTGAACCGGTGGCTGGTGTCGGGCCTCAGCCTCGGCGGCGTCAAAGCCTAGACGGTCTGAGAACCCCTGGCGCGACCCGCACAAGATTCCAGCACGGCGGCCGCAGCATAGTGCTACGCTTCGAACGGCGCCCGAAGCCGGGATGGCCCGGCTCCTCTTCGCGCCGCGGAGGATCGAACC
>JANLWX010000190.1:0-14413 GCA_031364845.1 Candidatus Eiseniibacteriota bacterium
GCTTCCCGATGATGAAGTCGAAGGCTACGGCGACGAGGATGAGGACGAGGACGATGACCTGCTCGGCGACGACGAACTCGACGAGGATGACGAGTTCGGCGACGACGAGGAGGAATTCGAAGACGACTTCGACGAAGACGCCCCTTATACAGAAGACGAAGACTTCGCGAATCTGGATGCCGGGGAGGACAACGAGGAGTAGCCTCGACTTGGGCGGTTGCCCGGTCCCGTCGTGATCCATGCAGCGATCGGCTCCAACGAACAGGTGCCGGTGTCCCGCGCCGCGGGCCCTGATCCGGATTCCTTCGGTCAGGGCCCGCAGCGTTTCACGCAGCTCTCGAAACCGAATATGCAATGGCCGGATCCGGCGCGGACGGTGACGCGGCGCGAAGAACGGCACTCGTGAGGGACGATCGATGAAACCGAATTGGCCGCAAGGCTTGCCGGGCAATTTCGGCGGGCTCGACGATGAGTTCTCGAGCTTCGATCGTTCCAGGATCGCCGTGCTGCCGGTGCCTTACGATTTCTCGACTTCCTATCAGAGCGGGACGCGCCACGGGCCGCACGCGATGATCGAAGCGTCGCGCAACATGGAAGTTTGGGATGACGAACTCGGTGCGACCTATCAGGCCGGAATCCACACGCTGACCGAGTTGGAACCGACCGCCCTCGGGCCGAGCGTCATGGTGGAGCGCGTCGAGCAGGCGGTGAGCTGGATCTACGAACACGGCAAGCTCCCCGCGATCTTCGGTGGCGAGCACAGCATCAGCTCGGGTGCGGTGCGCGCGGCGAAGCAGGCGTTCCCCAAGCTCTCCGTGCTCCAGTTCGACGCGCACGCCGACATGCGCGACGAGTACCTGGACTCCCCGCACTGTCATGCGTGCGTGATGCGGCGCATCCGCGAGTTGGTTCCGGCCGCATCGGTCGGGATCCGCTCGCTGAGCGAAGAGGAGGCGGAACATCTGAAGGCGAACCCCGCGCCGATCTGGAGCACGCGGCAGTTTCGCGCGCTGCGCGGGGACTGGAGTACCATCCTCGATGCGCTGACGGATGACGTGTTCATCACGTTCGATGTCGACGGACTCGATCCCGCTTTCGTCCCGGGAACGGGGACGCCCGAACCGGGCGGGCTCGACTGGTATGAAGTGGTGGATCTCATGGCGGCCGTCGCCAAGCGCAAGCGCATCGTCGGCTTCGACATCGTCGAGCTCGCACCGGTCCCGGGCAGTGTGGCCTCGGACTTCCTGTGCGCGCGTCTGGCCTACCGCATGATGGGACTCGCGCTCGCCAGCGCGAAGCACTGACATGGCCCGCCCCCGCCCGCGCCCGTCCCCGCGATCGAACGATTCACGTGGAAGCTCGCGTCAGGGCGTTTCGCGCCCTGGGGCCGGCTCGCCCCGGCGCGATTCGTCATCACCCCGCACCGAGTCCGCGCGCCCGCGACGCGAGTCGGATGCGCCTCGCCGCGAGTCTGACCGTCCGCGCCGCGAATCCGATGCGCCGCGCCGTGAATCCGTGCGTCCGCGCCGAGACTCCGATGCGCCTCGCCGCGAGACCAAACCGCAACGCCGTCCCGAAGCTTCTCCGTCGCGCCCCGTCGTCCGCACCGAGCGCCCGTCGACGGGAGGCCCCGCGCGCATCCTCCTCACGCGCAATCAGGATCGCCGCGTGCGTGCCGGACATCCGTGGGTGTTCAGCAACGAGGTCGCCGAAGTCGTGGGCGGACCCGAGGACGGCTCGATCGTCGAAGTGCAGGACTATCGCGGGGCGTTTCTGGGCAAGGCGTACTACAACAAGCACAGCCTGATCTGCGCGCGTTTGCTGACGCGGGGGCGCGATCCGATCGACACCGACTTCTTCGTGCGCCGCATCGAGCGCGCGTTGCGCCAGCGCGAGGAGCGCATGCCGGGGGAGACGACGCTGCGCGTTCTCTACGGCGAAGGCGATCAGGTGCCGGGATTGATCGTCGACCGCTACGGCGACTGGCTCGCGGTGCAGATCCTCACACTCGGCATCGAAGCGCGCGCCGCACAGGTGCGCGAGGCGATCGAGCGCACGCTCGCGCCGCGCGGTGCCGTGCGCGTTTGCGACACGCCGCTGCGCGAGCTCGAAGGGCTGCCGCTCGAGCGCGAGCTGTGGTGGGGTGAGGTGCCCGAACGCGTTCAGGTCGACGTGGACGGGTTCAGACTCGAGGCCGACCTGCTACACGGCCAGAAGACCGGACTGTTCCTCGACCAGCGGCTGAATCGCCGCCTCGTCGAGTCCCGCGCCAGCGGCAAGCGCGTGCTCGACATGTTCTGCTATCAGGGCGAGTGGGCGCTGCACGCGGCGCGCGGCGGCGCCACGGAGGTGCTCGCGGTCGACAGCTCGGAGCCGGCACTCGCCGCGGCCGCGCGCAATGCGCAGGCGAACGGTGTCGAGGATCGCATCGAGTTCCGGCGCGGCGATGCGTTCGAGATCCTGCGTGCGCTCGAAGAAGCGCGCGAGCGCTATGGCGTGGTCGTGCTCGATCCGCCGGCGCTCATCAAGTCACGCCGCCATCTCGCGGCCGGAGCGCGCGCCTACCGCGAACTGAACCGCGCGGCGATGGCGCTGCTCGACGAGGACGGGTTTCTCGTCACCTGCTCGTGCAGCCATCATCTGGACGACGTTCTGTTTCGCCAGGTGCTGATGGAGGCCGCGCGCGCCGCGCACCGCCCGTTCCGCGTGATCGAGTGGACCGGCGAGTCGCCGGATCATCCGCAGCTGCTCGCGGTGCCGGAGACGCACTATCTGAAGTGCGTGGTCTTGCAGGCGATCTAGCCCGCGGTCTCCGGCGTCGCCGGCTTCTTGCGCTCGTCGAGATAGTTCATGCGAAGCTCGGTGAGCACCTGCTGCAGCACGCGCGCTTCGTCCGGCTCGAGGTTGCCTTTCGTGCGCACTTCGAGCGCCGCGAGCGTGTCGATCGTGTCGCGCGCGGCGTCGAGATGCCGGTCGATCTTGCGGCTGATCGGATTCATGAGCTTGCCGAGCGCCATCATTCCGCTCTGCTGGAGTCCGAGCACGAGCTGCAGGAACAGCGCGGCCTGACGCGAGGGATCGTTGTCGTTCATCGGGTGTCCTTCGGGCTTTCGGCCGCGGCCGCGCGAGCCTTGGCCTCGTTCCACAGTGCGTCCATCTCTTCGAGCGTGGAGTCCGCGGGGCGCTTGCCCTGCTCGGCGAGGCGGCTTTCGATGTGTCGGAAGCGGTCGCGGAAGCGGCCCGCCGTGGCGCGCAATTCGCGCTCGGGATCGACGTTCAGCTTGCGCGAGACGTTGACCACCGCGAACAGCAGATCGCCGATCTCGCCTGCGACCGCTGTGGAGTCGCGGTGTTCGATCGCGTCCTCGATCTCTTTGAACTCCTCGCGCACCTTGTCGAGCGCGCCTTTGGAGTTCGGCCAGTCGAAGCCCACCGCCGCCGCCTTCTCCTGCAGCCGGTAGGCCGTGATCAGCGCCGGCATGCCCTTGGGCTGCTCGCCGAGCAGCGATCCGTTGCTGCCCTTCTCACGCTGCTTGATCTCCTGCCATTGGGCGTAGGCCGCGTCGCCGTTGGCGACCGCCGCGCCACCGTAGACGTGCGGGTGGCGGCGGATCAACTTCTGCGAGGCGCGTTCCATCGATTCCGCGAGACCGATGCCCGAACGCTCGGCGAGCAGTTCGAGGCAGAACACCGAGAGGAACAGCAGATCGCCGAGTTCCTCGGCGGTCCCCTCGGCGTCACCGTTCGCGATCGCGTCGCCGGTTTCAGCCGCTTCCTCGGTGAGGTACGGCGTCATCGATTCGAGCGTCTGATCGCGGTCCCACGGACAACCGTCCGGCCCGCGCAACCTGCGGCACACACCGATCAGTTCTTCGAAGGCAGCGCGTTCACGTTCGATCATGATCGCAGCATAGCCAACGGCTGCCGGGGCACCAAGCTGCGCGGAACTTCTACGCCGTTTGCGGGCGGCGCCGTCCGCGCACGAACGAAACGATGAGTGCCACGACCGCGGCGAGCGCGATCAGCGGTGCGAGGATGACCGCGGCGAGAATCACGACCGTGATTCCGTCCTCGATCGTCGACAGCACGGGGTTGCCGTGGCCAAGCGTCACCGCGGTCGAGCCGAGCCGCGTCTTTGCCTTGAGCGCGTGGACGGCCAGCGCGCTGCCGCCGAACGCCACCGCCGTGATTTGCGCCCACGGAGACGGCCAGTGCGCGAGCACCGCGAACCCCGCGAGCCACGCCGCGGCCGGACGTACCACTGTCGCGACGGCGTCCATCGCGTGATCCACGACCGGAATCTTGTCGCCGGCGATCTCGATCACGGTCGCGGCCCCGAAGCACACCAAGGCGGGCGTGCTCTCGAGCCACGCGACCGAGCTCTGCAGCTCCATCCATCCCAGACGCCCGGCGATGCCGAGTGCCAGCAGGGGCAGGAAGGCACGCAGGCCGCAGGCGGCGGACACGGCGATGCCGCTCGCGAGCGCGAGCGCGAACTGGGGATCGAACGTCGGCATGGGTGTGGGTCCTCCTCGTGCGGCGATGGCGATTGCGGCGGTCGGCGCGCGACACTATGCTACCAGCCTTTTTGCCCGCACCGGCATTCGGATGCGGGGTTTGCCACGGAGGAGCGCTCGGTGACGATGCCGGTTTCGACCTGGGTCGAGGTGGATCTCGATCGCCTCGCCGGGAATCTCGCGGCGATCCGAGCGTACGCCGCGTCCGCCGATCCGAAGGAGTCACCATCCGGATCCCCCGGCCGCGCGCGCGAGACGCTGCTGGTCGTTAAGGCGGACGCCTATGGCCACGGCGCGGTCGAGATCGCCGAAGCCGCGGAGCGCGCAGGCGTCGTCCACTTCGGCGTCGCGACGCTGCACGAGGGCATCCAGCTACGGGAAGCGGGCTGCCGCCGTCCGATCGTCGTGCTGTCGCCGCTTTTGCCGAGCGAGATCGGCGAAGCGGTCGCCCACGATCTCGATCCGACGATCTCCGACGACGACTTCGGGCGCGCGTTCTCGGCGGCCGCCGAGCAGGCAGGCCGCGCGCTGCGCTTCCACGTCGAGGTCGACACGGGCATGGGGCGGACCGGCGTGCGCGAAGAGCGCGCCGAGGAGTTCGTCGCCGCGCTCGCGGCACTTCCGGGGCTGCGGCTGGCGAGCGTGTACACGCACTTCCCCGATGCGGACGGATTGGATCTGGCGTTCTCGCACGCTCAGGCCGCGCGCTTTCGCGCGGTGCTCGATCGCATCGAAGCCAGGGGCGTCCCGGTGCCGCGAGTTCATGCGGCGAACAGCGCCGGCACGCTCAACGTGCGCGAGGCGTTGTTCGACGGCGTGCGCGTCGGGCTGCTGGCGTACGGCTACACTCCGCCGAACGCGCAGGTTTCGCTGCCGCTTCTGCCGGTGATGTCGTTCAAGAGCCGCCTGGTCCAGGTGCGCGATCTTCCGGCCGGAACTCCCGTGAGTTATGGCCGCACGTTCGTCACCGAACATGCGAGCCGGATCGGCGTGGTCGCGGCCGGCTACGGGCACGGGCTCTCGTGGCTGCTGTCCAACCGCGGCCACATGCTGGTGGGCGGCGTGCGCGTGCCGATCGCCGGACGGGTGACGATGGATCTCACGATGGTCGACATCACCGGCGTTCCGGAAGCCAAGGTGGGCGACGAGGTCGTTCTGTTCGGGCATCAAGGGAGCGCGCGGATCGCGCTCGAGGAAGTGGCGGCGTGGAGCGAGACGCTGCCTTACGAGATCATGTGCACGATCGGCAAGCGCGTGGCGCGGATCTATCTGAGCGAGGGGCGGCCGGTCAAGCTCACCTCGCTCGTCGGCGAACGCGCCGAGTGGACCCGCCAGGCCGTCGATCACTTCCGGCTCCGCGATCTCGCCGTGGCTGCGGCAAGGAGAGGCTAGTGTTCCGTACCGGAAGTCATGTTTGCGCCTCGACGGCCCTCGCGGCCCATGGCTGCGTTGCTCCTCCTCGACGTATCTTCGGACACGACTTCGTCGTCGCGCCTTGCCCTGGACCACGATGGCTCGCCGAGGACTCAAACATGACTTCCGGTAAGGAACACTCGTGCGCGTATTCCTGATCGTGCTGGATGGTGTCGGTATCGGCGAACAGCCGGATGCGGACGACTATGGAGATCGCGGCAGCAACACGCTGCTCCACGTCGCGGAGGCGGTCGGCGGGCTCACGCTGCCGCGGCTCGAGAAGCTCGGACTCGGACGGTTGCTCGACCTGCCCGGCGTGCGCGCGATCGCCGATCCCGCGAGCGCCTACGCGCGTCTCACCGAGCGCTCGCCCGGCAAGGACAGCACGACCGGCCACTGGGAGCTCGCGGGCATCCAGCTCGAGCGCGCGTTCCCGACGTTCCCGAACGGATTCCCGGAGGAGTTGCTCGAGCGCTGGTGCGAGCGCACGGGACGCGGCTGGATCGGGAACATCGCGTCGTCCGGAACCGAGATCATCGCCCGGTTCGGCGAGGAGCATCAGAAGTCCGGACGGCTCATCGTGTACACTTCCGCCGACAGCGTCTTTCAGGTCGCAGCTCATGAAACGACCGTGCCCATCGAGGAACTCTACGCCGCCTGCCGTTCGGCGCGCGAGATCCTCGATGGGGAATATGCGGTCGGGCGCGTGATCGCGCGGCCGTTCCTGGGCTTGCCCGGGAACTATGCGCGCACGGCCCGGCGGCGCGACTTTTCGCTGGTGCCGCCGAAGGCCACATTGCTCGACCGGCTGTCCGAAGCCGGGCACCGCGTGGTGACGGTGGGCAAGGTCGATGAACTGTTCGCGGGCCGCGGTGTGTCCGAGGCCATTCACACCGCGGGCAACGGGGAAGGACAGGAGCTGCTTCTGGATCTCGCACGCCGACCCGGAGAAGGCCTGGTGTTCGCCAACCTCGTCGACTTCGACCAGTCCTACGGCCATCGCAACGACCCGGCCGGGTTCGCGCGCGCGCTCGAATCGTTCGACGACTGCCTGAACGACTTCCTCGACCGGCTCCGGAGCGACGAAATGGTCATGATCACGGCCGATCACGGCAACGACCCGACCACCAAGAGCACCGACCACGCGCGCGAGTACACGCCGCTGCTGGTGGCCGGTCCGAACGTGAAGACGGGCGTCGATCTCGGCACGCGCGAAACCTTCGCCGACGTCGGGATGACCATCGCGCATCTGTTCGGCGTGAAGGCGCTCGAGTCGGGCCGCAGCTTCATGCGCGAGATCCGGTCGTGAGCGCGCGCAGAGCGAAGCCGTCGAGCCGTAAGGCCGCCGCACGCCGCACGCCGTCCGCGACGCAGCGCCGCGCGATCACACCCGCGCGCCTCATGGCCGAGGCCGAGATCGCGCGCACACATGCCTACGCGCCCTACTCACGTTTCCGCGTGGGCGCCGCACTGCTGACGACCGACGGGCGGATCATTCATGGTTGCAACGTCGAGAACGCATCGTTCGGACTCTCGATTTGTGCGGAGCGCAACGCGATGTGGAAGGCGCTGAGCGAAGGCGAGCGTTCGTTCGCGGCCGTCGCGGTCACGGCGGAGCCCGGACATGGTGCCTCGCCGTGCGGGGCATGCCGCCAGGTGCTCCACGAATTCGCGCCGGATCTGCGCGTCTACTGGAGCGACGGGCGCGGGGGCATCCTCAAGGCGAAGATCGAACAGTTGCTGGCGCGCCCATTCCGGCTCGTGCGGGGGAAGAAATGAGTGTCGATCGCGATCGTCTCGTCGACCTGATCACGCGCAAGGTCATGGAGGAGCTGTCGGGCGGAGCCGTGGCCGCTCCTGCGGCGCCTCGGGTACCGAACCGCGCCGAAGCCGCCACGCCCGGGCCGGGAGCCGATGCGCACGATCATTCGACCTGCCAGCGCTGCAGCAGCTTCGGTGTCTCGGCGGTGCGCGGACCCGAAGAAGTGCGCGCCCTCGCCGCGGCCGGCGCCTCACGCGTCGTCGCCACCGTCGGCTACTGCCCCGCGAGCGACGGGCTCGCCTCGCTCATCGATCACACGCTGCTCAAGCCCGAGGCGACGCGCAGTGAGATCGAGCAGTTGTGCCGCGAGGCCGCCCAGTTCTGCTTCGCCTCGGTGTGCGTGAACCCGAGCTGGGTTCCGGTGTGCCGCGAACTGCTGAACGCTTCCGGCGTCAAAGTGTGCACCGTGATCGGATTCCCCTCGGGAGCCCACGCGCCGGACGTGAAGGCTTATGAGACGCTGCGCGCGGTCCAGCAGGGCGCCGAAGAGGTCGACATGGTGATCAACATCGGCGCCTTGAAGTCCAAGGACTACGCGCTGGTCGAGCAGGACATCCGCGGCGTCGTGCAGGCCGCGGGCAAGAACACCGTCGTGAAGGTGATCCTCGAGACCTCGCTGCTCACGCGCGAGGAGAAGATCATGGGCAGCTCGCTTTCGAAGGCCGCGGGTGCCGACTTCGTGAAGACTTCGACCGGCTTCGCCGGCGGCGGGGCGACCGTCGAGGACGTCCGTCTGATGCGCGAGACGGTTGGCCCCGAGATCGGCGTCAAAGCCTCGGGCGGCATCCGTTCCAAAGAGGACGTCGAGGCGATGGTCGAAGCCGGTGCGACCCGGGTCGGCGCATCGGCTGGCGTGAAGATCGTTCGCGGCGAAGCGTCCGAGTCGAAGAGCTACTGAGCTTTGGACGCCCGCGAGATCCTGCGCGCCAAGCGTGACCGGCGCGCGCACGCCCCCGACGACATCGCCGCGTTCATCGCCGGCTACGTGCGCGGGGAGATTCCCGACTACCAGGTGAGCGCCTGGCTGATGGCTACATTCCTCAACGGGCTCGACGAGTCCGAGACCGGTGCGCTGACTCACGCGCTGCTCCATTCGGGGCACGTGTTCGATTGGAGCGATCTTGGCCGCCTGAGCGCCGACAAGCACTCGACCGGCGGCGTCGGCGACAAGATCTCGCTGATCCTGGCCCCGCTGGTCGCCGCGTGTGGCGTGCTGGTGCCCATGGTGTCGGGGCGCGGTCTCGGCCACACCGGCGGGACGCTCGACAAGCTGGAGTCGATCCCAGGCTTCAGCACCCAGCTCTCACGCGACGCGATGCGCCGGCAGCTCGACCGCATCGGCGTGATCATGGTGGGGCAGGGCACCGACCTCGCTCCGGCGGACGGCAAGCTGTACGCGCTGCGCGACGTGACCTCGACCGTGGAATTCGAGCCTTTCATCGTCTCGAGCATCGTGAGCAAGAAGATCGCCGAAGGCGCCGGCGCGCTGGTCTACGACGTGAAGTGCGGCAACGGTGCGTTCATGAAGGATCGCGCGAGCGCGGTTCACCTCGCGGAGCGCCTCGTGGCGACGACGCGCTCGCTCGGCCGGCGCGCGTGCGCGCTCGTGACCGACATGAGCCAGCCGCTCGGTGTGGCCGCGGGCAACGCGCTCGAAGTGCGCGAGAGCGCGGACGTGCTGAAGGGCGGAGGGCCCGCGGACGTCCGGCTGCTGACGATCGAGCTGGCCGCCGAGATGCTCGTACAGAGCGGTGCGGATGCTGCGCTCGAGGGCGCGCGCGCGCGGGCCGTGAAGGCGCTGGACTCGGGTGCCGCGTGGGAACGGTTCCTCGAGTTGATCGAAGCGCAAGGCGGCGAGCGATCGAGCGTCGAGCGCGAGAACGGACTGCCGTCGGCGCCGCGCGTCGTTCCGGTCGCGGCGCAGGCGGCCGGCGTGATTTCGGCCGTCGACTGCTTCCGGCTCGGAGAACTGGTCGTACGGATCGGCGGAGGCCGGCGGGCAAAGGAGGACGCGATCGACCCGCGCGTCGGAATGATGGTGAAGCGCCGCATCGGGGATCGCGTCGCGCAGGGTGAGCCGCTCGGCGAGCTGCATCTGGCGGCGGACGACGCGGGGGCCGTGGCGGAGGCGGCCGCGTGCTTCGCGATCGGCGGGGCGCAGACCCGGGAACCGGAACTCCTGATTCAGCGCATCAACTAGCCAGGATCGACGACGCCCCCCGGCAATTGGAGCTGGGGCCGTCCCCACGCGGCTGATCCTTCACAAGGCGCCGTCGGCAGGTCGATGCGGCCTGGCCCGCTTCCCTAGATGCTTCTGCTCCGGGGCTTCTCCGCAGCGTCCTTCTCGCGATCCTTGCGGTCCAGCTCCCGCAGATCTCCGGGCGGCCTCGGTGCCGCGGGATCGGGCTCCTCGAGATCGAGCGGCACCTCATCCGGCGGCTCGACCGTCAGGATCGGAGCCGAAGGTGCGAGCGGATTGCCGGGGTGCGTCGTGCAGTACTCCGTGGGCTCGGCGCCTTCGTTGAAGGTCTCGGAGGTCACGGTCGGACACGCGTCGGTCGCGAGCATGCCGGTTTCGGCGCACACGGGCCGCGTGACGGTGCCTGCGGGCACCGGGAACTCGTCGACCGGCCGCCCGCGCGTCGCGGCGAGCATGAACTCGGTCCACGCCGGCAGCGCGGCGCGCGCACCCGTCACGCCGCGACCGATCGTCTTCTTCTGATCGAACCCGACCCACACGCCGGCCACCAGGCTCGGGATGTATCCGACGAACCACGCGTCGACGTAGTCGTCCATGGTGCCGGTCTTGCCGGCCGCCGGCAGCGTGAACCCGCGCGCGCGCGCGGGATAGCCGGTGCCATGATCCATGACGCTCTGGAGCATCGAGGTCATCGTGCCTGCGGTTTCCTCGGTCAGGACCTCGGCGGGGCGCGGCGTGTTCTTCTCGAGCACGTTTCCACTCTTGTCCTCGACCTTGAGAATGAAGATCGGATCATTGCGGATGCCGCGATTGGCGAACACCCCATAGGCGGACGTCAGTTCGAGCAGATTGACCTCACTGCTGCCGAGCGCGAGCGAGAGGTTCTGGCCGAGCGGACTCTTGATCCCCATGCGCCGCGCGTAGCTCGCGACCAGCGACGTTCCCACTTTGCGGAGCAGCTTGATCGCGGGAATGTTCACGGACTGCTGGAGCGCGTAGCGCAGCGTCACCGGCCCGCGGAACTTCCGGTCGTAGTTGCCCGGCTGATAGAGCTTGCCGTCGCCGCCCGGGAACGACACCGGCTCGTCGACGATGACGTCGGTGGGGCGGAAGCCGTTGTCGATCGCCGCCGCGTAGACAAACGGTTTGAACGCCGAGCCCGGCTGGCGCTGGGCCTGTGTCGCGCGGTTGAAGTTGCTGTGATTCCAGTCGCGGCCGCCGACCATCGCGCGCACATATCCGTTGCGCGGATCGATCGCGACGAACGCGCCCTGGAGATACGGCGTCTTGCCTTGCGCGCGATTGGCGGCCGCGGGGGCGACGTAATTGGCGTACGTCTTTCCGAGCTTGAAGTCGGCTTCGAGTTGCCCGAGTTGCCGCTCCAGCGCGCGCTCGGCGGCCTGCTGGAAGTCGACATCTATCGTCGTGTAGATGCGCATGCCGCCCTCGTAGACGGCGTTCGATCCATAGCGTTCGTCGAGGTAGAGCCGCACGTATTCGGTGAAGTACGGCGCGCGCTCGTTGCTGTAGCGCTGCGCGGTGACGCCGAGCGGGGAGCTCATCGCGTGATCGAATTCGACGCGCGTGATCGCTCCGGTCGCGAGCATGTTGCGCAAGACCTTGCCGCGGCGCGCGGCCGAGGCGGCGGCCTTGCGGCGCGGGGAATAGAGACTTGGGTTCGCAGGGAGGCCCGCCAGCAGCGCGGCCTCCGGGAGCGTGAGATCGTCGACGCTCTTGTTGAAGAACGTCTTGGCCGCGGCCTCGACGCCGTAGGCGCCTTCTCCGAAATAGATCTGATTGAAATACATCTCGAGGATCTGGTTCTTCGAGAAATTGCGCTCGATCTCCATCGCGAGCGCGACTTCCTTCAGCTTGCGCGACACTGTGCGCTCGTGCGTGAGGAACAGATTGCGCGCGAGCTGCTGCGTGATCGTGCTTCCGCCTTCGACGGTGCGCCGGCGCAGGACGTTCTGCACCACCGCGCGGCCGACGCCCCACATGTCGACGCCCCAGTGATTGTAGAAGCTGCGGTCCTCGGTCGAGATGGTCGCGTTGATGAGATGGCGCGGGATGTTCTTGAGCGCCACGGTCGAGCGGTTTTCCTTGAAGAATTCATGGAAAACGCGGCCACGCGCGTCGTAAACGAGCGTCTTGGTCGCGGGCCGGATCGCGGTGAGCTGATCGGGTGTGGGGAGGTCGCGACCGATCCAACGCACGACGCCGAACACCGCGCCGGCGGAGCCGAAAACGGCCACGACGACAAGTATGAAGAAGAGCTTCCAGGGAAAGCGCATGGCCATGGTCATGGTCGCATCAAGTCTCGAAGTGAACATCGGGGAACGCATCGGAGCCTATGAGGCATGTGGTGAGGGGTCAAGCGTCGCACGGAGCGCTCATGTCGAGATGCGGCACGTCGATCGCGGATGTTGATGGCCGCGGCGCGCGGCTCGTACAATCGCCGCCGAATGTCGTCTTCCGAAGGAGTGAGTCATGACTTCCCGTTTGCAACCGGAGCTGACGCCCGAGCAACAGCTGGAAATACTCGCGCGCGGCACCGAGGAGATCCTCCCCGAGGGAGCGCTGCTCGAGCGCCTGCATCAATGCCGGCGTGAGACACGTCCTCTACGGGTGAAGCAGGGATTCGATCCCACCGCGCCCGACATTCATCTGGGCCACACGGTGGGGCTGCGCAAGCTGCGACAGTTCCAGGAGCTGGGACATCAGGTCGTGTTGATCGTGGGCGACTACACGGGAATGGTCGGAGACCCGAGTGGGCGCAGCAAGACGCGGCCCCAGCTCTCCATGGAGGAAGTCGAAGCCAACGCGCTCACGTACCTCGACCAGTTCCATCGCGTAGTCGAGGCGCGGCCCGCTGCGCCATTGCTGCCCGTCGAGGTGCATCGCAACGGCGAATGGTTCGCGCGCATGGCGTTCATGGACGTGATGAAGCTCGCCTCCGAGTACACGGTCGCGCGCATCCTCGAGCGCGAAGACTTCTCGAAACGCTTCAAAGCCAGCCAGCCGATCAGCATCCACGAGCTGTTCTATCCGCTCATGCAGGGCTACGACTCGGTGGCGATCCGCTCCGACGTCGAGCTCGGCGCGACGGAACAGAAATTCAATCTGATCGTGGGGCGTGCGCTTCAGGAGGCGCATGGACAGCGGCCGCAGATCGTGATGACGCTGCCGGTTCTGCCCGGGCTCGATGGAGTTCAGCGCATGAGCAAGAGCCTCGGCAACTACATCGGCGTCGCGGAATCCCCGCGCGAGATGTTCGGCAAGGTGATGAGCCTCCCGGATGGCGTGATGTTGCTGTTCTGGCGCCTCGTGACGGACGCCAACGCTGATGAAATCGCAGCGATCGAGCGCGAACTCGCGGATTCGACAGTGAATCCGATGTCGGTGAAAAAGCGGTTGGGGCAGAGGATCGCGGCGATGTATCACGGATCCGATGCGGGAGTGCAGGCGCAGGCGGATTTCGAGGCGCAGTTCAGTAGAAAAGAAGTGCCCGATGACCTCGAGGAGTTCGGCCGCGATGCCGTGCTCGCAGCACAGGGGCACGCGCCGGCGGTGACGATCGTGGAATTCCTTGTGGCCAGCGGAATTGCGCCTTCGAAGGGCATGGCGCGGCGACTCGTGGAGCAGGGGGCGGTGAGCCTCGGCGGAGTGAAAATCCAGGATGTTTCGTTGTGTCCGGAGCTAGATCGCGACGAAATTCTGAAGGCCGGACGGAAGATGAAACGCTACCGCCCAGGGGCCTGAAACCCGCGCCCAGCGCGGCTGGAACTCGTTGTCGGATCTGCCGCTGAAATAAATTACCCCATGGGGTTGACATCGCGGAAGGCCGCACCTATATTGCCCTTCGCCGCAGGGAATGCCTCAGCAGTTTCTAGTTGACTTCCTCACACAACAGAGGCTAGATTCCCCGTCCGCCTTTTTCGTTTAACAAGGCGGACGCAAACTCGATCTTTGAAAACTGAATAGCGCACGTGACTTGAGAAGGCCCGGCGAGGCCCCAAAATCGCATCGATACTGATGTGATGATGGGTTTCAATATATTCCTTGCTTGATTGATCCGTGCATTCGAGACGCAAGTCTTGTCTGCATGTTTCTCCGAGTTTTTACCACGGAGAGTTTGATCCTGGCTCAGAACGAACGCTGGCGGCGTGGATTAGGCATGCAAGTCGAACGCGAAAGAGGGGGAAACCCCTCTAGTAGAGTGGCGAACGGGTGAGTAACGCGTGAAGAACCTGCCTTCAACAGGGGGATAACACTCCCAACGGGGTGCTAATACCGCATGAGACCACGGGATCGCATGGTCCTGAGGTCAAAGGTGGCCTCTATTTATAAGCTACCGGTTGAAGATGGCTTCGCGTCCCATTAGCTAGTTGGCGGTGTAAAAGACCACCAAGGCGACGATGGGTAGCTGGTCTGAGAGGATGGTCAGCCACACTGGGACTG
>JANLWX010000209.1:0-40646 GCA_031364845.1 Candidatus Eiseniibacteriota bacterium
CCGCCGAAGACCACCGGCCCGCAGACGGTCACGGTGACCGTGAACGGCGACGGAACGCTGGAGTCGGATGAGACGCTGACGGTGACGCTATCGAACGCGTCGGGGGCGACGATCGGCAAGGGCACCGGCACGCTGACGATCCAGAACGACGACGGCACGCCGACGGTCGACATCGAGATGGCGGAGTTGTCGCTCGAAGGCAATGCGGGGCCGTCGGTGGTGAGCCTCGATGTGACGCTGTCCCACGCGAGCGACCAGCCCGTGACGGTGGACTGGCAGACGAACGACGGTTCGGCACTGCTCGCGAACAACGACTACCTGCAGGGTTCGGGCACGGTGACATTCCCCGCCAAGACCACCGGGCCGCAGACGGTGACGGTCACGATCAACGGTGATGCGACGCTCGAGTCGGACGAGACGTTCACGGTGACGCTGTCGAATCCCGTGGGTGCCACGATCGGCAACGGCACGGGCACGGTGACGATTCAGAATGACGACGGAGCGCCGTCGATCTCGATCTCTGATGTCGCTCTGGCCGAGGGCAAGGCGGGTTTCCAGAACTTCAACTTCACGGTCAGTCTCTCGAATGCATCGGACACGCCGATCACCGTGGACTATCAGACGGCCGATGGTTCCGCGACGGCGCCGAGCGACTATGCGGCACTTGCGCTGACCACGCTGACGATTCCTGCCAAGACCACGCAGGCAACCATCACGGTGCAGGTGCAGGGCGATGTCGACGTGGAGGGCGACGAGAATTTCTTCGTCAACCTGTCGTCGCCGACCGGCGCCACGCTCGCGGACAACCAGGGTGAGGGCACGATCATCGAAGACGAGGTGACGGCCGTCCTGCTGTCGATGTTCGACGTTCAGTCGGTCGACGCGGGAGTGTCCGTGCGGTGGCAGTTCACTGACGCGTCTGATGTGACGGCGACCTGGCTCGAGCGGGCTTCGTCGATCACGGGGCCGTGGGCGCGCATCGAAGCGGTGGTGACGATCGTGAACGGCGTGACGAGTGCCATCGATCGCAGCGCCGAGCCGGGGCGGACGTACGGATACCGCCTGATCGCGCAGGTTGCGGGCGGCAGGACGGTCAAGTTCCCGCCGGCGGAAGTCACCGCGGGTGCCGCGGTCACCGAGTACATGATCGCGAACGTCGTGCCGAATCCTACGTCGGGTCAGGCAAGCGTCGACTACACGGTTCCGCGCGCGGGCAAGGTGCGACTGGGGATCGTGGATCTGCAGGGCCGCTCGGTCGCCGTGCTGGCCGACGGCATTAGCCAGCCGGGTCGCCATCGGGCGATGTGGAACGGCAAGGGCCCGCGCGGACCGGTGGCGATGGGGGTCTACTTCGTGCGCTACGAGGCGGGCGGCCGGGTGATGGTGAAGCGCCTCATGATGACGCGCTGACCGCGGGCAGGTTGGGAGCTCTGGCGGTCACGATTGCCGGAGCGACTCGTTCGAAACAAGAGCGGCCACCTCGATTCCGGGGGTGGCCGCTCTCTTCCGGGTGAGCCGTGCCCTGGGGCACGCCCGCTGCCCCCTCACGGCGTCAGCGACACGCGCTTCGTCGTTCTCCTGCCGACCACGTCATATACCACGAAATAGATCCCAGCGGGCGCCTTCGAGCCTGACTCCGTCAAACCATTCCACTGTGCGCGGTGCCGGCCTGCTCGAAGTGAGCCGTCGGCCAGTGTGCTCACGCGGCGTCCTTGAACGTCGGTGATGATGAGCCGGACTCCGCCTTCTCGAGCCACCGAGAATGCCACCGCGAGTTTGCCGCGCGTCGGGTTCGGGTGAACCTCCGTCAGCAAGGACTCGGTGATGAGCTCGGTGGTGCGTACCTCGACCGGACCGAAAAATGCGTCCGGCGCATCGGGTTCCCGTACGCGAAGGCGATACCAGTGGACCGTCTCCGGACCCGAGATGCGGTCGATGACGGTGGTCAACTGCCCCTCGATCCGACGTTCCCCGGCGACCACGGTCCACGGGCCGCTGAGCGCCGGCCCGCGCTCCAGGACGAACTCGGCGCCTTGCGCCGAGCTGTCGAATTCCCATCGCACCTGGATGCCTTCAGCAAGGGGGCGGGCGTCGAACCGTAGAGGGCTCGACACGGCCGCCGTATTGATGGCGAATGTTGCTTGCAGAGTGTGATCGGCCCGGATGTTTTCGAATGTGTAGGTGCTGACGGCGCCGATCATCACGCCATCCACCCGGACGCCGGTGCTGTGATATCCGGGATTCGGAACGATCGAGAACGTGATGTCGGAGTTGCACACCGCGCTCACGGTCTGGCCCTGGGGCTGGTACTCGTAGGCTCCGCGATCGCCATACGAAATGGGGCCGAGTCCCTGGTTGGCGATCGTGGGGTCGTCGACACGCGCAACTCCGGCGTAATCCGTCGCCGGCCACTCGGCCATGGAGGCGTCGGCATTGTCGATCGCGGGAGAGCCGGGCTGCAGATGGAAGTTCTCCAGAGCGGGATTTGCGAACAGAGGATTCTGCTGGAGCGTCCGGCTGTCCTGGCTCGACACGGCGGAGTAGGCCGCGACGCTCGTATAGTTGGTCGATCCCCAGCGCACCACGGACCCCGCCGTGGACTTCCACAGCACGTTCGAGTTGGAGCTGAACCCGGACATCGAGGTGGGATCCACGTGCAGGTCGTATGAACTCGTCGTGAGACCGTTTTCGACGGAGATGCAATCGTACACGCGGCCGTTCGATGACCCTCCCTCGAACGAGAAGCCGTCCTTGGTGTTCCCGAAGGCAACGTTGCCGATGTGCACGTTGCCGGTCGATCCGAGGTGGTCGTAGCCGTGGTCGCCGTTGTTCCATGACAGATTCTGAATCGAGAGGTTGTTGTTCGATCCGCTCGAGAAGTGATGTCCGGTGTCCTGATTGTGATGGATGTTGTTTCTCAGGACTTGATTGTTGGACGACCCTAAGAGGTGGATTCCGTTCGCGGCGCGCACCTGCGGTCGGGCATTGCGGAACGTCGCGTTGTCGGAAACCACGCAGAAGTTTGCACTGCTCAGCAGGATGCCATGATCGCCGTTGTCCGCGACGACGTTTCCGCGTACCGCGCAATTCGTCACCGTATTCAGAGCGATGCCGTTGCTCCCGGCGAAGGTCGCCGTGTTGCCGACGATCTCGATGTTGCTCGAGCTCGACTGGGCGTAGATGGCCTTCTCGTTCGACCGGGTCACGTTGAACCCTTCGATGGTCACGTAGCTGCGTCCTTGCAGCCGAAATCCGTGGGTGCGGCGCGAAACCAGGAGCTGATGACTGCCCGGATTGCCACCGTCTGCGTTCACATAGAGCCCGCTTCCCGAGACATAGCGGAAGCTGTTCGACGGCAGCGCCGTCGTCGCTGCCGTCGAGACCGTGAGGCGCACGCCGTCGAGGAACACCTGAGCCGGAGTCCAGTTCACAGAAGCGGCAAGCCATACGTTGCCGGAGTGAAGCACCCACAGGGGAGGACTGGAGAAGTCATCGCTGCCCTCCACGATGACGCCCGGCCCCGTGGCCTTGATCACGAAGGGACTTCCCGCAGCGCCGGAAACCGGCACGTTGACCTGTTCGCGATAGGTTGCGGGCATCACGAGGATGGTCGTGCCGGGTCCACCCTGACTCACCGCGGCAGAGATCGAGCAAAAGGGCTGGAGGCTCGTGCCCGGCCCGGTGTTCGAGCAGACCGGATTCGAACCGTCGACGTACAACGTCGGGCCCGCGATCTCCAGATCGGGGGCCGGCTGCTGCGGGACACTCGAGGTGATCGATCCGCCGGTACCCGCATAGGTCTCGACGGTGTAGACGTCGGGCGCAAAGATGGCGGTAATCGTGTGGTGCGCGGATACGTTCTCGAAGGTGTAGCTCGCCAGAGGGCCGACGGAAACCTGGTCGACCTCGACGTCGACGATGTGGTGACACGTCCCCGGGGTGATGGTGAACGTGCGATCGGAATCGAAAGCAACGCCCACGTCACCGCTTGGATCAATGGATCCGCCCGACTCCGCGGTCGCGGTTATCGTGAACGCAGCGAGCGCGAAGCTGGCGGAGATCGTGTGAGGGGCGGTGACGTTCACGAACGTGTAGCTGGTCATCGCGCCCACCGACACACCGTCCACCACCACGTCGGCGACGCGGTAGTCCGGGTTGGCCGTGATGGTGAACAGTTGATCGGTGCCCTGACCGACCGTGACTGCGCCGGCAGGTGCGATCGAACCATTGGCCCCCGCACTGGCGGTGATGACGTACGTGTTGATCGCGAACGTGGCGCTGATCGTGTGGTCGGTCGTGACGTTGGTGAAGGTATAGCTCGACACGGCGCCCACGGACACGCCATCGGCCTTGACATCGGCGATGTGGTAGTTCGCGTCCGGTGTGATGGCAAACGTCTGAAAACCGCCGTAGGCGACCGCGACCGCACCGTTGGGAGTGATCGAGCCGTTGGGTCCGGCACTGGCCGTTATGGTGCGGGTGTTGATCGCGAACGTGGCGCTGATCGTGTGGTCGGCGGTGACGTTCGTGAAGGCGTAGCTCGTCACGGCGCCGACCGAAATGCCGTCCACCAGCACGTCAGCAACGTGATAGTTCGCGTCCGATGTGATGGTGAAGGTCTGAGCCGCGCCCGAGGCGACCGGGACCGTGCCGCTCGGCGCGATCGAGCCGTGCGCCCCGGCGCTCGCGGTGATCGTGTAGGTGTCGATCGCGAACGTGGCGCTGATCGTGTGGTCGGCCGTCACGTTCGTGAACGTGTGGCTCGTCACCGCACCCACGGACAGGCCGTCGACCAGCACGTCGGCGACGTGGTAGTTCACCTCCGGAGTGATGGTGAAGCTCTGATCGGCGCCGTCTTCGACCGTGACCGCGCCATCTGGAGCAATCGAGCCATTGGCCCCGGCGCTCGCGGTGATCGTGTGCGCAAAGACCTGTGCCACGGCTCCGATAGAACCGAAGCCAGTCAGCAACAAGGTCGTGAATCCGAGGGCGAAGAGCCTCTGTGGGAGCGTCAGGGAACCTCCTCGAGCCGAGTCCACGTCTCCACAGCCCGCGCGAATCGAGGCGCAGGCTCCCGAAACCGGGAGGCGGCATCGGGGTGCGGTCTCGTCGAGCCGAACTCGGTTGTCATTGCAGGATGCCAAAGCGGAGAGCTCAAGACCCGAACCAGGTCCGGCGCGCGGCGGGATACGAGGCGCGCGCGTAGAGCCTGACAAAACTATGCACGCTTTCGCTGAAGAAACCAATGGAATAGATGGGTCTGGTCCAGAGGATGGGGGGCACGGGGCGCGCCCCATGCCCGAACGCCTTACGGTACCGCGATTAATCCCAACGGTGTGGTTTCACCCAAGTTTGGTTCGAAGGAGGCCGCCCCGGTGGTCCGGCGTCTCAGCGGCACGCGGCCCCCGGACGCCAAACACGAAAGCCACGCGTGTCCGCGTGGCTCGTGGGCTGGGGCCCGGCTCCAGATGGCGTCCTACTTCTCGAACAACTCCAGCGCGTAGCTCTCCATCGTTTCGGCGTCGAGGTATCCGACGACTCTCCGCACGATCTGGCCGCGGCGATCGATGAAGAACGTGGTCGGGATCGAGCGGATCGGGCCGTACTGATCGAGCACGCGTTCGTCCGCCATCGCGAGGCGGAACTTCACGCCGAGGTGCTCCGCGAAGCGCTTCACCCGGATCGGGCCGCCGTCGTCCACCGACAGGCCCATCACGGCGAGTCCGCGTGCACCGTATTTTTCGTGCAGCGCGTTCAGGTGGGGCATCGAAGCGCGGCACGGCTGGCACCAGGTGGCCCAGAAGTCGAGTACCACCGGCCGGCCTTTGAAATCGGCGAGGCGGAGGGTCTTGCCGTCGAGATCCCGCAATGAAAATGCGGGCGCGGTGAGCGCGCCCGGCTCGGCCATGGCCGCGGGAGCGGACATCACGAGCAGGAGGAATGCGGGAATTGCGCTCCGCGAGGCACGTCGAATCGAAGTCAGCATGTCGGAGCCCGGTCGTTGAAATGCGGAATGAAAGCCAAGGGGATGGGTATCACAGTAGCGGTTTGGATCACGGCTCGCGATACGAAGGGCCTTGTTTTTGCACGACCTTGACTCCACTTCGGAGAGATCACCTCAGTATGACGTGCGGCATCCTGGCACCCGGTCATCACCCATTACACGGGTCATTATCGGCCGATCGGCGAGCGATCTTTGGGCTCGCATCGAAGCCTGGAATGCCTCCGTCCCCTTGAGCGACGTTCTTGCACCGTGCTAGCGTCCGGCAAGGTTTTTCGCGCGCCGATCGCGCTCCCTGTGGCCGGGAGCGCGACTCCGGCGCGACTTCACAAGGAGCGTGAAGCGGATGGCAATCGGATGGGTGGTGCTGCAAACGGTGGGTGGGATCAGAGCGTCCGTGCCCGCCCTGGTGGCGAGCTCGGGGCCGTTCGGCAAGACGATCCTTCTGATCCTGCTCGCGATGTCGGTCTACTGCTGGGCGGTGATCTGGAGCCGCTGGCGCCTCTACGCGCAGGTCGAGCAGGCGGATCGCCGCTTCCTCGCCTCGTTCCGCCAACTCGCGCCTGCCGCCGACTTCCGGCTGGTGTGCGAGCAGCATCCGGCGAGCATGCTCGCGAGAGTGGCGCTCGCGGGACAGCGCTCGCTCGATCAGCTCGTGAACGTGACCGACGCGACGACCACCGAACGTCACGATGTCGCGCGGCGCGCGATGGATCGCGCGGCGAACGATGAAGCGGCGGTGCTCGAGCGCAACGTGGGCTTCCTCGGAACCACGGGCAGCGTGGCGCCGTTCGTCGGCCTCACGGGAACGGTGTGGGGCATCATGAGCGCGTTCCTGAATATCGGCGCACAGGGTTCCGCTTCGTTGATGGTGGTTGCTCCCGGCATCGCCGAGGCGCTGATCACAACCATCGCGGGCCTCGCCGCCGCGATTCCGGCGGTGGTCGCCTACAACCATTTCGTCGGCCGCGTGCGCGAGTTCATGAACCAGACCAATCAGTTCGCGAGCGAGTTCCTCGACCGCCGCGCGGCGTCGCGTCGCGCATGAGCATGCGGGGCGGTCTCAGCAGAACTCCGATCACGGAGATCAACGTGACGCCGCTGGTCGACGTGATGCTGGTGCTGCTGATCATCTTCATGGTCACGGCTCCGTTTCTTCAGGGCGGCCTCGAGATCGATCTGCCGCGCGTGGCGACGCGCGGGCTCGACGTGCGCGAGGGACTGATCGTGAGCGTGCGCTCCGATCGCACCGTGGCAGTCGGCGATCGCATCGTGGCGCTCGCGAAGTTCGAGGATGCGTTGTCGAGCGCGGGAGCGGGGCAGCGGCCGGTCTATCTCAAGGCGGACCGCACGGTGCCTTACGGCCTGATCGTCGATCTGATCGCCCGCATGCGTCGCGCGGGTGTGGCATCGCTCGGCCTGGTCACCCAGCCGCCGGAGCCCACTCCACGATGATGCGGGGTCCGGTGCTGGGCTCGACGCTGATCCACGTCGGCATCGTCGCAGGTCTGTTGATCGTGCGTTCAACGTCGCCCGTGATCATTCCGGGTCCGGACATCGTCCAGGTTTCGCTGGTCGATCCGCAGATGAAGTCGATCGCGATGCCGACTCCGCCGCCGCCCAGGCCCGAGCGCATCCCGGATGTCGCCCCGACCGATGAGGAAGGCGTGCGGCTCGAGAAGCCGAAGCCCGCGCCCAAGAAGGAAGAGCCGCCGCCCGAGGAACCGCGCAAGCCCGAGCGCGAGAACCCCGCCGCACTTCCGTACGCGTCGGTCGGCCCGCAGGGATTGAAGGGCGAGATCGATGTCGATGCGGCCGACTTCGAGTTCACGTACTACTTGATGCTGGTGCGCAACCGCATTGCGCAGAACTGGACTCCGCCCGGCAACGGACTGGGCGTGCGTTCGGTCGTGTACTTCAAGATCGGCCGCAATGGCGCGATCGCCGCCCCGCGCCTCGAGCAGCCGAGCGGGGTCGAGTTCTTCGACCGCGCGGCACTGCGCGCGGTGGTCGTGAGTGATCCGCTTCCGCCGCTCCCCCTGGGATGGTCGGGCTCCGAACTCGGAGTCCACTTCGGATTCGAGTACACAGGACCATGAAACGACTTCTTGCGGCATTGCTGATGGCGGTGACGTTGGCGGTTGCGCTCGCGCGCGCGCAGACCGGCGACGTCGCGATCGATCTTTCGACCGGGCGCGGAAAGCGCATTCCGATTCTGTGCGAGCAGTTCCAGGCGGGTGGCGATCGCACGGCGCGCGAGTCGAGTGTGATCGCCGACACCGTGATCGCGAACGACCTGCAGCACTCGGCGGTATTCGAGGTCACGCGCGCGTGGACGACGGCCGCCGCCGGCGAGATGCAGGCGGTGGTCGGCGGGAAGTGGATCGTGAACGGAAACACGGTGCGTCTGCAGGGCGAGGTGCGAGATCTTCCGGCGCGCCGAGCGATCTACTCCAAGGAGTACAAGGGCACGCTGCGGCAGCGCCGCCAGCTCGTGCACCAGTTCGCCGACGACATCGTGCAGCAGTTCACGGGCGAGCCGGGAGTTTCGCAGACGCGCATCGCGTTCTCGGTACCCGACGGCCGCAACAAGGAACTCTATGTGATGGATTGGGACGGCGAGGGCCTGCTGCAGTTGACGCGCGACCGCTCGATCGCGATGTCGCCGTCGTGGTCGCCCGAGGGTTCGTTGATCCTGTTCACGTCGTACCGCGCGGGGACCGGGCCTCAGGTGTACGTGATTCCGTCCGCGGGCGGGAAGCCGTTCCTCGTCTCCGGTCGCCCCGGCAACAACACGAGCGCTTCCTATGCTCCGGACGGGCGCGAGATCGCGCTCACGCTGAGCGTCGACGGCAATCCCGAGATCTATCTCACCGAGGCGCGCGGCGGACCGCCGCGGCGCCTCACCACCAATCGCGCGATCGACACCTCGCCGGTGTGGTCTCCGACCGGGCGCGAAATTGCGTTCACGTCCGACCGCAGCGGGGGCTTTCAGGTGTACCTGATGGACCGTGAAGGTGGTAACGTACGGCGGCTCACATATGAAGTAGGCAGCACCGATTCGCCGGCCTGGTCTCCGAAGGGAGACCGGCTCGCGTTCGTCGCGCGGACCGCTTCCGGGTTCGACGTCTATGTCTGCAAGGCCGACGGCAGCAACGCGCGACGCGTCGTGAGCGGCGGAAGCAACGAGAATCCACGCTGGTCTCCCGATGGACGACATCTCGTGTTCGCATCGGATCGGGGCGGCAGCCGCGGGCTGTGGGTGACGGACCTCGATGACCGTCCGCCTTATCGGCTCAACACCGGCGGCCGCGCGGCATCGTCTCCGGCGTGGTCGCCGCGACCGGCCGGGCTCGGTACGCCAGCTTCGAATTGAATGCACGACACACTCTACCCTCAGGGAGGTTCAACATGATGAACCCGAAGACGCGCCGGATGCTCGTGATGGGCGTACTCGCGATCACCATGCTCGCGACAGGATGCGCGAAGAAGGCCGCTCAGACTCCACCGACGCCGCCGCAGCCGCCACCGACCCGCGACACGACGCCGACGCCGCCGTCGAGTGACACCACGACGCCGGTTCCGACGCCGGGCACCAAGATCCTCGGCTCGGGCGACTTCGGACCGGTCTACTTCGACTACGACTCGTACACGCTGCGCGAAGATTCGCGCGGAGTGCTCGATGGGAATGCGAAGCTGCTGCGCGACAACGCTTCGACCAACATCACGATCGAAGGCCACTGCGACGAGCGCGGAACCTCGGAGTACAACCAGGCACTCGGCGAGCGGCGCGCGCAGGCGGCGCGTGACTACCTCGTGAACGCGGGCATCTCCGCGGGACGACTCCAGATCGTCTCGTACGGCAAGGAGCGTCCGTTCAACGCGGGTCATGACGAAGCCGCGTGGGCGGAGAATCGCCGCGCGCACTTCGTGGTTCGATGACGGCTCAACTTTCCGGGCGGCCGGGCGCGATGTGCGCGCCCGGTCGCGCGCGGAATCTTCCGCGCAAGCAGGCGACCGTGGCGGCGGTGGCGCTGGCCGGCATCGCGCTGGTCGCCGGCTGCGTGCCGTCGCCGATGCTCGCCACACGCGGCGGCCTCGATAGTCTTCGTACTGTGATCGACACGCTGGTGGTGCGGGACGCGATCGCGTACGACTTGATCCGTGAGACTCGCCGTGAAGTGGCGGAGCAGCGCGACATCCTGCTCAGCACCCGCGCGACCAGCGGCAGCACCACGCAGGAACTGTTCGAGCAGATGGGACGCCTCGAAGGGAAGCTCGACGAGGTGATGGGCCGCTTCCAGACGTTGCGCTCGGGCAGCCCTGCTCCGAATGCCGTGTCGGACCCGCGACAGCTCTACGATCAGGCGACGCAGGATCTGACGCAGGGGCGCTACGCGCTCGCGCTTCAGAATTTCAGGGACTTCGTCGCGCGCGATCCTTCGAGCGATCTCGCCGACAACGCTCAGTACGGAATCGGCGAGAGCTTCTTCGCTCAAAGCCGCTTCGACAGTGCCGCGGTCGAGTACGCGAGAGTCGAAGGTCTGGCGCCGCAGGGCGACAAGATCCCGGCAGCGCTCTACAAGCTCGCGCTCAGTCAGGACAAACTCAATCAGGCCGCCGACTCCAAAAAGACGCTGGAATCGCTCGTCAAGCGCTACCCGCTCTCCGGGGAAGCGCAGCTTGCGCGTGAGCGCCTGGGCACTTCCCGTCGTCGCTGAATCGCGCGCGCGCGCGATGGTCGTGGCGGTGACGCTGGCGCTCGGCGCTCCAGTGCTCGCGCCGCCGGCCGTTGCCGCTGCGGTGCCTGCGATCGGATCCGATCGCGCGCAGGAGACGCCGGCGGTCCCAGATTCCGCCGCGCGCGCCGAGCGGGATTCCGCCACGGCGCTGCCACCTGAAGCCACCGCGATCGACGATGCGCTGCGTGAGGGCATGGGGCTCGACGGACTCCGGATTCGCCGGATCGACATCACGCCGCTCAACGTCTACGAGCCGGTGCCGCCGGGCAGGCTCGCCGGCTTCTATCGCGTGGCCAACCGCCTGCACTTGCGCACCCGGCGCAGGACGATTCGCAATCAGCTGCTGTTCAAGCCGAACGACCTGTGGTCCGACGCGCGCGGCCGCGAGCTGGCGCGAAATCTAAGGTCGCTGAGCTTCCTGAATCCGGTGCGCATCGAGCCGATCGCGAGCGGGGATTCGGTCGACATCCAGATCGTGACTCGCGATCTGTGGACCACCTCGCCCGAGTTCAACTTCGAGAGCAGTGGCGGCAAGAAGTACGGATCGATCGCCTTCACCGAGAAGAACTTCCTCGGGCTCGGCAAGCTGATGTCGTTCTCGTGGCGCCACGACAATCGCGGCATCACCCAGTACGTGTCGTACAACGATCCCAACGTCGTCGGCACCCGGTTGCGATTCAATGTGACCGCCGGCAAGGGCGCCGACGGCGCGTCGACCCGCGTGAGTGCGGGGCTTCCGTTCTGGTCGCTCGATGCGCCACGCAGTTACGGCGTGCAGTTCTCGCGCGCCACTTCGAACGCTGTGCTCTACGAGCGCGCGAGCGAAATCGCGAGCATCAACCAGCGGATCGAAGAGACCGAACTGTGGTGGGGGCATTCGACGTATCGAGATTCGACGATCCGACGCTTCACCTACTCGCTGCTGATGCGCGACAAACGGCTGGGACCTACAATCCCCGCCCGCGATGCGGTCGTCCCGGAGGAATTCCTGGGCGGCGAGGAGAGCTACCGCTTCCGCCGGCTCAACGCCGAGATGCGGCTGTGGCGGCCGGGATACGTCGAGCGCGTGGGCGTGGATCAGATGGAAACGATCGAGGATATGGATCTCGGGTCTTCGATCGCGCTCAAAGCCGGCTACGCGCCACGCTGGTTCGGTGGGGAGGACGAAGGCTACGCGCGCGTTCAGGTCGAGCGCGGTGCCGACACGCCGTTCGGATTCGGCTGGATGCACGGCACGATCTCCACGCGCCTGCGCGGAACGCCGCTCGAAACCGTGCACCAGGTCGACGCGCGCTGGTACCACCAGTCGTTCGGCCGCCAGACGGTGGCGCTCGCGGCTTACGGAATCGCGGGGCTCAAGATGGATCGCGACTTCCAGGCCACGGTCGGCGGTCTCAATGGCCTGCGCGCCTATCCCGTTCAGGCGTTGTCCGGGCGGCGGCTGTGGCGGCTCAACGGCGAGGATCGCTGGCGCGTGGGCAGCCTGTTCGGCGACTTCTTGACGGTCGGTGCAGTCGGGTTCGTCGATGCGGCGCGTGCATGGGGACCGGGGTCCGGCGGCAGCGAGTGGTTCGTTGATGCGGGAGGTGGATTGCGGCTCACGGCGCCCCACTGGACGCTCGGTCGCGTGCTGCGTCTCGATCTCGCGTGGCCCGTCAATCCCTCGCGCGACGGAAAGCGGCAGCCGGTGTTTTCGTTCGGCTCGAGCCAGGCATTCTAGGTGTCCGGCACCGCTTGACTCACCGCAGCACCGCTGCGTAGCGTGCGCGCGGAGGAGTGACCGCGCATGAATCTGACCCCGATACCGCTCACGCTGCCGCCCGAGGGCAACCTCATCGTCGGGCAGGCGCACTTCATCAAGACGGCGGAAGATCTCGCCGAGATCGTCGCCGTGATTCCCGGGGCGCATTTCGGCATCGCCTTCTGCGAAGCGTCGGGTCCGTGTCTGATCCGCACCGAAGGCAACGATCCCGAACTGGTGGCACTCGCGGCGTCGAACGCCGAGCGCGTCGGAGCGGGTCACACGTTCTACGTGATGCTGCGTGGCATCTTTCCGATCACCGTGCTGAACGCGATCAAGGCGTGCCCCGAGGTGTGCTCGATTTTCTGCGCGACCGGCAACCCGGTGGAAGTCGTGGTTGCCGAGTCCGCCCTGGGCCGCGGCATCGTCGGCGTCATCGACGGATCTGCACCCAAGGGAATCGAGAACGATTCCGACCGCACCCAGCGTCGCGAATTCCTGCGCGCGATCGGCTACAAGCGCCCATGAGCCCGGCACCGCATCCGGCCGGTCACCCCGCGGTATCGCGCGGGGCACCGCGATGAGCCGCGAGACCGCGCCGGTCGTCGTCATCGGAGCCGGCTGCATCGGTGCTGCGATCGCCTATCACCTCGGCAGGCTCGGCGTGCGCGGCGTTCGGGTGCTCGAGCGCGAACCGTTTGCGGGCGCGGGATCGACCTCCAAGGCCGCGGGCGGCATCCGTGCCCAGTTCTCGACGCCGATCAACGTGCGGATCTCGATGCTCGCAATCTCGCAGTTCCAGCGCTTCGCCGAGGAGATGGAGACCGACCCGGTGTACTTCCCGGTCGGCTACCTGTTCCTGCTGTGCACGGACACGCAATGGACGACGTTCCAGGCGCAGGCGGCGATGCAGCGCGGGCTCGGGCTCCCGGCGCAGGTTCTGACGCCGGCCGAGGCGAAGGCGATCGTTCCCGAACTCGAAGTCGGTGATGTGCTCGGTGCCACGTTCTGCCCGATCGACGGCCTCGGCAATCCGCATGAGACCACGCAGGCCTACGTCGCGCGGGCGCGCGCGCTCGGCGCGACGTTCGACTTCGACCGCCCCGCGCGCGGGATCGAGCGCGACGGCGAGCGCGTGACCGGTGTGCGCACCGATGCCGGCGTGATCGACACACCGTGGGTCGTGAACGCAGCCGGGCCGTATGCCGCCGAAGTCGCCGCGTGGGCGGGCGTCGAGCTGCCGGTGCTTCCGATTCGCCGCCATTGCTTCACCACGCAGCCGCTGCCGTTCGTGACCGAGCGCATGCCGATGATCGTCGACATGGCTTCAGGCGTGTACATGCATCGCGAGAGCGGCGGGATGCTGCTCGGGCTCGCGAACAAGGAAGAGCCGGCAGGATTCAACACCAGCGTGGATTGGGATTTCCTCGAGCGGGTCGTGGAACCGGCCGTGCATCGGTTGCCGGCGCTCGAGCAGGCCGAAGTCTCGAACGGCTGGGCGGGCCTCTACGAGACCACACCCGACCACAACGCCGTGATCGGGCCGCCGCGCGGCACCTCCGGACTGATGCTCGCGAACGGTTTCTCGGGCCACGGCTTCATGCACTCTCCTGCGATCGGGCAGCTGGTGGCCGAGTGGATCGTCGAGGGCCGCCCGAGCATCGATCTGACTGCGCTGCGTCTCGAGCGTTTCGCCGAGACTCCCGCCGCTGCCGAAGCGAATGTGATCTGACATGGCGCTCTTGAACCTCACGCTGAACTTGGGCCCGCTCGACAACAACTCCTACATCCTGATCTGCGAGCGCACGCGGCAAGCCGCCGTGATCGATGCCGGGTTCGAGCCTGAAGCCGTGATCCGCGCGGTTGAGGAGGCCCGGGTCGACGTGCGGCTGCTGCTCAACACGCACGGACACTACGATCACGTCGCCGGCATGCGTGCCGTGCAGGACGCATGCGGCGGCGAGTACTGGATCCACCCGGCCGACCGGCCGCTGATCGCCGCACTCACGAGCCAGGGCGCGATGTTCGGATTTCCTCCGGCCACAGCTCCGGACGTCGTGCACGATCTGACCGACGGCCAGCGAATCGCGCTCGGCGATGCGACGCTCGAGGTGATCCACACGCCCGGACACTCGCCGGGTGGGGTGTGCTTTCACCATGAGAACGACCTGTGGGTCGGAGACACGCTGTTCGCGGGCTCGGTCGGACGCACGGACCTTCCGGGCGGCTCGTTCGAACAGCTCGAGCGCGCGATCCACACGCGACTGTTCCCGCTCGGCGACGCCCTGCGCTGCCACACCGGGCACGGCCCCGCGACCGTGCTGGGCCATGAACGGGTGCATAATCCGTTCGTCGGCGAGCGCGCGAAGCTCGTGTGACCGGAGGACGAGATGAGTGAACGGCACGCATCGCAATGGGAGGCGCGGCTCCACTTCGACCCGGCCGCATTCGTGGCGCCGGGTGCCGTGATTGCCGGCGAGGTCACGCTCGGTCCGCGCAGCAGCGTGTGGTTCAACACCGTGATCCGCGGCGATTCGGCGCCGGTCGCCCTCGGTGCCGGCTCCAACGTGCAGGACAACTCGACCGTGCACGTCGACGAAGGCTATCCGGCATTGATCGGTGATCGCGTCACCGTCGGTCACCGCTCGATCATCCACGGTTGTGTCATCGAGAATGACTGTCTGATCGGGATGGGAAGCGTGGTGCTGTCCGGCGCGCGGATCGGCGCCGGGTCTTTGATCGGCGCCGGGGCATTGATCAAGGAAGGGCAGGAGATCCCGCCCGGCTCGCTCGCGGTCGGCGCTCCGGCGCGCGTGATTGGCCCGGTCGCAGAAGTCCATCGCGAGGCGATCCGCAACGGATCCACGCACTACGCCGACCTTGCGCTCAGCTACATCCGGCGCGGGCATGCGCGGCCGCATCCGGCGCGCGATGCCGACGGCGGCACGACCGCGCGCGATCAGGGTCCGATGTCGTTCCTCGAATGGGAACAGCTGCGCTGCCAGTTGGAGGAGAGCCCCGATCGCGCCGAACGACGGATCGCCGGAGTGTCCGACGCGCGCGTGCGCCGGGTGCCCGGCCCGGGACGTTGGAGTGCCATCGAAGTCCTGTGCCATGTGCGCGACTCGGATCGCCACGTGTTCGTACCGAGGCTGGCGCGTTTCGCCGCCGAGACGGAGCCGCTCTTCGAAAACATCGACATGACCGGAACGGACCGCGCGCGCGCGTACGCGACGCAGAATCCGGTGGAAGTGATCGCACAGTGGCGCGAAGCGCGACGCGGTGCGATCGCCACACTCGCCACCTTCGGCCGCGCCGAGTGGAACCGGCTCGGGTTCCATTCGCTGCGCGGGCCGTATCCCGTGTCCGCGATGGTGCGCGGCTGGGTCGAGCATGACTTGTCCCATCTGCATCAGATCGCGTGTGCCCTGCGCCATGGCGCGTGATCGTCTGCGGCTCATGAACCCTACGCCCGTGGTCACGCGGCTCACGGATGGTCTCGCGGCGCGAGCGGCTGGCGGGATCGCGGATTCCGCGCCGCTCACCTGGATGCTCGGCGCCGCCGACGATGTTGCCGCGGCGCGCGCCGCCGGAATGGGGGAAGGTCATCGCATCCTGATGTTGAGCTGGATCGGCGCACATCCCGACGCCCGCGCCGACGTGTTGAGACGCCTGTGGGCGCTCGAGGAGCGGAGCCGGGAGTCCGGGCTGCCGACGCTCACGCTGCGGCTCGGACCGCTCGCGGGTTCATCCAGTCCGCTGTGGCGGAAACTCGCGCGCGCGAAGCTGACTTCACGCCTCGCGCGCAGGCCGGTTCACCCGGTGCTCGAATCGCAGGTCGTCGAGGTGATCGAACGCGCGTTGTCGGGCGCCATCCGATGGGACGGATGGCAGGAGCTGGGCGGGCCCGACATCATGACGCTCGGCGAGTGTGCGGATCTCGCGCGCGCCGCGAACATCACCGGCGAAGGTGAATGGGAGCCCGATCTCGAAGCACTCGCCGAACAGAGGCTGATTGAGCCCGACGTGTGGGCCGCGTGGTCGGGCATCGAGCCGAGGTCGCCGCGGGCGGAGACGACGACATGGGCCGCGTGACGAAGGCGGTGGCACGGCGCGGCAAGACCGCACGCACGACCGGCGCGCCGAAGTCCGCATCCCGCGCCGGCGCGCGCCCCGCCCACGCCGCGGCCGCGCGCACGCCGGTCGGTTGCGCGGTGCTCACGGTGAGCGACACGCGCGGACGGGGCAACGATCCCGGCGGCGACTCGATCGAAGCGCGTATCGAGAGCGCCGGTCACCGCGTGCTGCTGCGCGCCTGGTCGCCCGACAGCGTGCGTTCGATCCGCGTGGCAGCGCGTGCGGCGCTTGCCATGCGCGGCGTCGATGCCTTGATCGTCACCGGCGGCACCGGCCCCGCGCCGCGCGACGTCACGCCGGAAGCGCTCGCACCGCTGATCGATCGCCCATTCGCGGGCTTCGGTGAATTGTTCCGCGCCCGGTCGTACGCCGAAGTCGGAAGTGCTGCGTGGCTCTCGCGCGCCGGAGCCGGTGTGGTGGGCAACCGGCTCGTGTTCTGGCTGCCCGGCTCGCCCGCCGGCACCCGGCTCGCTCTCGAAGAACTCATTCTCCCCGAGCTCGGGCATGCGCTCCGGCTGCTCGGCCGCACCCCATCATGAGGACACACCATGTCGATCAAACCTGACCGCTGGATCCGCGAGATGTGCCGCACGCACCGGATGATCGAGCCGTTCGAGGAGAAGCAGGTCCGCGAGGGCGTGATCTCCTATGGCGTCTCGTCCTACGGCTACGACATCCGCATCGCCGACGAGTTCAAGATCTTCACGAACGTGAACTCGACGATCGTCGATCCCAAGAACATGGACCCCGGTTCGATGGTCGACTTCAAGGGTCCGGTCGCGATCATCCCGCCCAACTCCTTCGCGCTCGGCCGGACGATCGAGTACTTCCGCATCCCCCGCAACGTGCTCACGATCTGTCTCGGCAAGTCGACGTACGCGCGCTGCGGAATCATCACCAACGTCACGCCGTTCGAACCGGAGTGGGAGGGATTCGTGACGCTCGAGATCAGCAACACGACCCCGCTGCCGGCGCGCGTCTATTCCAACGAAGGCATCGCTCAGGTGCTGTTCTTCGAGAGCGACGAGGAGTGCGAGACGTCGTACCGCGACAAGGCCGGCAAGTACCAAGGTCAGACCGGGATCACGCTTCCGCGGTTGTGACGAGCTGATCCAGCAGGCGCGTGGCGAGGCGGTCCCAGCTCCACGGAATCGCCGCGGCGGGGGCCGCCGCCTCGAGCCTCGTTCGCAGCGCTTCGTCGCTCAGCAGCCGCCGTGCGGCGCGCGCCATGAGCCACGCGTGGCGGACCGGAACGACGAGTGCGGTTTCCTCGTGGCGCGCGAAGTCGCGCGTTCCGCTGCGTGTGCACGCCACCGCGCAGCCGCTCGCCATCGCTTCGATCGCGGTGTTGCACCAGCCCGCTTTGCGCTCCGCGGCGAGGAACACGTGCGCCGAGCGATAGAGCTCGGCGAGTTCATCCTGACTCGGATTCAGAACGTAGCGCGCATTCGCGGGGAGTGCTGCTCCGTCGCGGGGATCGCGCGCGTTCGCGGCATCGAGGCTGTCGAACAGGACGATCTCGAACCGCGGGACGCGATTCGTGATGGACTCGAGTGCTGCGAGGATGAGGTCGGTGCCCTTCTTGGGCCGTGACCGTCTTCCGTTGACGAGCACGCGGAGCACGTCCCGCGGGCGGCGCGATGGTTCGGGATGAAATTGCGTGAGCCGGATGCCGCCGATGCCGTCGAGCACCGGACGCCGGCTGCGGCGCTCGACCGAGCGGCGCAGATCGGTCGAATTGGCCGCGAGCACGACAGCGGGATCCGCGATCGCGCGCGCGAGGCCGGGGTCGCGCTCGAGCACACAGTAGTAGACGTGCCGTTGGGATCGGTGCGCTCGAAAGGCGTCCCAGGTGTGCGGATCGCCGGAGAATGCGAGTTCGGCCTCGACTTCTCGGGCCGCCGCCAGCGGCATGATGGCTCCGGCGAACGGGAGCCAGCCGGGGACGGTGCCATCGGGATGGAAGAGGGTGACCGCGTGCCCCTGTTCCGACCACGCATTGCCGAGCTCGAGATAGCGTCGGACACCACCGAACACACCGACGTGCGGCAAGAACAGGCTGATGCGCATGGACCGGGCACGCTATCAAAGGAACGCCTGCGTGAGAAATGCGGCGACCGCGGCGCGCCAGCCTGCGATGGTCCGAAGCGGCGCACTGTTTCGGATCGCGACGCGACTCGTTTCGGGCTGGAACGCGCGGCCGCCGGCGGGGTCGTCCACGATCGACATGTCCGCGATTCAACGGGCCAATCCTGACGTGCAGAGCTCTGGCACAGCGGCTGCTTGAGCACTCCACAGTTCGAAGAATCCGGGCACGGCCGCAGCACTTCAGCACCATCAACACGAGGAGATTGCGATGAAGCTCATCCGTTGGACCCCCAATTCGGGCAGTTCCCTTGGCCTTCACGACGACATCGATCGTCTGTTTTCCGGATATTTCTCGCGGACCCCGCAGTCGGCGGAAGCCGCCACCGTTCTGGCACCGGCGGTCGACATCGAAGAAACCCAGGACGCTTACGTCCTCAAGGCGGATCTGCCGGGCATGACCCAGGCCGACGTCAAAGTGAGCCTGCTCGGCGATGTCCTTACGCTCCGGGGAGAGCGTAAGCGCCCCGAGCCTGGCCACGAGAGCGCGTGGCGCCACTCGGAGCGGTCCTACGGCACCTTCGAGCGTACCTTCAAGCTCACCCGCTCGGTCAGGGCGGACGGCGTGCAGGCGACTTATCGCGACGGTGTGCTGGAAGTGAAGGTTCCGAAGGCCGAAGAAGCGCGGACGCGTGAGATCGAAGTTCAGGTCGGGTAGGATCGGCAAAACTCGTTCGTGGAGAGCCCGCCGGCGGCCGGACGGTCGCCGGCGGGGCTCACGGCATTCATAAGGAAGGATGGAAACATGGGTAAGGTCATCGGTATCGATCTCGGTACCACGAACTCGTGTGTCGCCGTGATGGAAGGTGGCGAACCCAAGGTCATCGCGAATGCCGAGGGATTCCGCACCACGCCCTCGGTGGTTGCATTCACCAAGTCCGGTGAACGTCTGGTCGGGCTCGTCGCGCGCCGCCAGTCGGTCACGAATCCGAAGAACACGGTCTACTCGATCAAGCGCTTCATGGGCCGGAAGTTCAGCGAAGTCCAGTCCGAGACGAAGCTGGTCCCTTACGAGGTGATCACGGGCCCCAATGGCGATGCCCGCGTGAAGATCGGATCGGATGAGTTCTCGCCGCCCGAGATCTCGGCGATGATCCTTCAGAAGATGAAGCAGACGGCGGAGGAGTATCTGGGCGAAACGGTCACTGAAGCCGTCGTCACGGTGCCGGCGTACTTCAACGACAGCCAGCGCCAGGCCACGAAGGACGCCGGGCGCGTTGCGGGCCTCGACGTCAAGCGCATCATCAACGAGCCCACCGCGGCGGCGCTCGCGTACGGCCTCGACCGCAAGAAGGACGAGAAGATCGCCGTGTTCGACCTGGGCGGCGGCACGTTCGACATCTCGATCCTCGAGATCGGCGACGGCGTGTTCGAAGTGCGCGCGACCAACGGCGACACGCATCTCGGCGGTGACGACTTCGACCAGAAGGTGATCGACTGGCTGACCTCGGAATTCAAGAAGCAGGAAGGCATCGACCTGACGAAGGACGCGATGGCGCTCCAGCGCTTGAAGGAAGCGGCCGAGAAGGCGAAGACCGAGCTGTCGGGCACGCTCGAGACCGACGTCAATCTGCCGTTCATCACCGCGGATCAGAACGGCCCGAAGCATCTGAACCTCAAGCTCACGCGCGCCAAGCTCGAGCAGCTGGTCGACGAACTGGTCGAGCGTTGCCGCGGCCCGGTCATGCAGGCGCTCAAGGACGCCGGACTCGCCGCGTCACAGATCGACGAGGTGGTGCTGGTCGGCGGATCGACCCGCATGCCCAAGGTGCAGGAGCTGGTGAAGCAGATCTTCGGCAAGGAACCCCACAAGGGCGTGAACCCCGATGAAGTCGTGGCGATCGGTGCCGCGATCCAGGGCGGCGTGCTCGCCGGTGACGTCCGTGACGTTGTGCTGCTCGACGTGACGCCGTTGTCACTCGGCATCGAAACGCTCGGCGGCGTGATGTCGACGATGATTTCGCGCAACACGACCGTGCCCACCAAGAAGAGCCAGGACTTCTCGACCGCATCCGACAGCCAGCCCGCGGTCGAAGTCCACGTGCTCCAGGGCGAACGTCCGATGGCGCGCGATAACAAGACGATCGGACGCTTTCATCTCGACGGCATTCCTCCGGCGCCGCGCGGAGTGCCGCAGGTCGAGGTGACGTTCGACATCGATGCCAACGGCATCCTCCACGTGTCGGCCAAGGACCGCGCGACGGGCAAGGAGCAGAGCATCCGTATCGAGGCGTCGAGCGGCATCGACGAGAGCGAGATCCAGCGCATGGTCCGCGAGGCGGAGTCCCACGCCGCCGAGGATCGCAAGCGCAAGGAAGAGGTCGAAGGACGCAATCGCGCCGACGCCCTCACGTACGAGGTGGAGAAGAATCTCAAGGAGCACGGCGAGAAGATCGATGCGGCCTTGAAGACCCGCATCGAGGACGGCGTGAAGGAAGTTCGGGAGGCGTTGAAGGGCGAGGACGCGGCGGCGATCGCTTCGTCCACCGAGCGCCTGCAGGCGGCCTGGCACGAAGCGGCAGCGGCGATGTATCAGAGTTCGTCGGCCGCGGGAACGCCGGGTGCGGAACCCACCGGCGCGCCGGACGCACCGGAAGATCCGAAGGGGCAGAAGAAGAGCGGGGAAGGGGCGATCGACGCGGACTTCGAAGTCATGAATTGACGCGGACGATGTCACGAGCGGGCGGCGGCGAGTGTATTCTCGTCGCCGCCTTCGTCGTCTGACTTTGGAACACGGGAGCCCCGATCGGATGAAAGTGCTCGATCTCACCGCCCTGACGAATGTGGCCGCTCGCATCGTCGCGATCGTAGGGCTCGTGCTCTACCTCTACTCCTCGCACCGCTACCTGGTGCTGTGGCGGTGGCGGCGGGTGCGACGCGATCCGCGATCGCCACGGCCTCCGGCTCCGGCTTCGTGGCCGCGCGTCACGGTTCAACTTCCGGTGTTCAACGAGCCGGAAGTCGTCGAGCGGTTGATCGACGCGATCGCGGCGTTCGACTATCCGCGCGATCGGTTGGAGATCCAGGTGCTCGACGACTCGACCGACGGGACCACGGATCTCGCGCGTGCGGCCGCTGCGCGTCATCGCTCGCGCGGCATCGACATCACCATTTGCCACCGGACGGCGCGTCACGGGTTCAAGGCGGGAGCCCTCGCCGAGGGCATGCGCACCGCGCGCGGTGAGTTCATCGCGGTGTTCGACGCGGACTTCGTGCCGCCGCCCGGCTTCCTCACGGGAGTGCTGCCGCACTTCGCGCATTCCGATGTCGGCATGGTGCAGGCGCGCTGGGGGCACCTGAACCGGGACCGCTCCTGGATCACGCGGGCTCAGGCGGTGATGCTCGATGCGCACTTCCTGCTCGAGCACGAGGTGCGGATGCGCTGCGGGTTGTTCTTCAACTTCAACGGAACCGCGGGCATCTGGCGCCGCGAGTGCATCGAGCGAGCGGGTGGCTGGTCGGCCGACACGCTGACCGAGGATCTCGATCTCAGCTACCGCGCCCAGCTCGCCGGCTGGCGGTTCGTGTTCGAGCCCGGCGTCGTGTGTCCGGCCGAATTGCCGGGGGACATCGAGGCGCTCAAGTCCCAGCAGCGGCGGTGGACTCAGGGCTCGATCCAGACCGCTTTCAAACTGCTCCCGCGCGTGTGGGCGAGCCGCGCATCGCGCGCGGCGAAGCTCGAAGCCTTCTTCCATCTGACGAGCAACCTGTCCTATCCGCTGCTGCTCGCACTGATCGCCCTCACACTCCCCGCCATGGTGCTGGCGCCGCCGCCGCCGATGCGTTCATGGCTCGGCACGGCGCTCCAATTGGTGGTGCTCGCGTGCGGGGTGCTACCGCTGATGTTGTTCCTCATCGCGGGGCAGCGGGCGGCGGGGGGGCGTGGCACATGGCAGATCGCGGGCGAGACCTGCGCGGCGCTGGTGCTGGGCGTTGGCCTCTCGGTCAACAACGCGCGCGCCGCCTTGAAGGCGTTCCTCGGAGTCATGGGCGACTGGGAGCGCACGCCGAAGACCGGAGACCGCATGTCGAGTTCCGTGGGTGTCCGCTCAGCCCCTTCGCGTTCTGGTTGGAGCGAGGTCGCCGTCGCGGCCTACTGCGCGTGCCTGTCGCTCTTGGCCTGCAACACCGGACACCTCCGAGCGGTACCGTTCATGCTGCTGCTCGTGCTCGGATTCTGCAGCGTCGGATGTGCGAACGCCGCGATGCCCTATCGGAAGCGGGACGCCTTGCTTCCGATTCAGAACGCCTGAGCGGGACTAGAGCCGGACGATCTTCTTCGAGGCCCGGCCCTTGAACGCGTTGCGCGTGTCCACGATCGCCTTGGAGTGCCGCAACACCGAGCTGTACGGAAACTCCTTGTGCGCGGTGGCGACCACGACGCAATCGAAGCGCCGCAGTTGTGCGGGCGTGAGCGAGACGCTCTTGAGCTTCGAACCCGCGAAGCCGAGCGTCGGCACGTAAGGATCGCTGTACTCGATCTTGGCGCCCCGCTGGCGCAGCGTTTCCATGATGTCGAGCGACGGGCTTTCACGCGTGTCGTCGATGTCGGCCTTGTACGCCACGCCGAGCACCAGCACCTTCGCGCCGCGTACGGCGCGGCCCCTGAGGTTCAGCGCCTCGGCGACCAGGTTCACGACGTGGTGCGGCATCTGTCCGTTGACCGATCCCGCGAGCTCGATGAAGCGGGCTTCGAATCCGGTCGAACGTGCCTTCCACGACAGGTAGAATGGATCGATCGGAATGCAGTGACCGCCGAGGCCCGGACCCGGGAAAAACGGCATGAAACCGAACGGCTTGGTCGCCGCGGCCTCGATGACCTCCCACACGTCGATTCCGAACTTGGAGCACATCATCGCCAGCTCGTTCACGAGTCCGATGTTGACGCTGCGGAACGTGTTCTCGAGCAGCTTCACCATCTCCGCGACCTGCGTCGACGATACCGGCACCACGTGCTCGAGGCGCGAACGGTAGAGATGGACGGCGACTTCGGTGCAGGCCGGCGTCACGCCGCCCACGACCTTCGGAATGTTCTTGGTCGTGAAGCGCGGATTGCCCGGGTCCACACGTTCGGGCGAAAACGCGAGGAAGAAATCCTTGCCGACCTCGAGGCCGGTCTCCGACAGCAGCGGCAGCACGAGTTCGTCCGTGGTGCCGGGATAGGTCGTGCTCTCGAGAATCACGAGCATGCCGCGGCGGAAGTTGCGGGCGACCTGCTGGGACGCGGCGACGATGTACGACACGTCGGGATCCCGCTGCTTCGAGAGCGGCGTCGGCACGCAGATGTTGACCGAGTCGCAGCGGCGCAGTGCGGTGAAATCCGTAGTCGCCGAGAGGTGCCCGGACTTCACCAGCTTGCGCACCTGTTCCGTGGGGACGTCCTGAATGTACGAGTGGCCGCGTTCCAGCTCGCGGACTCGCTTCTCGTCGATGTCGACGCCGACGACGTGGAAACCGGCCTCGGCGAACTCGACCGCGAGCGGCAGGCCGACATAGCCGAGCCCGATCACGCCGAGGCGGGCGGTGCGTTTGTCGATCTTGTTGAGCAGTTTTTGGGCGTGGGATGCTTTGCGGAGTGAGGATCGGAGTGGGGACATAGGCCAAGCACGCTAGCAAACGGGCGAAGCGCCCGTCAACGAAAGGGGTCCGTTTCTCGGTGATCCTGCAGCTTTGGACTTGACGGCACCCCGTATTTCCTTTGAAACTAGCGCGGTTGACCGAGAGAGGTTGCCTGTCCGAACCGTGCCAAACTACCGAGACGTTGTTCAGCGAAGCGGACGTGCCGTCGCTCGGCGTATTGGGTTCCTCACGTTCGTCGATGGGGGACCTCCTCTTTTTTTAGCCGGCCGGATGCTCTGGTCCTCGAGGTATCACCGCTTTCTCCGGAGGACCACGCACGATGAAACCCCCCGTGTTCCATGTCGCCCGCTATCGCTTCGAGGGCGCGCTCCACTACGGCCGCCGGATGGACGATGGGTTCGCGCGCCTCGCCGGTCCGCCGTGGGAGACGTTCGATGAGACCGGCGAGCGAGATCCGCATTCGGGAATCGAACTCGTGTCGCCGGTTCGGCCGAGCAAGATCGTGTGCATCGGACTCAACTATCGGGCGCACATTCCCGAGAGCACGACCACGGTGGCAACCACGGACGGCGTGCCCACGGAGCCGCTGATGTTCTTCAAGCCACCGAGTGCCGTGATTGGTCCGCTCCAGCCGATCCGCTATCCCGAAGGCGTGACGCGCATGGATCCCGAAGGCGAAATGGGTGTGGTGATCGGCCGCCGCGCGTGCCGCGTCGAGGCGTCGTCGGCGATGGAGCACGTGCTCGGAATCACCTGCGCGAACGACGTCAGCGCGAGGAACTATCAGCGCCAGGACGGACAGTGGGCGCGGGCCAAAGGTTTCGATACCTTCGCGCCGCTCGGGCCGTGGATCGCGATCGGGCTCGATCCGGGAGCATTGCGTGTCGAGTGCCGCGTGAACGGTGAAGTGCGCCAGAGCGGCAACACGGCCGATCTGCTGTTCGCCGTTCCCTTCCTGATCCGGCACATCTCGCACATCATGACGCTCGAACCGGGCGACGTGATCATGACCGGAACCCCCGCAGGCGTGGCGCCGATCGTGGCGGGTGATGTGGTCGAGGTCGAGGTCGAAGGCGTGGGCGTGCTCGAGAATCGCGTGGAGGCAGCCGTCTGAACGCTCCCGATCTGATCGTGACCCACTCGCGCCTGTGGTCGCGCGGCCGGGTCGTGCCGGATGCCGACGCGCTCGCGGTGCGGGACGGCGAGATCCTCGCGACCGGTCGCACACCGGACATCCTCGCACTCGGCGCCCCTCACACGCGCGTCATCGATGCGGGCGGAGCCACCGTCACACCCGGGCTCACCGACGCCCACATCCACCTGCTTCACTGGGCGCGCGCCCGCACCGAGCTCGATCTGCATGGCAGCATGTCGCGCGAGGAGGTCGCCGCGCGGCTCGCGCGATTCGTAGCGGCGCGGCCGGGCGACGGCGCGGTGTTCGGCCGCGGATGGGACGCCAACAGCTGGGACCGCGCTCCCGAGCGAGCGGTGCTCGATGCGGTGTGTCCGGCGCGGCCGGTTTTGCTCTACAGCCGCGACTTCCACAATCTGTGGTTGAACGGCGCGGCACTGACCGCAGCCGGGATCACCTCGGCGACGCCGGATCCCGAAGGCGGAATGATCGCGCGCGATGCGGCCGGCGAGCCGACCGGATTGCTTCAGGAGCACGCGATGCGTCTCGCCGCCGCGCTCGAAGCGGTCGATGCGGACGCGGACTTCGCGGCGACGTGCGACGCCGTGCGCGCACTGCATGCGAACGGCATCACCGCAATCCACGACTTCGAAGGTGCCGATGCGCACCGCATCCTGCGACGTCTCGCGTCCGGTGAGGGTCCGCGGGTGCGCACGCTCATGCATCTTCCGCATGCGCAGCTCGGGATCGCGATCGAGCTGGGTATGTCGAGCGGCCTCGGCGATTCGTGGTTTCGCCTTGGCGCGGTCAAGCTGTTCGCCGACGGCACGCTCGGCTCGCGGACTGCGGCGATGCTCGCGCCCTACGAAGGCACCTCGGAGACCGGGATCGATGTGATCGACCGTGCCGCGTTACGATCCGAAGTGAAGCGCGCCGTCGATCACGGCTGGTCGGTGGCCATCCATGCGATCGGCGACCGTGCGGTGCGCTCGTCACTCGATGCCTTCGAGAGTTCGCGCGCCGGCGAGCGGCTGAGGCTCGCGCCGCGGATCGAGCATGCGCAACTCGTCGATCCCGCCGACCTTGGCCGATTCGCAGTACTGGGCGTCGCGGCGAGCATGCAGCCGTCTCATTGCATTTCGGACGTTCCGCTCGCCGACCGCTGGTGGGGCCCGCGTCGTGGGAATTCGTATCCATGGCGGGCGCTGCTCGAATCCGGCGCGCGCCTGGTGTTCGGATCGGACGCGCCGGTCGAGCCGCCATCGATCGCATCCGGGCTCGCGGCGGCGGTCGCCCGCCAGCCGCACGGTGCTGCGAATGCGTGGGTGCCGGCGCAGACGATCGGCATCGATTCGGCGCTGACCGCCTACACCGAGGCCCCTGCGCGCCTCGCTGGGAATTGGCCGCGGATCGGATCTCTCGAGGCCGGATGCGAGGCCGATCTCGTGGTGTGGGACGCCGATCTTCACGTGCTCGCGCCGCGCGCGCTTGCAGACGCGGCGCCGGCATGTACTGTGGTCGGCGGAACGATCGTGTACGAATCCGAGATTCGCGGTGCCGGCGCCGGTGCGACGGTGTCGTCGGGCGGCCGGAGTGCAGAAGGAAGGTCATGAGCGACTTCACCGACTACAAGGAAACACCGGACGAGGCGCTCGTGCGCCTTGCTCAGAACGACGACTCGCGCGCGTTCGATGAACTCGTGCGCCGCTATCAGGATCGCGTCTACCGGCTTTCGTACAAGATCCTGCGCCATGAGGACGATGCCGCCGAGTCGCTCCAGGACGCGTTCCTGTCGGCCTATCGCGGGATCAAGAAGTTCAAGGTCGAGTCGACCTTCTCCACGTGGCTGTACCGAATTGCGACCAATGCTGCGCTGATGAAGTACCGCAAGCGCCGGGACGGCCACGTGTCGCTCGAGCAGTCACAGAGCGGCAGCGACGATGCGGAAGCGCTTCAGCTTCCCGACTGGACCACGCAGCCGCTCAAAGAACTGCTCGATGCCGAGACGCGCGAGGTGATGGAGGAAGGGATCGCGAAGCTCCCCGAGGAGTTGCGCACGGTGTTCGTGCTGCGTGACGTCGAGGAACTGTCGAACTCCGAAGTCGCCGAAGTGCTCGAGTTGACGGTCGCGGCGGTGAAGTCGCGCCTTCATCGCGCGCGCATCCTGCTGCGCGACCGGCTCAACCGCTACTTCTCGGGCAAGCTCAAGCGCGGCGGCCCGGCGCGCGCCTGACGCTGCTAGGCGGCGCGCGCCAGAGTCACGAGAATCACCAGCGCGAGTGCCACGCGATAGATGAAGAACGCGGCGAATCCCGCGCGACCCAGCCACGAGATGAGGCCACGGATGGCGAGCACCCCGACGATCGCGGCCGAGGCGACTCCTGCGAACATGACCGGAGTGGACACGCCGTTGTCGCCCATGTCCTTCAGCTTGAGCATGCCGGCGGCGAACGTGATCGGAGTCGCGAGCAGGAACGAGAACCGCGCCGCTGCGACCCGCGAGAGTCCCGCGCTGCGGCCGGCCGTGATCGTGACGCCCGATCGCGACACGCCGGGCACCAGCGAAAGCGCCTGGGCGAAGCCCATGATCAGGCTCGCGCGCCAGCCGGGGATGCCGGTTTCCTGCCGTACCGGCGCGACCTTGTCGACCCACCACAGCAGGAATCCGAACACCGTGAGCGTGGTCGCTTGGATCGGGAGCGAACGCAGGTGGGTTTCCGCGATCTCTTCGAGCAGCAGGCCGGCGATCCCTGCTGGGATCGAAGCCACGGCGATGATCGCCCACGTCTTGAGAGCGTTCGCGCGCACCGCGGGTTCGGAAGAGAACGGTTCGCGCGCGAGGTTCCACCAGTCGCGCCAGAACGCGATCAAGAGCGCGATGAGCGTGCCCCAGTGAAGCGCGACGTCGAAGGCGATGCCGTGGTAGGCCCAGCCGAGCAGCTTCGGCACGACGTAGAGGTGGGCGCTGCTCGAGATCGGAAGGAACTCGGTCAGACCCTGAATGATTCCGAGAACGATGGCCTGGCCGAGCGACATGGGCGCGGACGCTAACATGACGTGCGAACGCCGGACAAACGCGCGGTGCGTAACGTGAGCGAAGAGCGCCAGGTTGCGCGGCGCGCCGGCCTCGTCGGCTCGGCGACGATGCTGTCACGCGTGCTCGGCCTGGTGCGCGAGCAGGTGATGGCGTCGTGGTTCGGCGCCGGACTCGCCAGCGACGCGTTCAATGTGGCGTTTCGCATCCCCAATCTCCTGCGCGATCTGTTCGCCGAAGGAGCGATGTCCTCGGCGTTCGTTCCCACGTTCACGGAATACCAGCACACCAAGACCCAGGACGAAGCGTGGGCATTCGGCCGGCAGTTGATGATCACGCTGTTCGCCGTGCTGTGTGTGCTGTGTGTGGCCGGGTGGATTCTGGCCCCGTGGCTGGTGCGGGCCTTTGCCCCGGGTTTCGACCAGATTCCGGGAAAACTGGAGCTTACGGTTCGGCTCACGCGGATCATGCTCCCGTTCCTGCCGCTGGTGGCCCTCGCCGCCGCGGCGATGGGCATGCTGAATGCGCATGGACGCTTCGCGATCCCGGCGCTGGCGCCTGCGTTCCTCAATCTCTTGATGATCGCGGTCGGGCTCGCCCTTATCCCGGTGTTCCGCGCGTTCGGACAACCACCGATCCTCGCGATGGCGTACGGCGTGGTCGCCGGCGGGCTCGGCCAGTTCCTGTGGCAGATCCCTGCGCTCCATGGCCTCGGCTTTCGTCTGCGTTTCGAATGGCCGCGTCCGCACCCCGGCGTGCGCCGCGTCGCGCTGCTGATGGTCCCCGCGACGATCGGGCTCGCGGCCACGCAACTCAACCTGCTGTTCAGCACGCTGATCGCGAGCCTGCTCCCGCAGGGCAGCGTCTCGTGGCTCTGGTATGCGTTCCGTCTCATGCAGCTTCCGATCGGAGTGTTCGGCGTGGCGCTCGCGACTGTGAGCCTGCCGTCGCTGTCGCGCGCCGCGGTCGCTCGTGACATGGAGGCCCTCAAGACCACGCTCTCGGCCACCGTGCGGCTCGTGTTCCTCCTCACCATTCCGGCGGCCGTGTGGCTCGCGGTCGTCGCGCGGCCGGTCATCGCCCTGCTCTACGAACACGGACGCTTCGGGCCCGAGGACACGATCAACACCGCCGGCGCGCTGGGCATGTACTGCGTCGGGCTGCCGGCGTTCGCCGCGGTCGGCGTCTTCACGCGCACGTTCTATGCGCTCGGCGACACGCGCACGCCGGTGCGCGCGAGCTTCGTTTCGGTCGCGATCAACATCACGCTCAACCTGTTGTTGATGCGACCGCTCGGGCACTTCGGGCTCGCGCTCGCGACCTCGATCACGTCGATCGTCAATCTGCTGCAGCTCGGGTTCGCCCTGCGCGGAAAGGTCGGAGCGCTCGAAGGACGGCGCACGATCGGGATGGTGTTGCGTTCCATCGTCGCGAGCCTGGTCGGATGCGCGCCGTGCGCGGTGGCGCTCGCGACGGTGCGGGTTCCGGCGACGTGGATGTGGGAGATCGCCGCCGTCGCGATGCTGGCGCTCGCGGGCGGCGGCGGCATCTACGGAATGATGAAGCTGTTGCGTGTCGAGGAAGTCGCGGTGCTCGACGACCTGCTGCGCTCGGCGCGGCGGCGCGTGCTGGGGCGCTGAGGCTAAGCCTTCTTGGGTCCCAGCCCGTTCCACAGTTTCGGGAACACGACGAACGCCTCGAGCCGGCCCGGCCGCCACAGGGTCGAGATCAGCTCGGCCACGATCCATACCGCGTATACGATCGACACTTCCTCGCGCCAGTGCGGCACCAGGAACTGAATGAACCACAGCGCGAACAGTCCGAGCGCTTCGTAGGCGTGGAAGCGGAAGTTCGACAGCAGCACGACGCCGAGCAGGCCCTGGAGCAGCGTGAGCAGGAGTTCGACGCGATGCTCGGCCATCGGAATCGCGGCGGCGTGACCGATCGAGAACGAATAGACGATCGGGATCATCGCCGCGAGCACCGTCCATTGATTGATGTTGGACGACGCCATGTTCATGAGCGCCATGCCTGCCTTGCCGCGGCTGCGCGCCCAGTAGAACGCACTGGTCTTCTCGGGGAACTCGGAGAGGAACGGTGCGACCCACTGAACGAACACGAACGTCGAGATGCCGAACGTCACCGCGAGCCCCTTCATGCTGTCGAGGAACGGATGCGCGGTGAAGTACAGCGCGAGGCCGCCGACCACGAACAGGCCGACGATCGCGAGGTTGCGCTGCAGCGGCGGCAGCTTCAATACCGCGCGCGGGATGGCCCCGACATCAGAGATGTCCTCCTGATGGCGCGGTGGAATGCGATTGAGCACCACGAGGTATCCGGCATAGAGCGCGACCAGCACCGCGGCGTCGACGCAATCGAGCGTGCCCTTCACGATGATCCATCCGAAGTACGCCAGCGGAGGGACGAGGCCGACGATCTCGGCCGAGTGTTCGTGTTCCAGCGGGATCGGCTTCCAGAATCCGCGCTCGCCGCGCATGCGCCGCGACACGGCATGGACGATCCAGATCATCGGCCATCCGAGCCCGGTGAGCAGCCGGATCGCGCCGGTGAAGTTCGCGGTCATGAGCGGAATGTCACGATCCCACGCGATCACGGCTTCGACGGCGAACTCGGGCAGGACCTGGATCCACGCGAGCAGCGCGAGCGCGAGTCCCTGCGAAACGTAGAACTGCGCAGTCTCGGCGCCCCAGGCGACGACGAATGCGCTGCCGAGGATCGAGGGGAACGTCCACACCGCCTGGAGCGCGGTGCGCCGGGCTTCTTCGGGCGGAAGCGAGTCGAGCATGCGGTTCCTCGAGCCTTGAGTCCTTGTGGCCTGCGCGGGGCGCGGATAGTGTCGGAGCCGGGATGCGAGCGTCAAGGGATCGAGTGCTGAGTCTATGTGAGTTCGCCGCGGCGATGGCGTGCCGTGACGCGGCCGGCGCACGTCGCGCGCTGTCGAGCGCGCGCGCTGCCGGTGTTCCGCGGCGCGCTGCCGAGGAATGCGCGTTGATGCTGGTGCTGTACTCCGGCTATCCCGCGGCACTCGAGGGCATGCGCGTGCTCGCCTCAGCATGGCCGGGTGTGGTTCGCGGAACGCACGAAGGCGAGCGGCGCGCGTGGCGCATACGCGGCGCGAGCCTGTGCCGGCGGGTCTATGGACCTGCCTACGCGAAGCTGATTCCGGCGGTGACGGCACTCCATCCGGATCTGGCGGTCTGGATGCTCGAGGAGGGCTACGGCCGCGTGTTGTCGCGCCCGGGTCTCTCGGGACGCGCGCGCGAGCGAATCACGGTCGCGGTGCTCGCCGCCGGCGGATGGCGGCGGCAGCTCGTGAGTCACTTGAAGGGCGCCGTGCGTCTCGGCGTCGCGCGCCCGGCGATTCGATCCGCGTTCGAGGCGGGCCTCGCGCGCGCCGGAGCGGCGGCGCGCCGCGATTCGCGCGCCGCGTGGCGGGAGTCCTTTCCGCGGCTGGCGGTTCGGCGAGGGTCCGGGCTAAGATCGCGCCCGTGATCCCCAACCTTCGCCTTCCTCGCCCGGTTCGGCTGCCGTGCTCGCGGTGAATCGCGCGCTCATCGTGCGTGCCCGGGTCGAAGCCGGGTCCGACCCGCCGTTCGACCGCCTGCGCGATCCGCTGGTTCAGGAGATCGTGAGCGGCGGCCCGCTCGCGCGCGAGCGTTTCGCCACGCTGTGGTCGGACACTGCCGCCCTCACAGCCCTGGCGAAGTCGAAGCGCGCTCCGCTTCCGGCACCGCTCGCTCAGGCGATGCGCGACTACCACGTGCGGCTCGGCGCGTCCCCGCAATCGCTCGCCGCGCTCGAGCGTCTCGCGCGGGGCGAGGCGGTGTGCAGCGTCACCGGCCAGCAGCCGGCGCCGCTCGGTGGTCCGCTCTATGCGCTCCACAAGACGGCCTCGGCGATCGGGCTCGCGCGCGTGTTCGAGGAGCGCACCGGCATCGGATGCGTGCCGCTCTACTGGATGCACGGTGAGGATTCGGACTTCGACGAGATCCGCGGGGCGACGGTGTTCGATCGCGCGCTCGTGGTTCACGATCTCGAAATCCCGGGCGAGTTCCATCGCGACGGCGGTCTGGTCGGTTCGATTGCGGCCGCAGCGCTCGCAGCGCTGCAGCGTGAGGTCGTCCAGCGCTGGGAGGGATGGCCCGGCCAGGCGGACGCGTCGGCACTGCTGACGGGCGCGCTGGAGCGCGCGCGTGATCTGGGCGAAGCCTACAGCGCGCTCGCGCTCGCGGTGTTCGGAGCGTCGGGGCTCGTGGTCGTGGATCCGCGGATGCCGGAGTTTCGCGCGGCCGCGCGGCCGATTCTCGATCGCTATCTCGAACATGCGGCCGAACTCACGCGCGCGGCGCGTGGCGCGGGCGACGAACTCGAACGCCGCATCGGGCGCCGCCCTCTGAACGACGCTTCGCTCGAGTCGTTCGTGTTCGCGATCGAGGACGGCACGCGCACGAAGATCAGCGCCGCCGATGCGCTCGCGCGCGGCGCCGCGGTGACGCTGTCCCCGAGCGTGGCGTTGCGTCCCGCGGTCCAGGATGGTGTGTTTCCCACCGTCGCGATGGCGTGCGGTGCGGGGGAGTTGAGTTATCTCGCGCAGCTTCGGGAAGTCTTCGAAGGCGTTGGCGTGCGGCCTGCAGCTGCTGTGCCGCGTTTCGCCGCCACGTGGCTGCCCGCCGAAGCGGTGGCGCTGCTCGAAGCTTCGGGTGCACACCCGTGGGAGCTCATCACCGGCGCCGACGCGGTGCTCAAGCGCCACGCCGAGCGCTCGGTTCCGGATGACGCGCGCCGCGCGCTGGAAGACGCGCGCGCCGGAACCAACGCGGCGCTGCGCGGCTTCGCGGAAGCGGCACAGCGGGTCGATGCGAGTCTGCCGCAGATGGTCGAGTCCGCGCGCGGCAAGATCGACTTTCAGTTCGCGCGGCTCGACGAGGGGCTGGTGGGCAAGGCACGGCAGCAGCTCGAACGCCAGCACCCGGCGTGGGTGCGGATCCGCTACACGCTGATGCCCGGCGAGAAACTTCAGGAGCGCCGGCTCGCATCTCTGCAGCCGGTGGCGATGGGCGGCATCGCGGTGATCCCGGAGCTGTGCGCGCTCGCCGCCGAACATGCGCGCGCGGTGGCCGCCGGACGTCACGAGCACTACGTGCTGGAGCTGCCGGCATGACGGCCGACGCGCTGTTCTTCGGCGCCCATCCCGACGACGTCGAGCTCACGAGCGGCGGGCTCGCGGCGATGCTGGCCGGCCATGGTCATCGCGTGATCGTCATCGACCTCACGCGCGGCGAGATGGCCAGCCGCGGCACGGTCGAGAATCGCAACGCCGAGGCCCACGAGGCCTCCCGGTTGCTGGGTGTCGCCGCGCGCGAAAATCTCGGCCTCGCCGATCTCGGGATCGACCGTTCGAGCCGTCCGCAGCTCGAGGCGGTCGTCGAGTGCCTGCGCCGGCATCGGCCATCGCTGGTCGTGGCGCCGGATGTCGCGGACGATCATCCGGACCACGTCGAAGCGCATCACCTGATCCGCCGCGCATGCTACGTCGCGGGGCTCGCGCGCTTCGCGCCGGGGTCCGGACGGCACCGCCCGCGCCAGCTGCTGTTCGCGCTCTACCGATCGGGCCGGCGCGCGGATCTCATCGTCGATGTGAGCGCGGCGTGGGAGCGGCGCATGTCGGCGCTGCGCGCCCATCGCAGCCAGCTCGCCGGAACTCCGGGCGTGGAAACGTACCTCACGCGCTCGGGCTTCCTCGAGGAGGTCGAAGCGCGCGCGCGCGCGTTCGGAGCTTCGATCGGAGCTGCATTCGGAGAAGGCTATCGCACCGCGGGGCCGCTCGCCGTGCACGACGCGCGCGCGCTCCTCGCGGGCGCGGCACACGGAGGAACCTCATGAGCCCCGTAAAACGCAAGGCGAAGCGTACCTCGCGATCGAAGCCACCCGCAGCGTCCGACGTGAAGCCGCCGATCTCCGCTGCGCGCCGAGCGAAATCCGGGGCAACAGCCAAACGTTCGAAGCGGCCCGCGCGGCGTTCCGCCGGCGAGCCACAGGTCGCCACGACTGCGACGGCGAAGAAGCCCCGCCGCCCGCGGCGTATCGGCATCACATGCTATTCGCACTTTGGCGGGAGCGGAGTGGTCGCGAGTGAACTCGGATTGGAACTCGCGCGCCGCGGATACGAGATCCACTTCATCGCGCACAGTCTGCCGTTCCGTTTGCGCGCGTTCGAATCGAACGTCTACTTCCACGAAGCGGCGGCGGCGAACTATCCCGTGTTCGAGCAGGCGCCGACCAATCTCGCGCTCGCGACCAAGATGGTCGAGGTCGTGGAGAACTATTCGCTCGACGTGCTGCACGTGCACTACGCGATGCCGTTCGCCGCGAGCGCGTACCTCGCGCGCCAGCTGTTGCTCCCGCGGCAGCTCGGCGTGGTGACGACGCTCCACGGAACCGACATCACGGTGGTGGGATTGGAGCCCGCGTTCTTCCGCGTCACCCAGTTCAGCATTCAGGCGAGCGACCGGATCACGGCCGTGAGCCGCTATCTCAAGGAGCGCGCGGAAGCGGCGTTCGGTATCACGCGGCCGATCGACGTGGTCTACAACTTCGTCGACCCTAAAGTGTTCGCTCCGCGCAAGCGCACTACTCTGAGGCTGGCGCCGCCCGAAACGCGAATCATCATGCACGCCTCCAACTTCAGGCCGGTCAAGAACATACCGACTGTGATTCAGGTGTTCGCCGAGGTTCGCAAGCGCGTGTTGTCGAAGCTGGTGATGGTCGGCGACGGTCCGGAGAAGGCGGGCGCCGAGCACCTCGCGCGCGAGTTGGGCGTGGAGCGCGACGTGCTGTTCCTCGGCAATCAGGATTGCATGGAGGAACTGCTCCCGCTGGCCGATGTGTTCTTGTTGCCGAGTTCGTCGGAAAGCTTCGGACTGGTCGCCCTCGAAGCCATGAGCGCCGAAGTCCCCGTGGTCGCTTCGACGGCCGGCGGACTTCCTGAAGTCGTCGAACACGGAGTGACGGGGTTCCTCCATGACTCACAGCATGTCGCGGGGTTCGTATCGTCGGTGCTCCGGCTCCTCCAGAACGGCCCGCTGCGGCGCGCCATGGGACGCCGCGCGCGGCGCGTGGCCCGCGAGCGTTTCAGCGTCGACGAAATGGTGGGCCGCTACATGCGTGTCTACGACTCGCTGCTTTAGCGTTCACGTGACTTCGGTGACGGAACACTGACCCATGCTCGGCCGGCCCCGGAGTCTCGCGCTGCTCGCGGAACAATGCTTCAACCCACGCGATGCCAAGACCGCGGTCGGCGTCCTGCGCTATCGCGCGCATGAGGCCGCTGCCGTGATCGACTCCGCGCGTGCCGGCTCGACTGCCGCGGAGTGCGTCGGCGTCGGAGGTGCGATCCCCGTGGTGGCCGGCATCGAGGACGCCGAGCGCTGTGGATGCGACACGCTGCTGCTCGGCATCGCACCGCAGGGCGGAGACCTTCCGGAGTCGTGGCGGGTACTCGTGTGCGAAGCGCTCGGGCGCGGCTGGGATGTGATCTCCGGGCTGCACCTGTTCCTCGCGGATGATCCGGGACTCGCGGCGATCGCGCGTTCGAGCGGTGCGGAGATCCTCGACGTGCGCCGGCCTCCGCTTGGCCGCCACATTGCCGCGCGGCGCGCGCGCGACGTGGATGCGCTGGTCGTGCTCACCGTCGGCAGCGACTGCAACGTCGGCAAGATGACCGCGAGCCTCGAACTGGTCGAAGCACTGCGCGGGCGTGACGTTCGCGCGGCGTTCGTCGCGACCGGACAGACCGGCATCATGATCGCGGATCATGGCGTGGCGATCGACGCGGTCGCTTCGGACTTCGCGGCGGGAGAGACCGAACGCCTCGTGCTCGAAGCCGCACGTGACGCGGACGTGGTCGTGGTCGAAGGACAGGGTGCCCTCCATCATCCGGGCTACTCAGGCGTGTCGCTCGCGCTGATGCACGGCGCGTGTCCGGAGGCGCTCGTGTTGTGTCATTGGAGTGGACGCACGCGGTTGCGTGTCGCGAACGACGCGGACGTGGCGCTGCCGCCGCTGACGTCGGTGCGCACGAACGCCGAGCAGGCGGCGGGATGGGTCACTCCCGCGGCGACGGTGGCGGTCGCACTCAATACGATGGACCTGGACGAAACGGCAGCGCGCGCCGAGTGCGGCGCGGTCGGACGTGCGCTGGAGCTGCCGGCGACCGATCCGGTGCGCTTCGGGGCGGGGCCGCTGGCCGACGCGGTGATCGAGGCATGGGATCGGCGACGCCACCGGCGTTCCGGCAACCGGTCCGCGGCGGCGACACCGCTCGCCACGGATTCCCCAATGGAAAGGGACATGGCATGAAGCTCACTCACGAGCCGCTCGCACTCGAGACGCAGTTCGAATTCCGCATCGCGGTCGGCGCGAAGCAGCGCCACGTGAACACACTGGTGACGCTCGAGCACGACGGCGTGACGGGGCACGGCGAAGCATCGCCGTCCCATTATTACGGCGAGAACGAAGCGCTCGTGCGCGTGGCGCTCGACACGTGGGCTCCGCACCTCGGCGACGATCCGTTTGCGCTCGAGGCGATCGAGCGGAAACTCGATGGTGCGCTGCGCGGTAATGGTTCGGCGCATGCTGCGATCGAAATGGCACTGCACGATTGGATCGGCAAGAAGCTTGGGTACCCGGTGTGGAAGCTGCTCGGAATCGATCGCGCCACGACGCCGCTCTCGTGTGTCACGCTCGGCATGGCCTCGCCCGAGGAAATGGAACGCAAGCTCGAAACCGTCGCCCACTTCCCGATGATCAAGGTCAAGCTCGGCGGACCGGGCGATGTCGACAACCTGCGTCGCATCCGGCGCCGCTTCACGGGCAAACTGCGTGTGGACGCGAACACCGCCTGGAGCCCGCACGACGCGGTGCACGTGCTGCGCGAGATCGCGCCGCTCGACATCGAGCTGTGCGAGCAACCGGTGCCGCGCCATGATCTCGACGGCCTGCGTTTCGTGCACGAGCGCAGCCCGATTCCGATCTTCGCCGACGAAAGCATTCATCACGCGGGCGACCTCGCGAATCTCAAGGGGCGCGTCAGCGGCGTGAACCTCAAGATCATGAAGAGTGGCGGGATTCGCGAAATGCTGCGCACGATTCACGGGGCGCGCGCGCTCGGCATGCAGGTGATGCTCGGCTCGATGGTGGAATCGAGCCTCGCGCTGTCGGCGGCCGCCCAGCTCGCGCCGCTCGCCGACTATCTCGATCTCGATGGCCACTGGCTGCTGCGCGACGATCCGTTCGAAGGCGCGCCGGGCGAGGCGGGCCACATCGAACTGTCCGACCGTCCCGGGCTCGGCGTGACTCCGTCCACCGTGCGCGCGGGCGCGGATCTGCGCCGTTGAGCTTTCGCCTCAAATGCTACATCGCGGCGATCGCCGCCGTGGCCCTGGGGCTGGTGATCGTCTTCGCCCCGGGTGACCTCGCGACGCGCTGGCCGCACTATCTCGGCTGGGTCGTCATCTGCGTGGTGTCCGAGGGACTGTGGGTCTCGACGTTCTCGGGCACCGGCACCGTCACGATGGCGTCCACCGCCGGCCTCGCGACCGCGATGCTGTGGGGACGCGGGGCCTCGATGATCATCGTGGTCGCAAGCACGGCGATCGCCGAGCTGTTCGTTCTGCGCAAACCGCCGATCCGCGTGTTCTTCAACTCGAGTCAGATTGCCATCACGATGTGGTTCGCGGCGAGCGCCTTCGAGCTGCTCGGCGGATTTCCGAACGGACTGTTCGGTGCGGCGACCGTCGGCACCGGAGACGGTGTCGCGCTGCGGCTTGCGCTGCCGACCGTGGGGATGCTTGCGGCCTACCTGCTCGCCAATCGCGCGCTGGTCGCGGTCGCGGTGTCGTGGTCGACCGAACGCTCCTATCTCAAAGTGTTGCGCGAGGACTGGTTCACCGTCGAGCGCCTCCTTCAGGATCTCTCGGCCTTCCTGTTGAGCCCGCTCATGGTCATCTCGTTCGTTTCGATCGGTTACTCGGGCGTGCTGCTGTTCTTCGCGCCGCTGTGGCTGCTCAACGAATCCGCGAAACGCTACCTCGAACTCCAGCGCGCGCAGAATCAGGTGATTCACAGCGAGCGCATGGCGGCCAAAGGCGAAATGGCGGCGGAGGTGGGGCACGAGCTGCGCAACCAACTCGCCGCGATCAGCGGACGCGCGCAGATGCTGCTGCGCGATGCCGACAAACAGAACTACGCGAACCTCAACCGCCACGCGCAGATCATTCTCGATCAGTCGCAGCGCATGGAACGCCTGTCGAAGGGCCTCATGGAATTCTCCGGCGCCGAGCCCAAGATGGAGCGTGTCGACGTCAACGCCCTGCTCCAGCGCACGATCGAGTTCGTGCGCACGCAGAACCGCTTCGACGGCGTCGAGTGGGACGTGCAGCTGTGTGAGCCGCCCCCTGAACTGCGCGCCGACCCCGGCCAGCTCCAGCAGGTGCTGCTGAACCTGTTCATGAACGCCGCCGACGCGATGAGGGCCGACGCGAACGGCGCAGGACCACCGAAGAAGCTGATCACCGTCATCACCGAGCGCGACGACCGCGCGGGCACGCTGCGCTGCATCGTCAAAGACACCGGCCCCGGAATCCCGGCGTCCAATCTGGTCAAGATCTTCGAGCCGCATTTCACGACCAAAGCCGACGGCCACGGCTTCGGATTGTCGACGTCGTATCGCATCGTCGGCAGCCATGGTGGCCGCATCGGCGTCGAGAGCCCGATTGGGCACGGCGCGACGTTCACCGTGTCGCTGCCGCTCGGAGGACCCGGCTCGTGGACCTGACCGCCGACGTCGTCCGCGTCGACTTCGGCGGATGCATCCTGATGCGCGACGACGGTTCGCTCGCCGAGGCGACCGCGCGCGGCAAGCTGATGGGCCCGCGCAAGTCGCTCGGCAACACGGTCGTCGTCGGCGACCGCGTGGGCTGTGCGCTCGAAGGCGAACGCATCCTGATCGAGGACGTCGAACCGCGCCGCAATGCATTCAGCCGCCGCGCTCCCGGCAATCATCCGATCGAACAGGTCGTCGCCGCGAACCTCGACCAGGTCGTGTGCGTCGCATCGGTCGCGGAGCCGGACTTCAAAGCCGGATTCGCCGACCGCGTGTTGTCGCAGGCTCAGCATCTCGGAATCCCGGCCGTGCTCGCGCTCACCAAGATCGATCTCGCGCCCGCCTCCGAAGCCGAAGCCCTGCTCGGTGACTACCGCCGTGCAGGTTTCACGGTGCACGCGATCAGCGCGCAGACCGGCGCGGGAGTCGAGACGATGCGCGAGTCCGCTCGCGGACACCGCAGCCTGTTCGTCGGACATTCCGGCGTGGGGAAGAGCACGCTGCTGAACGCGCTGGTCCCCGGCCTCGAACTGCTGGCCGGCGTCGTGAATCCCAAAACACAGAAAGGCCGCCACACGACCACCGCCGCATGGCTCGTGCGTCCCGAGCCCGGATTCGATCTCATCGACACGCCCGGTGTTCGCGCATTCGGCCTGTGGGGCGTGGGCTCCGAGAACATCGATCAGACCTACCCCGAATTCGGCGCGCATCTCGGCCACTGCCGCTTTGCCGACTGCCGCCATCTCAACGAGCCCGGCTGCGCCGTGCGCGCCGCCGTCGGCAAAGACATCGCCGCGCGGCGCTTCGATTCGTTCTTGAAGCTGCGTGAAGAACTGCTGCGCGAAGAGTCGCACCAGATCGAGAAGATTCGCGCGAACACGCGATATCGGAGGTAGGGGCAGGTCGGGTAGGCCTTCGCTTCCGGCCCCTCACGCATTCACCGCGACGACGCTAACGTCACTGCGGGTTCTCGATCGGCCGTTCTGGCCGCCGCTGCGCGCCTCTCTCTGGTCACGCGCTTCGCTTCGTCCCGCTTGCGCGCCATGAACCCCGCGCCAAACGTTTGCTCCGCTTCGTACTGGTTGTGTGTCCGGCTTGCGACAGGCAAAGCCTGAGAAAGGGGGATTCGCTGATGAAGCGGTGAAACCTTTCGCTGGAACCCTGCAGGTAACCAGTCCTGCCCGGTCAAGGCTGGCAACCAACCGGAACCGAGTGTTGCGTGGTCGGAGGG
>JANLWX010000107.1:0-5349 GCA_031364845.1 Candidatus Eiseniibacteriota bacterium
GCCGTCAGGTGCTCGGCGGCATCTACAGTGAGCGTGATCGGATTCGTGGCGCCGGTGACGCTGCCCGTCCATCCGACGAACTGGGCTCCGGCATCGGGCGTCGCGGTGAGCGTGACCAGGGTCCCGTAGGGATAGCTCGGAAGATCCGGATTGCGCGAGACCGCGCCCGGACCCGCCACCGTCACGACCACGGGATACGATTCCACCGAGAACGTCGCGGTCACCGAACTCGGACCGTTCATCGTGACGAAGGCCGGAGTCGCCGACCCGCTCACATCGCCGCTCCAGCCGACGAACGTGTATCCCGCGGCGGGGTACGCATTGATCTGGACCATGGTGCCGTGATCGTAGTGCGACAGGTTCGGCGCCTTGATCACCGTGCCGTTGCCGGAGACGTTCACGTTCAGTGGATAGCTGTTGATCTCGAACGTGGCGCTCACGCTCTTGTCGCCGTCGACCGCCAGCGCGAGCGGATTCGCGGAGCCCGACGCGTCGCCGCCCCACTCGAGGAAGTGGTAGCCCACATTGGGAGTGGCGCCGAGCTGGACCACCGAGCCATAGACGTAATCGGCCTGATCCGGCGTGCGGCTCACGGTACCATTGGCCGGGGGCGGTAGGGTGATGGTGTGGCGGTCGATCGCGAACGCGGCGGACAGCGTGTGGTTCGCCGTCACGTTGGAGAACGTGTAGTTCGGGACCGCCCCGACCGAGGCGCCATCGACGAGCACATCGGCGACGTGGTGGTGAAGGTCCGGAGTCATGATGAATGCCTGGCTCGACAGATGCGAGACCATGACCGCGCCCAAAGGAGACACGGTGCCGTTCGCTCCGGCGGTCGCGGTGATGACGTGCCCGAGGTATTCGCCGACAGCGAGGCCTCCGAAGGACGTGAGCCCGGTCGCCTGAATGCTGGTCGATGTCGGGGACTGGCTCGAAGCCACGGTCCAGTTGGGCGCGGCGTAGCGCGAGACTCCGAGGTTCGAGACCTGGGTGCCCGCGTCCAGCTCGCCGGCGCCGAAGGCGAGTGTGGCGGCATACGACGTGAATCCGATCGCCGGCCCATCGAGCCGCCACCAGCGGTTCACCGAGTGCGCGGGATCGATCGGCGAGGTACCGATCTCCGGATGGTCACCGGTGCTGGTGGAAGCGTCCAGCGCTCCCGGAGCCGTCACATTTGCGAAGGCGAGCGATAGCGGCGCGTAGATCGAGCCACTTCCGATCTCGTACGCGAGCGACGGGGATCCGGCCGGAATCGTCTTGCGCAACGTGCCCTGGACGAAGCCGCTCGTGCGCGTCACGATTCCCGCGGGGCCCATGATCAGCGCATTCGACCCGGTCACCACGCGGCCGCCGGTCAGCAGCACTTCGTTGACCACCTGGAGGTCGGAGGCGAGTGTCACGTCACCCGACGGCTTGGCGAGCTGGAGCACGTCGAACGTCTCGCCGCCCGCCCGGAAGATGGATTGCGGCCCCGATCCCAGGAAGACGATGGTGCGCCCGTTGTGCACAACCGTTCCGGCATTGCTCCAATTCCCGCTGACCAGCAGGTTGCCGCCGCCCGGATTGAGGACGAAGGTTCCACCGGAAACCGTGAAGTCACCCGGAGCGTAGCGATCGACGTTCGGCATCGTGACGGTCCCGACAACGGTGACGTCGAACGGAACGCCCGAGCCCGTCGCGGATCCCCCGCCCCACTCCGGTCCCACATTGAAAGAGCCCGCCCCGTAGCGCAGGGTCGCGGCCGCGCCGTAATTGGGAGCGCCGGTGATCGTTCCGCCGCCCTCCAGCTCGAGCACACCGTTCGCCGTGAGCCGCTGCGCGTTCGTGACCGGACCGGCGATCTTCAGAAGCCCGGACACCGTGCGGGTCGCGCTCGCCGCCATCGAGATGCCGCCGGCCCCGAGGACCGACACGTTGGTGGGTCCGTTGCTGGCAGGCCAGTAGGTGCTGGTGCTCGAAACGGTCACGGCACTCGAGGTGTTGTCGAAGATCAGCGACGCCCCGGCGCCATAGGTCATGGTGGTGACGCTGATGCCGCCGCCCTGATTGAGCTCGAACGAACCGTTCACCGTGACCGATCCCGAGGTCACTCCGATCGCACGTGACACGGCGAGCGTGGTGCCGTTGGCGACCGTTACGTTGCCGCCCAGGGAGATCGATCCGCTTCCGCCGCCGGCGCCGACCGTGCGCGTGCCGCCGCCGCCGAAGGCGATGCCGCCGCTGCCCGAAGTGAGCGCGATGTTGCCAAGGCCGCTGCTCGTGATGTCGCCGGTGATGGAGATCGAAGAGGTTCCGCTGCCGGTGTGCGTGAAGGACGATCCGGAATTCACCTGCAGCGCCTGGAACTGGAAGCTGCCCGAGCCCGAGTTCGAGACCGAAGTGTTGTTGTCGATCGTGAGGTTGCCGTAGGTGCGGCCGTCTGTGACGAATCCGGTCGCGGATCGCGCGACGAACATGCTGCCGGGCTGGAAGGTCACCTTCGAGGCCGGGGCCGCGAGTCCGAACGGATCGCCGCCGGCATTGTGCGTGTAGGTCGATCCGCTCTGGAACACGACGACGTTGGCGGTGCCGGTCGCGCCGAACGGGTTGTTCTTGAACGCGGCCAGCGTGGTGAAGCTCGATCCGGCGGTGAACGTCACCGCTCCCGCCGTGGTCGCGGTGAGCTTGTTCGATTGGTCCGCGAAGGCGACGTTTCCGGCGATGGTCGCGGTCGCACCGCTCGCGAGCGCGAGCTCGAGCGCACGCGCCCCGTTCACCGTGAGAGAGCTGCCGGCCGCGATGTCGAGTGCCGGAACACCGGTCGCTGTGAGCGTCAGGACCCGCGTGTTGTTCACGGCGGTCATCACGACTGACGCGCCGCCGATCACCCGCAGGCGGCCGATTGACTGGGTCGGCACGTCCTGAACCGTGGGCGACGGGGTGTTGGCTCCGTTGATCACCAGCACGTCGGTGTTCTGGGGCGAGCTGCGGGTGGGTGTCCAGTTCGCCGCGGTCCCGTAGGTCCCGGTCCCGGTCTGATTCCACGTGTAAGTCGTCTGCGCCCACGCCGATGGCGCGAAGCAGACGAGGGCGATCAGTCCGGCGACCGTCGCCAGATTCTGGCGCGATGGGCGCAGCGTACGGATCAGCCGGGACATGGAAGTGCCAACCGTTCGGACGAACAAGCGGAGGAGTTTTCCCAGACGGCCTGAGCTCTTCTAACAGGGTGGACGACGCCGATCCCACGCGGCTCGGGGCGCACAGGGGAATGTGCGGGGGCATGCCGGCATGGCGCTGACGTGACAACAGCTTAACTGGGTGTCCGCGAGCACCGCAAGCAGCATCTTGCTCGTTTCTGCCGCGCGCCGTGCAACGGGCACGATTCCTTCCTCCCCGCTCTGCGAGATGCCCGGATCGAGGCGGGTTTTCCCAATCGAGCCGGCCCCGATGGACCCGAAGCCGGACTTTTCCAGAGCGCAGTCCGCAGCTTGGGGGCCCGCGCGCCTCAGAGCTGCTGTTCCCAGGCTTTCATGCGCCGCGCGATTTCGGCCTCGAAGCCCTCGCCCGTGGGCTCGTAGAAGCGCCGCGGCCCCAGTTCTTCGGGGAAATGCTGCTGGGACGCGATGCGACCCGGCTCGTCGTGGGCGTACCGGTAGCCTGCGCCATAGCCGAGCTGCTTCATCAGTCCGGTCGGCGCGTTGCGGATCACGAGCGGCGGGGCGAGGCTCCCGCTCCGCTCAACTTCTTCCATCGCAGCCCCGTAGCCCTTGTAGACCGCGTTGCTCTTGGGGGCGGTGGCGAGATAGACCGCGCACTGGGCGAGCGCCAGTTCACCTTCCGGACTCCCGAGCAGGTGGTAAGCCTCGAATGCCGCCATCGCCAGCGGCAGCGCGTGCGGATCCGCATTGCCGACGTCCTCGCTCGCGAACCGCACCAGCCGGCGCGCGACGTAGCGCGGATCCTCGCCTGACGCGAGCATCCGGGCGAGCCAATAGAGCCCGGCGTGGGGATCGGAGTCGCGCAGTGATTTGTGGAGCGCCGAAATCAGATTGTAGTGCTCTTCCCCGGCCCGGTCGTAACGCAGATGGGGCCGGGCGAGTGCGCGGCGCACGTGCTCGATCGTCACGCGACGTCCGGGCTCGCGCGCGGCCGCGGCCGCTGCGATCTCGAGCGTGTTGAGCGCGCGGCGTCCATCGCCGTCCGCCGCAGTCGCGAGCATCTCGAGCGCTTCGGGGTCGGCCGCCACCTTCGGCTTCACGCCGCGCTCGGGATCTTCGAGCGCGCGCTCGAGGATCGTGAGCACCTGCGCCGGCCCCAGCGCCTCGAGCACGACCACCCGCGAACGCGACAGCAGTGCCGAGTTGACCTCGAACGACGGGTTCTCGGTGGTGGCACCGATCAGCACGATGTCCCCGCTCTCGACGTAGGACAGAAACGCGTCCTGCTGCGCGCGGTTGAAGCGATGGATCTCATCGACGAACACGAGCGTGGGCCGGCCACTGCGTCGCCGCTCGACCGCGGCGCGCGCCATGACCTCCTTCACTTCCTTGATCCCCGAGAGCACCGCGCTGAACGACTCGAACGGAACCCCGCTCACCTGGGCGATCAGGCGCGCGAGCGTGGTCTTGCCGGTGCCGGGCGGTCCCCACAGGATGAGCGACGACAGATGCTTCGCATCGCGGATCAGCGTGAGCGGCGCACCCGGCGCGAACAGCGACTCCTGTCCCACCAGCTCATCGAACGTGCGCGGACGCATCCGGTCGGCGAGCGGTGTGCCCGCCGAAGGCGGACCCGGCGACCGCGGCAGCGCCGGACCGAACAGGTCTTCGGTCATCGCGTCGGTTCCGGCGACGTCCTCTCGCGGTCGCGGGCGTCGGCGCCATCCGGTGCACCGGGAATCGGAACCTCGGGCTTCGGACGAGCGCCGAGTGCCGCGAGGATCATGCGCGCCGCGTCCTCGACCGCCATCGGCCGCCCGAGCGAGGCACCCTGCTCCTCCAGCCGCTGGAACAGTTCCGCGAGCACCGGTGGCTGGATGTTGCTGCGCCGGAGCAATCCCGGATCGCGGAAGATCTCCGAAGGCGGTCCCTGAGCAACGATCTCGCCGCCGCGCAGCAGCACGTAAACCTGATCCGCCATCTCCGGCACCACGTCGACATCGTGCGTCGCCATCACCAGCGACACGCCCTGTTCGAAGTGGAGCTTGTTGAGCAGTTCGCGCAGGTCGCCGCGCGAGGCCGGATCGAGACCTTCGAACGGCTCATCAAGCACCAGCAGCTCGGGCCCCAGCACGATCGCGCCGGCGAGCGCCACCTTGCGCTTCTCGCCGCCCGACAGGTGGTGACACACCTTGTGGCGCAGGTGCGCGAT
>JANLWX010000110.1:0-5492 GCA_031364845.1 Candidatus Eiseniibacteriota bacterium
CCAGATGCATGACTCGGCGTCGGTGACCACGCCTTCGGAACTGGTGCGCGATCTCGATCCCGCGGTCGAGCGCATGATCGTCCACTGCCTCGAGCGCGACCCGGAGCTGCGTCCTCCGTCGGCCTATGCGGTTCTCGGTGCGCTACCCGGAGGCGACCCGCTCGCGGCCGCGCTGGCGGCGGGTGAAACCCCGTCGCCCGAACTGGTCGCCAATGCCGGCGATCGCGGGAGTCTCTCGCCGCTGGTGGCGATGGCGTGCGTGGGGGCGGGACTGCTCGGCATCGCGATGTGGGCCGGCATCATCGGCCCCGATTTTCGGGTGCTGACCCAGCCCACGCAGGTGCTCTCGGTGCGCGCCACCGACATCCTCGGAAAGACCGGAAGCTTCGGTAAACTGCCCGGGCACTCGGCCGAAGGCTTCGACCTCAATCAGACGCACCTCAAGCATCTGCGATCGGATGCCGCGGAGCGCAAGGAACACCGCAGCGCGATCTACTACTGGCGCCGGTGGAGCCCGCGGACCCTCGAAGCGACCAGCATCCACCAGGAGAACCCGGCGATCGACGATCCGCCGCTGTTCGCGAACGGCCAGGCCACGGTGCTGCTCGACCCCGCCGGGCGGCTCATCGGGCTCAAGGCGATTCCGCCGGATACGATGAGCGCCGCCGCGAGCGGCGCGCCCAACTGGAACGTCCTGTTCGCGGCGGCGGGGCTCGACTCCGCGACGTTCCTGCCCGCTCCGCTGCCCCGGCCGGTTCCCACGGTGTGCGATACCGCCGCGGCGTGGGCGGGCCGGCTTCCGTGGGCGGGCGGCGAGCCCGTCGTGATCCAGGCCGGAGCGTCGCGGGGACGGCTTGTCCACTTCACGATCGTGCACGACTGGGGAACCTCGACCGCCGCACTGGATTCGCTGCGCGCCGATCCCTCGTCCACGCTCGACTGGACCGAGTTCATCCTGTACCTGCTGCTGCCGCTGGTGGCGAGCGTCTACTTCGGCGCGCGCAATCTCAAGTCCGGCCGTGGCGACCGCCGCGGTGCGACGCGCATCGCCGTGTTCGTGTTCCTGATGAACGTGCTCGAAGCCGCGTTCACCACGCGCCTCGCGGAAGACGGCTTGCTGGCCGCCGGATGGGATTGGTTCGGCGGACGCGCATTCGGCCATTCGCTGATGCACTCGGTCACCATGTGGTTCGCCTACGTCGCGCTCGAACCCTATGTACGGAGACTGTGGCCGCGCATCCTGGTGTCGTGGGCGCGCCTGGTTTCGGGAAGAGTTCGCGATCCGCTGGTCGGACGGGATCTGCTGATCGGCGCGGTGGCGGGGACCTCCTTCGCCGCGCTGGGAACGCTGGCCGAGTTTGCCGCGCGCCAACTCGGATTCGCGCGAATCCCGACCTCGGTGACCAGCGGCATGCTCAGTTCGATGACCAGCATCCCGATCACCGGCCTCGGCCTCGCGTACGCCGGCTCGGTGTGCGTGCTCAACGTGCTCGAAACACTCGTCTTCGTGCTGGTGTTGCGGCTTCTGCTGCGGCGCACGTGGCTCGCCATTGCGATTTCCGTGGTGCTGCTCGCCACGACCACGGCGTTCGGCACGGCTCCATCCACCGGCTGGTTCGTCGCGATCCTGACCAGCGTGGTCTTCTTTCCCGGCGTGATCCTCGTGATGATGCGCTTCGGCCTGCTCGCCAGTGTGACCTCGATGTTCGTGGGGCTGGTGATGGGCTCGGCGGTGGCCTCACTCGATCTGTCGTCGTGGTATGCCGACCGTACGCTGGTCTCGATGGCCGTGCTGGTGGCGTTGCTCGCCTATGGCTCAGCGACGGCACTCGGCGGCAAGCCGATCTTCGGCGATCCGCTGCGGGAGACATCGGCGCGCTGACGGCGGCCGCGGCCCGCTGCGACGACGAATGTATCGTGGCGCGGCGACCGGCACCGGGCCGTCGCGTTGACGGCCTCACACCTTCACCGAACCGAGGCGCAACCCGTGGCCATCAGCTCGACCATTCACCGCGTGAACCTCAACGTGGCCGACATGGATCGGCACTACTACGCCGACCATGCGCTCACCGTGGCCCGTCACGCTTCGGAAACCGACGAGCGGATGATGGTGCGGGTGCTCGCCTTCGCGCTCCACGCGCACGAGCGCCTCGAATTCGGGCGCGGCATCGGCACCGATGAGCCCGACCTGTGGCAACGGGACCTCACCGGGCGCACCGAACGGTGGATCGACGTCGGCCTGCCCGACGAGCGGCGCGTGCGCAAGGCCTGCGGCCAGTCGGAGCACGTGGTGATCTACGCGTACGGCGCCCGCGCGACCGCACTGTGGTGGGCGAAGGCGGCGCCCGAACTCGAGCGATGCCGGAATCTCGACGTGCTCGCGCTCTCCGATGCGACCACCGCGGCACTCGAAGCGCTCGCCGAACGCAATATGGAACTCCAACTCATGGTGCAGGAAGGCGACGCGTGGCTCGCAAGCGGCGACCACCGCATTGCGATCGAGCGTGAACGGCTGACGGCGGGCGGCGACGCCGGGCGCTGACCGCGGCGGCGCGGGGCAGCACTCGATGCTATCTTCGCCGGACATCTCTTCGACCCCCGTGAACCTCCGCTCCCACCCCACAGGAACTCCGAACATGTCCGTCGAGATCACCGCCTGCAGCGAAGCCGATGACGTGCTGCCGACCACCGGCCCCGTGTGGCACTACTTCGGCGGCGCGCCCACGCCCCAGGATGGAAACCGCTTCGCCCCGTTCATCACGCCCGAGCGCGCGTACGCGGCGCGCGAGAACGGAGTGATCGTCGGCGGGTGCGCGTCGTTTCCACTCGAAATGTCGGTGCCCGGCGATACCGTGAAAGCCGCGGGTGTCACCACCGTCGGCGTGATGCCGACCCATCGCCGGCGCGGAATCCTGCGGCGCATGATGCGCGCGCAACTGGACGACATTCACGCGCGCGGCGAAACGGTCGCCGCACTGTGGGCGTCGGAGGACACGATCTATGGCCAGTTCGGCTACGGCATGGCGTCGTTGAGCGGCAACATCGACGTGCCGAGGTCGGCGAACGCGTTCGCGCAACCCAACGCGTCGCGCGCCACGTTCCAGATCCTCGGCGAGACCGAAGCGCTCGCTCCGTTCGCCCAGGTCTACGAGCGCGTGCGTCCGCAGCAACCGGGCATGATCCGCCGCAGCGACGAGTGGTGGCAGCATCGGCGGCTCGCCGATCCCGAGAGCCGCCGGCAGGGCGGCGGCGTGCTCAACCGCGCGCTGCTTTCCTACGACGGCGAGCCGATGGCCTATGCGCTCTACCGCGTGCATCAGCAGCTCGACGGCGGCACCACGACGGGATACGTGAACGTGATCGAGGCGGTCGGTGCCGGCACCGAAGCGACGCGCGACATCTGGCGCTTCGTATTCGACATCGACTGGGTCGCGAGCACCAAGGCGATGGTTCTGCCGCTCGACCATCCGTTGTTCTTCCTGCTCGCGCGCCCGCGTGAGATGAAGTTCCTGATCCACGACGGACTCTGGATCCGGCTGGTCGATGTGCCAGCGGCAATTGCGGCACGCCGTCGTGGCGAGGGCGATCCGGTCGTGATCGAGGTCGCCGATAGCTTCTGCAATTGGAACGAAGGCCGCTGGCGTCTGAGCAGTGCCGGCGCCGAACGCACGACGAAGGACGCCGAGCTGGCGTGCGACGTAACGGCACTCGGCTCCGTGTACCTCGGCGGGTTCACGTTCCGCCAGCTCGAGCGCGCGGGACGCGTGACTGAGCTTCGCGCGGGAGCCGCGGCGCGCGCCGACGCGCTCCTGCCGCCCGATGGCGCGCCGTGGTGCCCCGAGATTTTCTAGCGCATCGACGCGCGCGTCTCCCCGTTCCGACAGAGTCACTCCATGATCGAGGAGTGATTTCCGGGCGCGCCTCACGGCCCGACCGTCGGTGCCGCCGCGGTTGTGACGGACTTGATCGTCACATCCCCAAGCCGTGGCGCACCCTGCGGTCTCGCATGCTCCCTCACCATCTCGTCTCGACCCCATCGGTACGCCGTTTGCGATGTATCCGCGCGACGAGCCCATCAGAAGCCGGGCAGCGCACGCAACGGCGCGGCGATGCCCCGGCGCATGAGCGGGCCGCGGACGAGGAGGTTTGCGATCATGACAGCACCGTCTCTGATTGCAGCGGACAGCACCCGGGACCGCATCTCGAGTGCGCCGGCGGTCGAGTCGTGTCCCCTGTGCGACGACTCGAGCAGTACGCTCGTTCGCCGAATCGAGGTCCCCGCCGCGAACCACATAGGGCACTTCGAGCTTCGCAGGTGCCGCACCTGCGATCTCGTCCACGTGAGTCCAAGGCTTTGCGACGAAGAGCTGACGGAGCTGTACGACGAGGACTTCTATTTCTCCACCGGCGGGACGCTCGGAACTTTGACCTCCTCGATAGTCGAACTCATCCAGTCTCGGCGTCGCGAACGCGTGGAGCGCTACGTTTCACCGGGGCGGCTCCTCGACATCGGATCGGGCGACGGTCGCTTCGTCCAACATATGGCCCGCCACGGCTGGGCAGCCACCGGCATCGACTTCTCCACCGCGGCACTCGAATGCTCGCGCCGGTTCCATAGCGGAGCACGTTTCTTTCACGGTGCGCTCGAAGACCACAACTTCCCCGAACGAAGCCTCGATCTCGTCACCCTGTGGCAGGTGCTCGAGCACATCGGTGAGCCGCTCGAGCTGCTCGAACGCTGCCACATTCTCTTGAGGCCGGGCGGGATGATCGTCGCAGGCGTGCCCAACATCGACGGGCTCTCCTCGCGCCTGACCGGATCACGCTGGTGGGGACTCGACGTGCCCCGGCATCAGATCCACTACACGCCGGCCACCTTGCGTCGCATGCTGGAAGCCGCTGGGTTCCGAGTCATCCACATCCGGCACCGCTCCCTCCAGTACGATCCCTATGCTCTGCTCCACAGCTCACTGGACTGGTTCTTCACCCGGCGCCACTTCCTGTCCGATCTGGCCAAGCGTCAGGTACCTCAAGACATGGGCGGGGTCGAACTCGCCCGAAATCTCGCGACGCTGGCTGCGCTCGCCCCGCTCCTGGCCCCGCTCGCTCTGGCGGCGACCACCGCAGGCTCGTGCTTCGGCTACGGAGGCTTCATCGAGGTCCACGCCCGTCGCGACTGATCCGCAACTTCGTCCGCTGTCCCCCGTAGACAGGGTGTCGCTGATCTCCATCACGACCACTCACCCCAGGGGGTACGCCATGAAGAGTACGGTTTTCGTCGTCGCCATTTCGGCAATCCTCGCCGCGCAGGCCGCGCCGACAGCGGCTCGGGCCTGTGACAAGGGCGACTTCAACGTTCACGGCTCGACCTTCGACGCTCCCGCGCGCTGGGCCTCGCGCCAGGATCCGCGCGACGCCCGCATCGCCATCACGACCCGCGACGGCAAGGCGATGCTGATCCTCACCGACGACGCCGTCGCAGCACAGCTGTC
>JANLWX010000044.1:0-18510 GCA_031364845.1 Candidatus Eiseniibacteriota bacterium
ACACGAAGACCTTCCCCGGTGTGGCGATCAAATCGCGATACAGGGACTGATCCGACTCCGGCACGAACTGCGCCTCGATCGTGATGTTGTCCGACGGCCGCCCGGGCTGCTCGGCGCGTACGCGGATCGTGATGTGCTTGGAGGGATCCGACCACTTGACCACGCCGGTCGACTCGCCGTTCTGCGAAGCCTGCGCGAAGACGATCGACGGGTAGCCGGGCAACGGGAGCCCCGAGCCCGCCGACTCCAGCAGATTCGTGGTCGCGATGATGGTCTTCGTGCGATCGACACCGCTCATCGCGTCGTAGAACAGCTGCGTGCGCTGATAGGACGCCCGCATGAACTGAGCCTCGTAGCCCGAGAGCGAGAACAGCGAGAGACCGAGGATCGTGAGCGCGAGTACCAGCATCACGACGCCGACCAGCACGAAGCCGCCTTCGTCGCGTGCTTCGTCTTGCGACATCGCGAAGGTGCCGCGGGGTTTGGACTCGGTGGCGTGGTGGAGTGTGTTCATCGTTCTCACGGTTTGTTGTACAGCGCGACCGATGACGCCATCTCGACCGGTTCGCCGGTGCCGGATCTCATCGAGAGGCGCCGCACGGTGACGACTTTGCCATCGCTGTCGAACTGAAGTCGGTCCACCTTGGAGCCCGCGATCGGACCCTCGTCAGGATTGCCCACCGATCCGCTGTGGACCGTGCTGTCATCGACGCTCCAGAAAATCCGGCCGGTCTCGCTGCCCGAGGCGTCGAAGAGCGCGAGGAGCTGATGAAGCGAGTCCGGGTCGTCGGCGACATACGCCAACGAAGCGCCGCGAGTCTGGCGGGTGATGCGCTCGATCACGAGGGTCGCATCACGCTGCGTGAGCGCCTGCGCCGAACCGTCGAGCCACACACCCTGGGAATTGAGATAGAACGTCATCAACCCCACCATGACGATCGCTGCGAGCGCCATGACGATCGTGAGCTCGGTCAGGGTGATGCCGCGATCGTCGCGCACGCCCGGCTGCCTGCGTCCTGCCGCACGCTCTTCCACAGGGGGCCTCAGTTCGGAAGGAACAGCCGCGTCAGCGTGACCGTGTCCGGGATCGTGCCCTGCGACCAGAACACTCGCACCGTGACCAGCTTGAGATCGTGCGGTTCCGTCGTTGCGGGGTCGTCGTACCACGACACGTTCCATTCTTCGCTGCCCACGCGATGTCCGCCATGATCGAACGGGGCCAGATGGGGAATGCCCGTCGCAAGGTTGACCGTGGGGTCGGAGCCGGCATGAAGGGTCTCTAGGCGTCTTTGTGCCACCCCCAAGGCCGCTCGCGCCGTCTCGTATCGGTTGATGAACGATCGGCCCAGCCCAAAGGAATGGGCCAGGCCGACGACAGCGATCGTCGCGATGACAGTCGCGACGATCGCTTCGACGAGAGAGAAGCCGGATTCAGTGCTGGGTTGTACGCTCGGTTCGCGTCCGATCACGACGTACAGGCGGCATCCTCTGACCACGTTGCACCCGCATTCGCACTCGCCGGATCCCGCACGTACGTGCAGCATACGGTCAGTCCTGCCGCGTCGTTCTTTCCGACCGCCGTGGCCGTGAACGAATCACCGCCGGATGCCGTAACCGTCACGGTCCAGCTGCGGGACAACTCGGCGAGATCGACTTTCAGATCGGTACCGTCGCCGGCTTCGGCGTAGAGATCCGCATCCGCCGAATAGGCCCCGGTCGCGGTTTCAGCCAGGGTCTTCTGGTAGTAGATCTGCTGAGCACTGATAACCGCAGCGATCGCACCCTTTGCTTCCGTGCGCTTCGCGTCCTTCACGTAGTTGATGTAGAGCGGCACGGCCACCGCGGCCAGAATGGCCACGATCACGATGACCACCATGAGCTCCATCAACGTGAAGCCCTTCTGATTGCGCAGCTTTCTCATGGCACCCCTCTGGTTTCCCCGGACGGAGAATCGGCCTGATCGAGGCGTTGAAGCCTGCCGCAAGTGTCTCACGGCGAGGCGGGTCTGGCCAGCCCCAGGGCCAATGATTGGCGAGGACGGGACCCCCTGAGGCGGGGGAACGTTTGGGAGGGCTTTAGTGCCCGGATGTGCATTGTTCCGCGAAGGCTCGCAAACTTCCCAACGGCGCGTGTTCAGCCCTCGAGGGAAGGCTGCGGCGCCGGCAAGCCGGCGCCGCGGCTTAATGCCCCACCAACCCCTGGCGCATCGCCTGGCCGAGGTTGAAGATCGGCAGGTAGAGCGCGAGCAGCATGATCCCGATCACGCCTCCCAGCACCACGATCGCGATCGGCTCGATCAGCGAACTCAACCCGTCGACCGCCGCCGTCACCCGCTGCTCATAGAAGTCGGCGGTGCGGCTCAGGAGCTGGTCGAGCTGGCCGGTTTCCTCGCCGGTCGCCGTCATCTGGACCAGCATTTCCGGGAACGCGCCCGACTCGGCCATCGCGGTCGCCAGCGAACTGCCCTGCTCGACCCTAGTCCGCACGAAGTCGACGCCCGCCTCCATCACCTTGTTCCCGGGCACCGGACGCAGCACCCGCAGCGCATGCAGGATGTTGGTTCCGCTCGCGGTCAAGATCGACAGCGTTCGCGCGAATTTCGTCACCGAATAGAGCCGGATCAACGAGCCGAACATGGGGACGTGGAACTTCGCCTGATCGATGCGCAGGCGCGCGATGTCGGTCTGCGCCCACGCCCACACGGCGAACGCACCCATGATGAACAGGATCGTCACGATGATCAGGTTCTGGGTCACGATCTGGCTCAGCGTGAGCAGGATCTGGGTCGGCAGCGGCAGCGGGACCTTGAAGCGTTCGTAGATGCCGGAGAACATCGGAATGATCTTGAGCACCATCGCGCACAGCACGAGGAACGCGAACGACAGCACGAAGATCGGGTAGCGCAGTGCGGCTTCGACGCGCAGGCGCAGCGTTTCCGCGCGCTCGAGGTAGGTGGCGCTCTGGTCCATGATCTTGTCGAGCGTTCCGCTCATCTCGCCGGTCGCGACCAGGCTCACGAACACTTCGTCGAACGCGGCCGGATGCTTGGCCATGGCGATCGAGAGCGAGTCGCCCTTCTGGACGTCGTCGGCGACCTGCTCGAGCATCGCCGCAAGCTTGCGGTCGTAGTGGTCGCGGCTGATCGAGCGCAGCGAGCGTACCAACGGAAGGCCCGCGCCGATCATGGTCGAGACCTGCCGCGCGAACAGCGCGACCGAGCCGGGCTTGATGCGCTGGCGCCAGCGTTCGGCCGCCGCGCGCAGGCGGAGCGCGAAATCGCTGGACGCGGCGCGTTCGCCCGCGGGGACGCGGGTTTCGATCAGGACCGGGACGAGCTTCGAGGTCTCGAGAATCCGCAGCACTTCCTCTTCGGAAGCGGCGACTTCGATGCCTTCGTGGGAGCGCCCGCTCAGGTCGCGGGCCCGATAGAAGTAGCTAGGCATGGTGGTGTTCCGCAGGGAGTTGGCTACCGCGTCGGATCATTCGAGCACCCACTATACGTGATCCGCCAGCGTTGCCGCGCGGATTTCCTCGATCGTCGTCATGCCTTCGAGCACTTTGCGGATTCCGGCCTTGCGCAGGGTCGTGAAACCGTCGGCGATCGCGCCCTGCTTGATCTGGTCCTCGTTCAGGCCGTCGAGCACCATGCGGCGGACCTGCTTCGAAAGTGTCATCACCTCGAAAATCGCCGTGCGCCCGACATAGCCGGTCTGCTTGCACGCGATGCAGCCGCGGCCGCGCGAGATCGTGTGGCCGAGCAGCGAGGTCCCGTCCTCGGCGAGCGAGGCGACGTGCTCGGGCTCGGCAACGAACGTCTCGCGGCAGCGGTCGCACACGCGGCGCACGAGGCGCTGGGCCATGACGAGCGTGATGGCCGAACCCACGAGATAGCGCGGAACGCCCATGTCGATGAGACGGGTCACGGTGCCGGCGGCATCGTTCGCATGGACGGTCGAGAGCACGAGATGTCCGGTCAAGGCGCTCTTGACCGCGATGTCGGCGGTCTCGGCATCGCGGATCTCGCCGACCATGATCACGTCCGGGTCCTGGCGCAGGATCGATCGCAGCGCGCGGGCGAACGTCATGCCGACCTTGTGGTTCGCGTGCACCTGGTTGACCGTCTCGATGTGGTACTCGATCGGATCCTCGACCGTCACCAGATTGCGATGGACGCTGCGGATCTCGCTCAGCGCCGAATACAAGGTGGTCGTCTTGCCCGACCCGGTCGGTCCCGAGATCAGGATCATTCCGTACGGCAGGTAGATCGAGGTGCGGAACGCGTCGAGCGTGTCGCCTTCGAGTCCGAGCTTGCCGATCTCGCGCGCGAACGAGCGCTTGTCGAACAGTCGCAGCACCACCTTTTCGCCGTAGGCGGTCGGCAGAGTGGACACGCGGATGTCGACTTCGCGATCGGACAGGTGGACCGTGAGGCGGCCGTCCTGCGGCAGCAGGCGGATCGCGATGTCGAGGTCGGACAGCACCTTGATGCGCGAGACGATCGCCATCTGGAGGTTCTTCGGCGGCTTCATGGTCTCGTGCAGCACGCCGTCGATGCGGTAGCGCACGGTCATACGGTCGCGCATCGGCTCCACGTGAATGTCGCTCGCGCGCGCGTCGATCGCTTCGGCGAGCATCAGGTTCACGAGCCGCACGACCGGCGCGTCCTCGACCTGCTGGCGCAGCGTGGCGAGGTCGACGTCCTGCTCGCCGTCGGCGCCGCCGGTGAGATCGAGGGTGTCGAGGATCTCGCCGACCTTCTCGGTGGCGCGGATCTCCTGATAGAAGCCTTCGACCGCTTCGCGCACGTCACTCGGCCGCGCGAGCCAGATCTTGAGATTGCAGCCGGTGATCGCGCGCAGGTGATCGAGCGACACGACATCGAGCGGATCGCCGACCGCGATGTCGAGCCCCTCTTCGGTGCGCCGCAGTGCCAGCACCATCGCCTGGCGCGCGAGCTGCTCGGGAACGATCGCGATCGCGTCGGGCTCGGCCTGCGACAGCGCCTCGGCGTCGGCCACCGGCAGCGAAAACTGCTCGCCCAGCAGATCGACGACTTCCTTCTCGTTCAGCAGCCCCATGCGCACGAGCGTCTGGCCGAGCCGCTCGCGCGGATCCTGCCGCTGCGTGAGCGCGTGCTGGAGCTGATCGGCGGACAGGCGGCCGCGGTCGACGAGCAACTCGCCGAAGCGCCGCGTCGAGAGCCGGAACGACAGGCTCATGGCGTGACCCCCGCCTCGCGCACCGGCGTCGTGCGGTAGTAGCGCTTCTGCAGTGCGGAGCGTTTCTCGACATCGTCGAAGTAGGCGTAGGCGGTTTCGAACGACACCGCGCCCCGCTCGACCAGCTCGGCCAGCGAGTCGTTGATCGAGATCATGTCGTCGCGCACGCCGGTCGCGATCACATTCGAGATCTGATGGATCTTGTCCTCGCGGATCAGGTTCTGGATCGCGGGGTTCACGAACATGATCTCGCGCGCGGCCACACGGCCCGGCGTGTCGATGCGCGGCAGCAGCACTTGCGAGACGACGGCGCGCAGCGTGAGCGACATCTGTGCGCGGATCTGCGGCTGCTGGCTCGCCGGGAACGCATCGATGATGCGGGTCACGGTCTGGGCCGCGGACTGGGTCGCCATGGTCGAGATCACGAGATTGCCGGTCTCGGCGGCGGTGAGCGCGATCGCCATGCTCGACAGGTCGCGCATCTCACCGACGAAGATCACGTGGGGGAGCTGGCGCAACGCACCCTTCAGTCCGCGTGCGTAGCTGCGCGTATCCACGCCGACCTCGCGCTGGTCGAACACCGCGCTGCCGGGGCCGAACACGAACTCGATCGGATCCTCGATCGTGACGATGTGGCGGCGCACCTCGGCGTGGTTCAGCTGCTCGAGGAGCGCTGCGATGGTGGTGGACTTGCCGGCGCCGGTCGGGCCGGTGACCAGCACCAGGCCGCGCGTGAGCGCCAGGATCCGGCTCACGACGTGCGGCGCGAGGCCGATCTCGGACGGGAGCGGAATGCGCAGCGGCACGATCCGGATCGCCGCACCCCAATACCCGCGCTGGATGTAGAGGTTGATGCGGAAGTGCGCGATCTGGTCGGCGTGGTAGCGGGTGTCGAGCTCGAGGTCGCGCTCGAAGCGCTCGAGCAGCGCCGGGGAGAGGAAGCTCTGACCGATGCGGCGCGTGTCGTCGCCCGAGAGCACTTCGGAGTCCGCAAGCGGCTGCAGCTTGCCCGCGATCGTGACCAGCACCGGCTGGCCGGCGGTCAGGATGAGATCCGACGCGCCGAGTTCCACGGCACGTCGCAAGATCCAGTCGCGATCAAAAGAAACGGTCATGCTCCGGAGTCGGGGTTGAGGTTCTACTGCCTCGAAGTTATCGACCGCGCCGCGCGTGTTTCTTCATGCGGATTCCGGGGCGACGGGGAGCCGGACACCGGCGCAGGCGAAGGGACACCTTCGTGGTATTCGAAGGGCGGCAGTGAGCGCGAAACAATAGGAGCCGCGTGTTCGTGAGTCAACGGCGCGGCCCGGTTGGCGTCCTGCTTCACAACGCTCGCGACGCCTGCGCCTCGTGCATTACGAGCGGGCTGGCATTGCGTCCCACAACGTGGCGCGTCCGTGCATGCGATCGGGCGTTCGCGCGTGTTCGAGACCGAAACGCCCAGCCCGGGCGGGCGTAACCGCGAATCTCGCCACCTTGCGTGCCCTACGCAGGTTGCACGATTGGACGGGGCACACTCCGTGCTCTGTCGCGACGCGCAACTCCTTGCACCAGCGCCGAATCAGGGGCGGACCCTTACGGCGACGCACACTACACCTTGGGACATTTGTTTCGCGGACGTCCCTGTGGGGCCCACCGGGTGGGTGGCTCGAACAGGGACCTTGCTGGAGGGGTCATGAAGCTTCGCTCGATTCTCATCGCGGCGTGTGTCCTGGCAGCCATCGCCATCGTCACGCCGTCGCACGCGCAGGTCACGCACAACAGCGTGACCCTGTCGTGGACCACGCCGGGCGACGACGGGTCGCTGGGTACTGCTCAACAGTTCGACCTTCGGTACTCGATGTCGCCCATCACGTCGTCCAACTTCTCGTCGGCCACACGGTGGTCGTCCACGCCCACCCCGACCTCGGCCGGCACGCGCCAGAGCGTCACGGTGACGGGACTGGAGGGCACGACCACCTACTACTTCGCGATCCGGACCGCCGACGAAGTCCCGAACTGGGCGCCGATCTCGAACGTGATCACGGCCACCACGACCGCTGCACCCGACGAGTCGCGTCCCGCTCCGCTCGCGATCTCCGTGAGCCTCGTGACCGACACGACGGCGACGCTGACGTGGTCGGCGGTCGGTGACGACAGCCTCACCGGAACCGCGACGAGCTACGACGTGCGCTACTCGACGTCGCCGATCAATGCGTCGAACTGGGCGACCGCCAATCAGGTGACGGGCGAGCCGACTCCGAGTTCGCCGGGATCGTCGCAGTCGGTCACGGTGCGCAGCCTCTCGCGCCAGCAGACCTACTACTTCTGCGCGCGCACCACGGACAACAGCGGCAACATCTCGGGTCTCTCGAACGTTCCGAGCGTGACCACGCCCGACACCATGTCGCCGGCTTCCATCCGCGACCTGGCGATCGGCTGGCTGTTCTTCGGCTGGCACGGCCTCGCGGCGGTTCGCGAAGCCGAGGCCGGGGTTCGCTGATCCCCGTCATGCGCAAAAGGGATCGAAGCCCCCGCACGGGTTGGAGCCACTGGTTTCCGTATGTGGTGTTCCTGCTGATCCTCCTGCTCGCTCCGGTGTTCGCCTACGCACAGACCGCCGACACGGTGGTCGTGCGGTGGACGGCACCGGGCGACGACGGGTCGGTCGGGATCGCGGCCGCCTACGACCTTCGGGTCTCCGAATCACCGATCACGGCTTCGAACTTCAATCAGGCGCAGGCGGTGACCGGGCTTCCGGCGCCGACCGCGCCGGGTTCGCGCCAGCGCGTGACGCTGCGCGGACTCACGCGCGGAACGTCGTACTACTTCGCGATCAAGACCCGCGACGACGCCGGCAACTGGGCGCCGATCTCGAACCTTCCGCGCTACGACTGGGTGCTCGACGCGGCACCTCCTGCGGCTCCGTCAGGACTCAGCGCCGCCAAGGATGGCGCGGCGGTGCACGTGCAGTGGTCGGCGAACAGCGAAGCGGATCTCGTCGGCTACAAAGTGTATCGCTCGACTTCGGCGAGCGGGACCTTCGAGCCTGCGAGCTCGCTGCTCGTCACCGACAACGAATACACCGACTCGAATCTGCCGGACGGCGCCACCGCGCTCTGGTATCGCGTGTCCGCCATGGACGCGAACGACAACGAGAGTGCGCACAGCGCGAGCATCTCGGTGTCGCTCACGACCGCAACCTCCGCGACCACGGTGAAAGTCGAAGAGGGCTATCCCAATCCGAGCCGCATGAACAAGCCGGTGCGCATTCCGATCGTGATCCCGGCCAATGGGGCAGTGGACGCGTACGTCGAAGTCGTCGACTCGGGAAGCCGCCGCGTGCGCACCATCCGGCTCGGCAATCTCGTTGCCGGCCGCCAGGAAGTCACGTGGGACGGCAAGAACGACGCGGGCCAGGTCTGTGCTCCCGGCGTGTACCGCGGATGGGTCGTGTCTCGCGAAGATCGTCAGAGCATCCGGATCGTCCGGGTTCCATGAGTCGGAGGAAGATCATGAAGATCGAGCAGCTCGCTTTGTTCGCGTCCCTCGCGATCATTGCCATGCCCGGTGCGGCGCGCGCCGGCTCCGAAGCCGCGGGCACGACGGCGGCGAATTTTCTCAGCACCGGATCCGGCACGGCCGTTCTCGGACGCGGCGGTGCCACGCTCGGACTCAGCGGCGAGGCCGGGCTCTCGTCGTGGAATCCGGGAGCGCTCGGGTTCTTGCGCGAAACGCAGATCTCGCTGTCGCACGCGACGCTGATCGACGAGCACACGCAGGAGTACCTCGCGGCCGGCGGGCGCATGCTGCGCTCGGATCTGCGGTGGTCGGCGTTCGGACTCTACGAGAGCGAAGGCTCGTTCGAAGGACGCGACGCTTTCAACAACTCGACCGGCAGCTTCAACGTCTCGAGCTTCGCCGGCGGCGGACACCTTGCGTATCCGATCGGCGGTGTCGCCTCGATCGGCGTCGGCGGCAAGTGGGTGAACGAGAGTCTCGGCGCCAATCGCGGCGCGGGCATGGCGTGGGACGCCGGATTCCAGGCGCACACCGGCATGTTCGGCTTCGGTTTCGCCGCACAGAACGCGTTCGGGAAGATGCGCTTCGGCAATCAGACGTTCGACTTCCCGACCAACTACGGCGTCGGGGTCGCGCTCGATCACGCCGAAAGCGGCCTGCGCATCGCCCTCGACGCCAACTTCCCGACGTCCTACTACAACGACGTGCGCACCGGAGTCGAGTGGCGGTGGCGTGATCTGGTCGCGGTGCGCGGCGGCTATCGCGCGGCGCTCGGCGCGCCTACCAACGAAACGCTGAGCGGTCCCACGTTCGGCTTCGGCGCCGGCGTATACGGGATGTGGATGGACTATGGCTATGTGATCCCGGGCAGCGGCGAGGCGCAGCATCGGTTCGGAATCTCGCTGCGTCCGGGCCGCATGAGCCTCGGCGGCGGCGCACTCGGACACGAAGAGAGTCCGGCCGCGATGCCCTCGCACGCACCGCGCGCCGAAGTGCAGCGCGCGAGCAACGAGCCCGCGGCGTCTTCGCCTCCTCCGGTGGTCGTCGCGCAGCCCGCGCCGATCGTCGTGGTGCCGGAAGTCGTGCCGCCGCCGGCGACCGTCACTTCGACCCCGGTGCCGCAGGCGAGTGTCGCACCGCCCTCAGCCGGTGCACCGGTGACCAAGGTCGAAGTGGTTCCGGCGCAGGTCTCGCAGGCTTCAGACTCCGGGACGGACGAAACGCCGAAGAAGAAGAAGTCCAAGAAAGAGAAGAAGCAGAAGAAGACGAAGATCGAGAAGCCGGCCGACGACGCGGCGGCGGCTCAGGAGGAAGAAGAGTCCGAGGATCCATTCGAAGCCGCGATCACGCGCGCCAAAAAGCTCAAGCCGGGGATTCGGATAAAGTAGCCGGGACGTTTTCGACAAACCCTCGAAAGAGGGCGGCCGCAGAATCGCCGATGGGCGTTCGCGGCCAGGTGATCGGGCCTCTTACCAGGGGCCCGTCCCGCTTTCGGCCTACAGCGGAAACGCGCCTTCGAACTTCGTGCCTTCGCCCATCGCGATCGCGTATTTCATCTGTTCCTGGATGTGGGCGGGCATGTCCTTGTAGACGTCGGTGAACAGCGTCTCGAGCGGAGGCGGAGGGAGGGCTTCGGCTTCGCGCACGGCGACACCGATCTCGTCGTTGATCTCCGCGGTCCACGTCTCGGTGTCGGCCGGGGCCACGATCGACTGCGCTTCGAGATAGGTGCGCAGCCGCAGCACCGGATCGCGCCGTTCCCATTCGCCCACGGTTTCGCCGTCGCGATAGCGCGTGGGATCGTCGCTCGAGGAGTGACCGCCCATGCGGAACGTCAGTGCTTCGATCAGCGTCGGTCCATCTCCGCGTCGCGCGCGCTCGACGGCTTCGCGCGTCGCGGCGATCACGGCGAAGATGTCGTTGCCGTCCACGCGGATGCCGGGAAATCCATACGCGACCGCTTTCACCGCGATGCTCTCGGATGCGGTCTGGAGCGAAAGCGGCACCGAGATCGCCCACTGATTGTTCTGGCAGAAGAACACGACCGGCATGCGGTAGACGCCGGCGAAGTTCGCCGCGGCGTGGAAGTCGGAAGACGACGAGGCGCCGTCGCCGAGATAGCCCATCATCACTTCACCGGTCTTGCGCAGTTTGGCTGCCCACGCCGCACCCATCGCATGGACGAGCTGCGTGCCGATCACCGACGACCACGCCACGCTGCGCACCCGGCGATCGCTGAAGTGACACGGCATCTGGCGGCCGATCAGCACGTCGCCGCTGTTGCCGATCAACTGACACACCATCTCCTTCACCGTGGTGCCGCGCCACAGCGACACCCCCATCTCGCGCAGCGCCGGAAACACCCAGTCGGTTTCGCCGAGCGCGTACGCGGAGCCGGTGACCGCCGCTTCCTGTCCGGTCGCGGTGCCGTAGAAGCCGATGCGGCCCTGGCGCTGCAGCGACAGCATGCGCGTGTCGAGCACGCGCATCTTCACCATGTGGCGGTAGAGGCGGCGCAGATCATCGGGCGGGATCGAAGGCGGCGTGCCGATGAGTTTGCCCGCCGGGTCCAGGATCTGAAGCGTCGTGGTCACGAGAGATCTCCGGGAGTGAGCCAGCCGTCGGGGTTCTGCAGCCGTTCGATCAGCGCGTAGAGGAAGTCCGTGCCGACCGCGCCGTCGACCACGCGATGGTCGAGCGACAGCGAAAGGTTGCCGAGGCTGCGGATCACGATCGCACCGTCGACCACGGCCGGCTTCGGCTTCACTTCGTGCACGCCGAGGATCGAAACTTGAGGATGATGAAGGATCGGCGTCGCCAGGACGCCGCCTTTGGCACCGGTGCTCGTGATGGTGAACGTGCCGCCGTGCAGTTCCTCGACCTCGAGCTTGTGTGCGCGCGCGGCCGAGGACAGCCGCTCGATCTCGCGCGCGATGCCGAACAGCGTCATGCGGTCGGCATGATGGAGGATCGGCACCGTGAGGCCGTCGTCGGTGTTGGTCGCGAGCCCGAGATGGTAGTAGCGCTTGAGCACGATCTCGTGCGTGGCGTCGTCGAGCGAGCTGTTGAGCAGCGGGAAGCGCTGGAGCGGCTCGATCACCGCGCGGAACACATAGGCGAGGTACGTGAGCTTGATCCCGGCCGCGGCCGCGCTCGCTTTCGCGCGCTCGCGATGCTCGATCAGCGGCGTGAAGTCGCACTCGGCGACGAACGTGAACTGCGCGGTGGTCGAGAGCGACTTGCGCATGTGCTCGGCGATGCGGCGGCGCAGGCCGCGCAGCGGCGCGCGGGTTTCGGGTTCTTCGGGATTCGCGGCGGCGGCGGGTGAATTCGCATTGGCGGCGCCGGCGCCGGTGGTCGCGCCGGATCCGGCAACGCGCTTCACGTCGTCGGCCGTGATCGCGCCCTGAGGTCCCGAGCCGCTCAGGCCTTCGAGTGCGACGCCGAGCTGCTTCGCGAGCGCGCGCACCGCGGGCGTCGCCTGCACGCGCGCACCCGCCGCCGGTGCGGCCGGGGCGCTGACTGTGGCGTTCGCGGAAACGGGAGAGGGCGCGCCATGCCCCGTACCGTGCGCAGCGGGCGCGGGTGTTGCACCCGCGCCCCCGGCGACCGCGATCGATACGATCACCGTGCCGACCGGCACCATCGCGCCCTCTTCGACATGCAACGCGTCGATCGTTCCCGTCCGCGGCGAAGGAATCTCCACACTCGCCTTGTCGGTCATCACCTCGACCAGCGGCTGCTCTTCCTTCACCGCTTCGCCCGCTTTCACCAGCCACCGCACGATCTCGCCTTCGGCGACGCCTTCGCCGATGTCGGGGAGCTTCACGTCGTAGTTCATCGCGGATCTCCGGACATCAGTACGCCATCACGTGTTCCAACGCGCGCACCACTCGCGGCGCGTCGGGGAGATAGGAGTGTTCGAGCGTGAACGGAAACGGCGTGTCGTAACCGGTGACGCGCAGCACCGGAGCCGCGAGCGAAGTGAGCGCGCGCTCGGCGAGCAGCGCCGCCAGCTCTGCACCGTAGCCGCAGGTGCGCGGCGCTTCGTGCAGGATCACCGCACGCCCGGTGCGCGTCACGCTCGCGAGCACCGCGTCCTGATCGAGCGGCACCAGCGTGCGCAGGTCCAGCACTTCCACCGACCATCCGCGTTCGGCGACCGCGTCGGCCGCCTCGATCGCGATCGGCACCATCGCGCCGTAGGCGAGGACGGTGCAGTGATCACCCGCGCGCGCGATCCGCGCTTTGGAGAGCGGCACCGTGTAATGACCCTCGGCGACCTCTTCTTTCACCGAACGATAGAGCCGCTTGGGCTCGAGGAAGATCACCGGATCCTCGCCCGCGAGTGCGGCGAGCAGCAGGCCCTTCGCGTCGGACGGGGTCGAAGGAATCACGACCGTGAGCCCGGCGGTATGGCAGAAGTACGCTTCGGGACTCTGCGAATGGTAGAGCCCGCCGCGGATGCCGCCGCCATAAGGAGCGCGGACGATCACCGGGCAGCTGTACTGGCCGGCCGACCGCCACCGCATCTTCGCGAGTTCCGAGACGATCTGATCGAACGCGGGATAGATGAAGTCGACGAACTGGATCTCGGCGATCGGGCGCATGCCGTGGAGCGCCATGCCGATCGCGCCGCCGACGATCCCGTTCTCCGCGAGCGGCGTGTCGGCGACCCGGTCGGCGCCGAACTCGGCCTGCAGGCCTTCGGTCACGCGGAACACGCCGCCGTTCAGGCCGATGTCCTCGCCGATCAGCACGACGTTGGGATCGGATCGCAGGGCCACGCGCAAGGCGTCCTGGATGGCCTGGACCATGGTCATCTGCGGCATGGATCGATCCTCCGGTGAAGGGTTTCCAACGAAGCGCGCGGAGGTTCGCATACGCTCCCAAGCTCCGCAAACCCGCGTCCTTCGGGGCGATCCGCCCGCGGCGGGCCATTCGATAGTTAGGCTTGACTAATTACAGAATTAGCTATATCTAATACCCCGGCGTGCCGATCCGAGTCGAAGGGTGGAGCAATCCACCGGACCGCACGGCAGCGAATGGAGGAGGCCGAACATGAGACCAACTCGACATCCAGGCGCCCGGCCGGGATTCCTGCGGGGCGTGGCACTTTCGATCCGCCCGGTGTTCGCGCTGGCCGCGGTCGTGTTGGGGCTCGCCGCCTGCGACCGGTTGATGACGACCGCACCCTCGAGCGGCGACCTGTTCGACGCTCCACTCACCGGGCTGTCGGCCGCCGAACTCGCGGCGTTCGCCGAGGGCGATGCGCAGTTCGGCCTGGCCTTCGCGCCCGCGGCCGGGCTGGGGCCGATCTTCAACAACGTGTCGTGCGCCTCGTGCCACAGCGGCGACGGACGGGGCCGCCCCGAGAATGCGCTCACGCGATTCAGCCGCAGCGGGGATCCGGTGCGCGAGCTCGGCGGACCGCAGCTTCAGGACCGCGCGATCCCCGGCGCCGAGGCGGAGACCGTGCCGGAAGGTGTCGAGACATCACTGCGGCTTCCGCCGCCGGTGTTCGGCGTCGGTCTCATCGAAGCAATTCCCGAGGCCGACATTCTGGCCTACGCCGACGAATCGGATGCCGATCAGGACGGGATCTCGGGCCGGCCCAACTACGTGACCCCGCCCGACTTCCTTCCCGCGCACGGCGGGGGCGTTCCGGTGGTCGGACGTTTCAGCCGCAAGGCGCAGGTCGCGAGCATCCTCCAGCAGACGGTCGAGGCGTATCACCAGGACATGGGGATCACCACGGACTTCATCACCGACGACAATCACAATCCGCTCGCGAGCGGCGCCACCGTCGCTGCCGATCGGGTCGCCGACCCCGAACTCGCCACGGCCTCGGTGCTGGCCGTGGTGGCGTACTTGAGGATGCTCGCTCCGCCCGAGCCGGGGCCGATGACACCGGGCCGCATCCGCGGTCGCGCAATGTTCGATCAGGTCCAGTGCGGAAGCTGCCACGTTCCGTCGTTCGAGACCGGCACCTCGTCGATCCCCGCGCTGAGAAATCGCACCGCACAACTCTATTCGGATCTGCTCCTGCACGACATGGGCGAGGGCCTCGCCGATGGACGACCCGATGGCCAGGCGAACGGGCGCGAGTGGCGCACCACGCCGCTGTGGGGACTGCGCATCATGCGTGAGTTCCTCAAGGGGCAGGTGTTCCTGATGCACGATGGCCGCGCGCGTTCGGTCGATCAGGCGATCCGTCTGCACGGCGGCGAGGCGGACTCCGCGCGCATCCGGTTCGAAGCGCTCCCGAGCGCGGATCGTGCGGCGTTGATCGACTTCGTGGAGTCGCGGTGAGGTTCGCCCGTGAGTCGCTGCGCCGCGGAATGCGATCGTTGGTTGCAGGCATCACATGCATCGCATGCCTGCACTGCGCGTCCGTCGAGGCGCAGCACGCGGACACGATCGCGGCCTCGGAACCGCCGCCGTTCGTCGCGGGCGGATACGACGACAAGCCGCATCTGCGCGGATTGTTCGGACGGATTGCCGTCGGCGGTTATGCGGAGTTGCACGCGCTGTGGCAGCGCGAGGACGGCGCCACCGACGATGCGGGATTCCTGCTCAAGCGCTGGAACCTGCTCACCTCGACGCGCGTGAGCGATCACGTTCACGTGTGGGCGGAAGTCGAAATCGAAGAGGGCGGGGAAGAAGTCCGGCTCGAGCTGGCGCAGATGGATTTCCTGTGCCATCCCCGCCTCAACTTGAGAGGCGGGATGCTGTTGCTGCCGCTCGGCAGATTCAACCTCGCCCACGACTCGCCGCGAAACGAATTCACCGACCGCCCGTTGGTCGCCACCGATCTGATCGGAACCGCGCTCGCGATGCCGGGCCTGGGAATGTTCGGGCGCTTCGGGGCCGGGGCGACGGGCAGTGCGACCTACGAACTCTACGCTGTCAACGGATTCGACGGCGGAATCATCGACGCATCGTCCGATGGAACCCGGCTGACCGAAGGCGGCGTCAACGTTGAAGACAACAACGCGTCGCCCGCCGTGGTCGCGCGCACGGCATGGATGCCGGCCGAAGGCAGCGAGTTCGGACTCTCCGCGTTCACCGGCGCCTACAACCGCTTTCGCATCGAAGGCCTCGATGTCGACGAGCGGCGCAGCGTCCGCATCGGATCGATCGATGCCCGCACGCGCCTGCTCGGACTCGAGTGGAACGGAGAGGCGGCGGCGGTGGAGGTCGACGTGCCGCCCGGACTCGGCGGCATCTACGCGAGCCGGCAATCGGGATTCTTCGTCGAGTCCCGCCGCGTGTTCGGCCGGCGCTGGATCCCATCGATGCCCGCCGCGTCGTTCTCCGCGGGCGCGCGGGTCGAAGGCGTGGACTTCGATCGCGATCTCGCCGGCGACTCGCGCATTCAGCTGACCGGCGGGTTGCACTTTCGCCCGACACCCGAGACGGTGTTCAAGCTGGATTACGCGAGGTCGAGGAGCCGCGACCGGTTCCACAACCCCGCCGAAGGCGCCGCATTGAAGTTCAGTCTCACGAGCTACTTTTGAAGCCATGATGAATTCGAATGATCCGCCGCGGTCCGATACGGGGAGCCGAACATGGCAGCGCTGACCCGCTCGAAACAGGACTACTTGAAGGCGCTGTTCGCGCTCGGCCCCGACGGCGCGACGATCACGACCTCGAGCCTCGCCGCACGGCTCGGCGTGTCGGCGCCCTCGGTGACCAACATGCTCGGCCGCCTCGCCAAGGAGAAGCTCGTCTCCCACACGCCGCGCGCCGGCGCGCGCCTCACCGCGCGCGGACGGCGCGCGGCGATCGAGATGGTGCGCCGCCACCGCATTCTCGAGACGTTCCTCGTGCGCGTGCTGGGACTCGACTGGGCCCTGGTGCACGAGGACGCCGAAGTGCTCGAACACCACATCAGCGATCGCGTGCTGGAGGCGATCGATCGGCTGGTGGGACATCCGGCCGAGGATCCGCACGGGCACATGATTCCCGATCGCAACGGCCACATGCCGCAGCGCGCGTTGCAGCCGCTCGCGAGTCTTCCGCATGGCGCCAAGGCGGTCGTGCGCGAGATTCGCGATGCCGATCTGGCGCGGATGTCGCGGTGGAAGGACGCGGGACTGGTGCCCGGTGCCGCGGTTCGAATGATGAAGGTTCATGCCCTCGATGATGTCTTCGAGGTCGATGTCGCGGGGCAGCGTCTCGTGATCGGCAGCGAAGGGCTCGAAGGCGTGATGGTGGAGATCGCGCGTCGCCGCGGCGAAAGGAGTTCGAGATGACACCACGGGAGAACCGTTCGCTTCCTGAAGTGCACCGCTCCGTGCCGATTCCCGTAGCGGGGTCGTGGTTCCGCCGCCTGTTCGCGTTCGCGGGGCCGGCCTATCTCGTGAGCGTCGGCTATATGGATCCCGGCAACTGGGCCACCGATCTCGCCGGCGGCGCGCGTTTCGGATACCAGCTCATCTGGGTGCTGTTGATGAGCAACCTGATGGCCGTGCTCCTGCAGACGCTTTCGGCGCGCCTCGGCGTTGTGACCGGCAAGGACCTGGCGCAGGCGTGCCGCGACTGGTATCCGCGCGCGCTGGTATGGCCGCTGTGGATCCTGTGCGAGATCGCGATCATCGCGTGCGATCTGGCCGAAGTGCTCGGGGCCGCGATCGGACTGCAGCTGCTGTTCGGCGTCCCGATCCTCACCGGCGTGTTGATCACCGCACTCGACGTGCTGCTGCTGCTCGCGCTGTCGCGGCTCGGCATGCGGCGGATGGAAGCGTTCATCATCACGCTGGTGGCCACGATCGGCGGCTGCTTCGCGATCGAGATGATCCTCTCGAAGCCCGAGATCCCGGCCATCCTGCGCAGCCTGATCCCTCGCGATGAGACGGGCAGCATCAGCCTGTTCGGCCGCGACGCCAAGGGCTCGTTCACGGTGCTCGGCCTTTCGAACGAGTCGCTCTACATCGCGATGGGAATCTTGGGCGCCACCGTGATGCCCCACAATCTCTATCTGCACAGCGCGCTGGTCCAGAGCCGAGCCGTCGCGGAGTCGGTCGCGGCGAAACGCGAAGCATGCAAGATGAATCTGGTCGACTCGGCGGTCGCGCTCAACTGCGCGTTCTTCGTGAACGCGGCGATCCTGGTGCTCGCCGCGGCGGTGTTCCACTCCTCGGGACACCAGAACGTCGCGAAGCTCGAGGACGCGCACCGGCTGCTCGCTCCCTTGCTCGGCACGGCACTCGCCTCAACCCTGTTCGCGATCGCGCTGCTCACGTCGGGCCAGGCGAGCACGATCACCGGAACGCTCGCGGGCCAGATCGTCATGGAAGGCTTCCTGCACTGGCGCATCCGCCCGTGGATGCGGCGCATGATCAGCCGCAGTCTCGCGATCATCCCCGCGGTGGTGTTCATCTCGATCCGCGGCACGGACGCCGTCGACGATCTGCTGGTGCTTTCGCAGGTCGTGCTCAGCATGCAGTTGTCGTTCGCCGTGATCCCGCTGATCAGCTTCACCAGCGATCGCGAGAAGATGGGAGAGTTCGCGAACAAGAAGTGGGTCGTGGTCCTCGCCCTCGTCACCGCGACCATCATCGTCGGTTTGAACGCGAGCCTCGTGATCCAGCAGGTGCAGGGCTGGTTCGCCGCGGCCGGCCCCAATTCCTTCTGGCTGTGGGTCACGGTAATGCCCATCGTCAGCGCATTGGTGTTGCTGCTCGCCTACATCACCGTCCACCCGTGGCTGCGGAAGTTCGCGCCGCCGTGGATGTGGGCGTCTCAGCCCGAGAGCGCCTTGCATCGCGCCCGGAGTAGCCCGCCG
>JANLWX010000120.1:0-2454 GCA_031364845.1 Candidatus Eiseniibacteriota bacterium
GCGGGTCGGTGGGAAGGTCGAGGTGTGCGAGGAGCGTCGTGATGACGGCGGGGTCGGTGATCGCGGCCAGGACGCGCATGGGGCCCGTGCAGCGGGGGCACACCAGAATGTCCTCACGGAAGACGCGGCGAAAAATCTCGGACCAGGGAAGACGGGACGGCGCACGAGCGGTCGCGGTGCCGTCGGCCTGGGTACCGCGGGTGCACTTGTGGGCATGCGAAGGGGGGTGCGCCCCAACCGGCACCAACGCGGTCACGGCGGGCCGAAGTTTCGCGTTCGCGGCGAACACGCCCAAGTTGCAACCGACAAATCTGCCCTGGCGTATGCGCATCCCTCGCTCCGAGCTGGGCCCGCCCCCGGGCCAGCCCCGCATGAGATGGCGACGCGGAGGTGGTGCGTGAGCTGGTTTGCCGTTTTCTTGACATCGCGGTCGTTCGGGATCGTCGTGCTATCCATGCGACGTGTGCTGCGAGTTCGTGCGGCATTCGAGGCCACTCGATCGTCCGCGGAGCAGTTGCAGTTCGCGTACGAACAGGTGGTCGCCACCGTACGCCGCACGTGCAATAGCGGCGATGATCATTCGTCGACGTCCTACGCTGGCAACGAACGACCTCGCGCGAGAACAGGGAAGGCAACGACATGACTAACTCCGTAGCCCTGTACGCGCGCGTGTCGTCGGAGCGCCAAGCGCAGCAGTCGACGATCGACAGCCAGATTGCGGCGCTGCGCGTGCGGGCGACGCAAGACGGACTCGCGGTGTTGCCGAGTGACGAGTATGTCGACAACGGGCACAGCGGATCGACATTGCGTCGTCCCGCACTCGAGCGGCTGCGCGATCGTGTCGCCCAGGGCGCCGTGGATGTGATCTACGTGCACAGTCCGGATCGGCTCGCACGTCGACACGCGCACCAGGTGCTGTTACTCGAGGAGTTTGCGAGTCACGATGTGCAAGTGATCCTGCTGGAGGGGCACAACGGGCAATCGGCGGAGGATCAGTTGCTCGTGCAAGTGCAGGGCGTGATCGCCGAATACGAGCGCGCTAAGATCATGGAACGGTCACGGCGCGGCAAGCTGCACAAGGCGCGATCTGGATCGGTCAACGTGTTGTCGAGTGCACCGTATGGCTACCTATACATCAAGAAGTCCAACGAGGCGCCAGCCCAGTATCAGGTGGTGGCGCACGAAGCCCGTGTGGTGCAGCGAATCTTCGCGGCGGTCGTCGGAGAGCATCGGACCTTATATTCTGTGGCCCACATGCTGAACGAGGAACACGTCCCGCCGCGTGGCGCCGCGAAGCATGGTCAGGCTCCTCATTGGCGGGCCACCGCCATTCGCGACGTGCTGAAGAATCCGGCTTATATGGGGCAGGCCGCCTTCGGCAAGAGGGAGAGCGTGGAACGTGCAACGCCGATGCGGCTTGTCATTCATCGCGACGCGGTGCCAAAGCGCCTCACGAAGGATCGCGCACGCGGGAAGGATGCATGGATCCGGATCTCGGTGCCGCCGATCGTCTCGAATGAAATGTTCGAAGCTGCGCAGACCCAACTCGAGCGCAATCGAGTGTTCTCGGAACGCAATCGCACTACGGGCCGATATCTGCTTGTCGGCCTCACCGTGTGCGGTCGGTGCGGCTACGGATACTACGGGCGGACGTTGAAGCACGGTGGTCGCAGCAAGACCTACGCGTACTATTGCTGCGGCACGGCGGGGCGTAGTCGGGAACGCAGCGACCTCGCCGCGCCCAACTGTCGAAATCGCGGCGTGCGAGTCGATCAACTCGAGACCCACGTCTGGCGGTCGGTCTGCGCGTTGCTGCAGGATCCCGCGCGCGTGATGCAGGAATGGTCGCGTCGCGCCGACACGCAGCGCGCGCGCAGCGACCATGATGCACAACGTGACGACGCGCTTCGCGCCGTCCGTGTGCACGAGCGAACACTGCGGCGCTTAGTGGACGCCTACGAAGCGGGCGCGATCGATCTCGCCGAGCTCACGACACGCAGTGACCGTGTCCGCACTCGCGAGGCACGCGCGCGCGGCGAGCTGGCTGCGCTCGAAAAGGCGCTCGTCGAAAGGCGTGAACTGCAGCTCGTCGTCGCCCGAGTGGAAGACTTTACCCAACGCCTGAACCGAAGACTCGACGCGCTGTCCTGGGACGAACGGCGCGCCGTGGTGCGAACAGTTGTCGCCCGTATCGAAGTCGCCGACGACGAGGTGACGGTCGTCTTCAGGGTCCCGGCGGTCGAGGCGAGTGCCACGACGCTTTCTCCGGAGCCACCGCAACCTCCGAGTTTTGTCGGTTGTAACTTGGGCGTCAATACACCGTGATATCGGGTTTGGTTCTGGCGCGGCGGTGGAATCAGCGCCGACAGCCGGCGGAGGAACGCGACGGGGGTGAGCACGATTTCCGTCTGGCCGGTCATCCACGGCCGGCGGAGCCGATAGGCGACCTTGCCA
>JANLWX010000145.1:0-21302 GCA_031364845.1 Candidatus Eiseniibacteriota bacterium
GACGATTTCCCGCCCGATCAACCAGTTGGCACAGACCTGCGTCGTATTGACGCTTCGAGCAGCTGAAACGCGGGCGGATTCGAGGATAACCCGAATCCTTCCGTAGAGGTCGACCCGCCTGACGAGCCGGGTCATTAGAGACTGTTCACCGGCTCGAACAGTGGGATTTGGCCCGGTTTGGGCGGAGCCTTGGGCAGGTTCTCGATGCTGAGGCTGTAGTCGTCGTGACCCCACTCACAGCGGGAGAGCACGGCTTTAGGGAGCTTCTTCACCGTCAGGTTCGGATAGCGCTCAGCTTTACCGCGGAACGCGGTACAGAGCACGAGCAGCGACCGCTCAGGGCCGACCTCGTCGGAGAGTTGCTGAAGTTGATCGGCGCTCAAACTCTGCGTGGTGACGTAGATGAAGTCGCGTTCGGTCGAGTGGCCGTGCTGCCAGTAGAGCGCATCGCTCGGTGCGTACTGGAAGCCTTCAAGTTTGCAGACCGCCTCGGCCAGCATCGCTGGATTGAATTCCTTCCTGATGACCCAATTCCCCCACTTGTCCTTCTCGAGAAGCGAGGGTGCGAGACGGTAGTAGCGAAATCCACCGCCGCCTTTCCAACCGGTGGCTTCAGTGACACCGCCGGGATCGGCTCCGTCGATGACCTTCGCAAGTCGCGGGATGATGTGCGTGTGGCAGTGCTCGCCGAGCTCGACCATGATCCAGCGGCGGCCCATCTTGTGGGCAACTGCGCCGGTGGTACCGGAACCCGCGAAGGAGTCGAGAACGATGTCGCCGGGGTTGGTGGCGATTTGGAGAATCCTCTGTAACAACCCTTCCGGTTTTGGCGTTGCGAATGGCTCTACGTCGGCTAGGAGCTTGTTCAGGTGATCACGCTTCGCTTCCTGATTGGTGCCAACCTCATCTGCCGACCACCAGGTTCTAGGTGCCACACCATCGCGCACTTCACTGAGGTACCGCTTAATTATTGGTAGGCGGTCGTCGTTCACCCCGAAGTAGGCACGCCCCTCACTCCGAGCCGTCTCTAACGTCCGCTCGGAGAATGCCCAGTACCTGCCTGGAGGAGGGGTAACCACTCGGCCAGAGGGGAGTGTCACTGGAAAGCGTTGCTTTTCAGTACCGCTCTTCGCCGTTCCGTCATCACCTTGCCGCCATGGTCCACGCGGATCCATGTCAGGATTCTTGAACCTGCCGAGCTGAGTTGTGGTTCTCGGAAGAAGGTTCCGAGCCGCCGACCATGCCGCTCGCACTTTGGCATAGACAAGTACGTTGTCATGAGAGAGCGAGATATCCGCGTCACCACGTCCACCCTTGTCTTTCTCCCAAACACACGTAGCCACGAAATTCTGGCGGCCAAAAATCTCGTCACAGATCACCTTGAGATAGTGTGCTTCGTTGTCGTCTATGGTGATCCAAAGAGATCCGGAATCGCATAGCAGCCTGTTGATTTGGTCGACTCGATCTCGCATGAGCGACAGCCAAACCGAGTGCTCCACACCATCGTCGTAGTGCTCGAACGCACTCCCTGTGTTGTATGGCGGGTCAATGAACACGCACTTCACTTTCCCCGAGAACTCCGCTTCCAGCGCCTTCAGCGCGAGCAGGTTGTCCCCGAAAATCAACCGGTTGTCGAACTGGTCGCCTTCGGTAACACGATGCGCGGCGTGGTGCGACTTCTCCGGATCCTCGAGCAGGATCCGCGGTTCCAGCCGCGGGCGGTTCTCTTTGCCGATCCAAGTGAGTTCGAGCTTCTGCTTGCGGTTCACGGTGTCATGCTCCCGATGAGCCCGAGACCAACCGCCACCGGATAGCGAGTACCTCGCCGAGCGAGGTGTTCTGCGTCAACTTGCCCTCGATGTCGGCGATGAGCTGCTCGCGCTTGTGGTCAATCTCGTCCTGAGCATCGAAGAGCGACCGGCGCTTCTGTGCTCGTGCCGATTCGAGTGCCTTGAGCTGCTTCTGGCCGGCAAGTTTCTCCTCGAGTGTCAGCGCAGCCTTGGCAGCACGTCGAGCATCCTTGAGCTGGCGATCGAAGTCCTTGATCTCGCGCTCGAGCGTGAGCTTGAGATCGTCGGCCCAGCCGTCGAGCTTCTCGGCTTCTGCTTCGTAGAAGTGGCCATTCCGCTCGGAGATCTGATGCTGGATTCGGGCTCGGACCTGTTCGGCCTGGTGAGCCATCGCCGGTGGAGCAGCTCCGGCCGCAGCGTCGCCACTCACTCGGCCCGGCAAGGCAAATAGCCGACGGGCAGCTTCAGGGTCCAATGCTTGACCATCATCGGTCGTTCCCGACCAAATCAGGTAATCCTCGGCCTGATCCAAAGATTCCACGGTGAACTTGCTCATCGCCAACCACCCAGAATTCCCAATCCATGGTTCGAGGAGTGTCTGCTTACCCGTGCGACCGCCGTAGTCAAACTCGATCTCGACGGAAGGCAAGTCGCGCCGGATGGCCCTATCGAGCACGACTTCAGCCAGTGGGTGCCCAAGTCGGTAGAGATGAGCCTCTCCGCTACGACGAGGAAGCTCGTAGAGACCGAGAGGAACGCTTTCTTGTGACGGGCTGGACCGGAGCAGAAACGATCCTTCCGCGTGGAAGTCCGCATGCTCGCGCAGCTCGTAGCGTGTGAGCTGCATCAGGAGCTGCTCGAATCGCGTGAGGTGCTCCCTGGAGTCACGGTCGCGCACACGGAGCTTCTCGCGAACTTCGTCATCGAAGTGTTCGAGAAGCTTGCTTCGTGTACTAGCCATCGCTTCACCGATCTCCAGCTCGAGTTCGAGTTGAAGCTCGTCGAAGGCAGTCTGGATCTCGTCGTGCTTGCGGCAACTCTGATAAATGGCGGCGATGCGCTTCTCGAAGTCGACTCCGGACTCGATTGCGCCGAGTACTTCGTCGCTCGCGCCGAATACTCCCTCGAAGAGCTGGAACTTTTCGGACAACAATTGGAAGACGCGTTGATCCGCCTCGTTCTTACGGTTGAGGAAATTGACGACCACTACATCGTGTTTCTGTCCGTAACGGTGACAGCGACCGATTCGCTGCTCGATGCGCTGCGGATTCCAAGGCAAGTCGTAGTTCACGACCAAAGAGCAGAACTGAAGATTGATGCCCTCGGCGCCCGCCTCGGTGGCGATCATGATGCGACCTTCGTCACGGAAATAGTCGACCAGTGCTGAACGCATGTCGGCTGTGCGCGAGCCGGTAACCCGATCGCTACCCGCATGTCGTTCGAGCCAGGCCGCGTAGATCGCCTTGGATCGCACATCCGTGTTGGACCCGTTGAATAGCACGATCCCGTCGGCAAAAGGACTGTCGGTCAATACACGGAGCAGGTAGTCCTGCGTGCGACGCGACTCCGTGAAGATGATGGCTTTAGGTGCCGATCCGAGTTCGGTGGCCTTGGCGAAAGCAAACCCGAGCGCCTTGAGCAGGGCTCTACCCTTGGCATTGTGATCGATCGATGTGGCTAGCCGGGCGAACGTGTCGAGGTCAACGATTTCCGCTTCGATAGCAGCGCGATCGTCATTCGACAGCGACAGCGCCGCTTCCTGATCCTCAGACCATTCCTCGGCCGTTTGATCGAACTCCTCAAAATCTCCTTCCAGCTCTTCGGACAGTGAACCCGATGCTCCTCGTTTTTCGAGCGTCGCCGTGAGGCGAGCGGACATGGTTTCGAGTGCCCCTGCAATCGCGAACGTGGATGATGCGAGAAGCTTGCGAAGCACCAAGGTCATGAGCGTGCGCTGGCCAGAGGGCAGCGCCTGAAGATTTGAACGCTGCAGGTACTCTGTGACGAGCGAGTAAAGACGGTCTTCACCGTCCTCGGGCGTGAACTCCTGCAAGATTGCCAGGCGCTTGGTAAAAGGAATGTACGCCGTCACCTGACGGCGAAGTGTGCGATGGCAAATGGGGCGAAGACGATCTTTGAGATCTTGGAATACCTGTTCCTGGGTGACCATTGCGAACTGATCGCGGAAACTCTTGGCGTCCCCGAAGGCGTGCTCGTCGATAAAACTCACGAGCCCGTACAGCTCGATCAGCGAGTTCTGCAACGGAGTTGCGGTGAGCAACAATTTCGGGGCATTGATCAGAGCGTTCTTAAGCGTCTTGGCGATTATGTTCGATGGTTTGTGAACATTGCGCAGCCGATGAGCTTCGTCGATCACGACGAGATCCCATGGCGTCCCGTGCACGTCGGATGCCTTGCCTCGCGCGAATTGGTAAGAACAGATCACAACCTGATCTACCGGTTGGAACGGTTGAAAGCTGCCGTTCTTGATCGCCGCGTTATAAGATCGAGCCTCGAGGATCTGGCAAGGGAGGAAGAACTTCTCGCTCAGCTCCTGGTGCCATTGCTTGCGCAAGTTTGCCGGCGTGATCACAAGGATGCGGCGCCGGCGCTCGGCCCAGCGTTGGGCAATCACCAGGCCCGCCTCGATGGTCTTGCCGAGCCCCACCTCGTCTGCCAGCAGGGCGCCCTTGGATAGTGGCGAGCGAAACGCGAACAGCGCGGCATCGACTTGATGCGGGTTCAGGTCCACCTGAGCGCCAGCCACGGTTCCAGCGAGCTTCTCAATGCTGTCGGAAGAGCAGCGGCGGGTCAGCTCGTGGGCGAAATACTTGGCGTGGTAGTCAGTCAGGCGCGTCGCACCGTCCAAGGTGCTTGATGGCCGGGCTTCGAGGCCGCGGCTGGCAGACGTCCTGTCGTGCTGTGCCTTGGCCATTTAGGGGTTCTCCAAGCGAAGGCGCCGATCGCAATCGAGTGAACCGAAGAATAGGGAGCAAGCCTGGAATGAGCAAGAACCGTCGGCTAATCGTCACCGTGCTATGGCAAGCCGAGTGAGCCTGTGAAGATGATCGAGCCCCGCCCACCGCACCCGGTGGTAGACTTCTCCTGGCCGCCGCTGGGTGGCCGAGTCGCCGCGGGCGGATTCGACGATCCTGCCCCGGCAGAGTGTCCGCTGAGCACCCAGACGCAGGAGAGACCACCATGCTTCGTCGTATTCTGCCGCACCGTGCCGGTCCCCGCGTCGTGGTTCTTCTCGGCATCGGCGCTGCACTCCTGGCCGGCACGCCGGCAGGCGCGCCTATCGTGAACCGCAGCGTTCTGAAGAGTTTCTACAGCGCGAGCCCGGGGACGACCGGGAGCCAGCCCCGAACGATCGACAGCGAGATCCTGCTGACCTACACCGCGGGCCTCGCCGGGATGACGTCGGGATCGGGCGCGGCGACGGCACTGTTCCTGTTCGACACGAACGGTGAGCCTCTGACCTCGGGCACCGGCGAAGTTGTGTGCGCGCCGTGTCTCTATCAAACCGGTGGTACAGCACCGCGACGCACGAGCATCTTGATCGACGACCTGATCATGGCTCACGGAGGCTTTGGAACCAGCGGACAGACGAAGCAAGGCTTCGCGGTCATGGACGCCACCGGCGACGCCGACCAACTGACCGCAATGGTCCGGATCAAGACCACCACCGGAACGCCGGGCCAGCCGAGCATCGTGCCGATCCTGCCGGCGGACGTTCTCAAGGACTTCTTCGAGGCGAGCGTTCAGCCGCGCGTATTCGTGGCTTCCAAGCTGGATGGCATCACCGACTGGAACGTGGGCGACTGGGCGATCTTCCATGCTACGTACCTGGGCGGCATCGGCAGTATGCCTGCGGGTGGAGGCGCGAGCCTCGAGGTCTACCTGTTCAACGACGACGGAACTCCTAAAGGCGGCAGCACCTCGCCCCAGTGTGCCCCGTGCACCTACGCCCTCGGCAGCGGCGGCACTTCGGGCGCGCGCAACGTCGACCTGCGGTTTCCCGCGTCACCGACCGCGTCGGGCGACGGCTTCGCCGTGTTCCGCGTGGCCGGGGCCGACCCGAGTGCCGTGGTCATCGAGCAGACGGACGTGGATTCGATTCCCGGAGCGATTCCGACGGTGCTCGTCGTGCGATCCCATGCCCTCGATGCACTCGACCCGCCCGCCGGAAGTGTCGCCGCGAACGAGCCCGATGTGCAGGGCGCCGCACTCGCGTTGCGCGGAAGCCCCAATCCCTCCGCGGGCGGGATGATGTTCGCCTTCGATCTCGCGAGCGCGACGACCGTGGATCTCGAGGTCTTCGACGCTGCCGGACGCAGGATTGCCACCGTGGGGTCCGGCGTACGCGCGGCCGGGCATCACGAGGTGCGCTGGGATCGGCGTGATGACGCAGGGAATTCTCTGGCCGCAGGGATCTACTACGGCCGCCTGCGCGCGGGCGACGGTTCGCGCATCACGCGGTTGGTGTTCCTGCCGGAGTAGGCGGCGCGGCGTGGCGGGCGTCTACTCGATCCGGAGAATCCTCAGCGAGGCAACTGCGCCGGGCGTGCTCAGCCGCGCGAAGTAGAGCCCGGGAACGACGCGCGAACCGTCGGCGGCCTCGCCATTCCAGATCGCCTCATGACGGCCGGCGTCACGCTCGCCGCTCACGAGCGTCTGCAGCCGGCGCCCCGTGATATCGAAGATCGCAAGCTCGACGCGCATGGGGTGCGGCAAGGCATACGACATGCGGGACTCGGTGCGCGAGGGGTTGGATCCGGCCAGCTCCAGCGCCAGTGATCGGCTCGCCGCCAGGTCTTCCACGCTCACCACCGCCGACGGCCCGGTCGTAAACGCCGAGCCCGCGAACGCCTGATCGACCGCCTGGACGCCCCAATGGATCTGCCCGTTCGGAAACGCGCTGCGCGGCAGCGTCCACTGGCGCTTCTGACCGACGTTCCCATTCTGTGCGACGCGCCGGAAGCCGTTCGCGAGGTTCGACATCGGAGCCATGACGTTCGGCGTTCCGGCCGCAGTGCCCGCCCACAGATTGTAGGTGAGGCCGAGTGGCGCGCCCTGCGCATCGGTCGAGGCGTTCCAGCTGAAGGTGACTTCGCCCGTGGTCGTGACCGAGAGGCCGGTCGGCGCGGAGGGTGCGGCATTCGCGGATACGCCCGCGACGCGATAGATGCGATGGATCTCGATCAGCGAACCCTGATCATCGGCCCCCGCCATCATCAGATCGAGGTCGCCGTCCTTGTCGTAGTCGCCCCACGCGAGCGAGCTGTAGAACAGGTTCGGAATGCCGGCACTGATGTCGGTGAAGCCCGATCCGGTGTTCCGGTACACGGCTCCGAAGCCGGTCGAACCGGTGGCACCGGCTTCCGCGATGTCCATGCGCCCGTCGTTGTCGTAGTCGCCCCACACGGTCGATGAGGAGCTCAGCCCTTGAATCACCGCACCCGCGCTGGCAAAGCTGCCGGCGGTGTTGCGCCACACCTCGGTGATGTAGGAGCCGCTGATGAGCAGATCCGGGTCGCCATCGTTGTCGTAGTCCGCCCAACCGAACGCGCCATTGTTCACGGCCGGCAGGCCCGTGACGACCGGGCTCAACGTGCCCCCGGTATTCCGGTAGAGCGTGGTGAAGCTGTCAAAACCGGGTCCTGTACCGCTCACGATCAGATCGAGGTCGCGATCGAGATCGTAGTCGGCCCACGCCATCGCGCTGTAGGACAGGCCGGCGATTCCGGCAGCCGCGTCTGTGAATGTGCCGGCGGTGTTGCGGTAGATCCGTGCGAGCATTCCCGAGTTCCCGTCGCCGCCCGCGAGTGCGACGTCGAGATCGCCGTCGTTGTCGTAGTCCGCCCACGACACGGCGCAATCGCGCACTCCGACGAGAACGGCGCCGATGTCGGCGAACGTTCCGGCGTTGTTGCGGAAGATCCGGGTCACGGGGACCGTCGCGTCGTTGCCGCCGATCACGAGATCGAGGTCGCCGTCGCGATCGTAGTCGCCCCACGCGAGCGAGCATTCGGTCAACCCGGCACCCACCGGGAGTGCCCCCGCGTCGGCGAAGCTGCCCGCGGTGTTCCGGTAGATTCGCGCGATGCGGCCCGCGAAGTTTCTGCCGACGACCACGATGTCGAGATCGCCGTCGTTGTCGTAATCGCCCCACGCCGTCGAGCCCGAGAAGATCCCGGTGAGCCCGGCGCCGATGTCGGTGAACGTGGCGGTCAAGGCATGCCCCGCCGTCAGCATGACGGCCATGACTCCAATGGTCATCGCGGTGATGCGTTTCCTGGCGGGTCTCCCGGTGTTCAGTTCGCTCGCTCGAGCGATAGTCGTCGTCACTGGATTCGCACCACGCGAAGTGCAGTCGTGAGTGCGCCGGCGTTCAAGCGAACCAGGTAGAGTCCGGGTGCGGCGTGAGCCGCGTTCCAGCGAACCGTATGTTCACCTGCGGCGCGATCACCGTTGGCGAGCGTCGCGATCGGGCGCCCGGCGATGTCGAAGACATTGAGACTCACGCGCGTCGCACGCGGCAGCGAATAGACGAAGTGCGCTTCGGAGCGCGTGGGGTTGGGCCCGAGCAAGCGAAGCGCGGGACCCGGCGCGAGCACGTCATCGACCGCCAGTGTGTGCGGATCCGCAGTCGCGAACGGCGAGCCCGCGAACGCCTGATCGATGGCCTGAACCCCCCAGTAGACGTGATTCCCAGAGAAGGCTGCGCGCGGCAGCGTCCATTGAAGATTTTCGTCGGCGTTGCCGCGCTGGGGCACGAGACGGAAGCCGGTCGCGACATTCGCCATCGGGCTCAGCACATCGGCCAGTCCCGGCGCGGTACCCGCCCACAGGTTGTAGCTCAGACCCAGCCGGCCATTCTGCGCGTCGTTCGCCATGCTCCAATGGAACGTCACGTTGGCGGAATCCGAAGTCGCGAACAAGGCCAGTGGAGCCGTGGGCGGAGTGTTCGCGGGCACACCAGAGTTGCGATAGATCGCCGCCGACTGCGGGCCGGCCAGAAATCGATTCCCGACGAGCAGCAAATCGAGGTCCGCATCGTTGTCATAATCACCCCACGCGAGCGAGCCCACCGCGACGCCGGTGAGGCCCGCGTTCATGTCACTCATCCCGATTCCGGTGTTGAGGTACACCGCCGCAAATCCCGTCGACGCTGTGTTACCGGCCAAGGCGATGTCGAGATCGCCATCGTTGTCGGCATCACCCCAAATGCTGCCTCCGGAGTTGACGCCCTGGATCACGGCGTTCGCATTGGCGAAGAATCCCACTGAGTTTCGATAGATTCGAGTGATCGGGGACGAAGCCACGTTGCCGGACAGCGTGAGATCGAGATCGCCATCGTTGTCGAAATCACCGAAGTTCAAGGATCCGCGTGAGACACCGGTCACGGGCCACGTCATGAGCGTGAAGGCGCCGCCCGAGTTGCGGTAGAGATTCGTGACGGGAGTGGTGCCCGACATGCCGGAGATCGCGAGATCGGAATCTCCGTCGTTGTCGTAGTCCCCCCACGCCATCGCGCACAGCGTGAGCCCGGTGATCGACACCGCGGCATCGACAAAGACTCCGGCTGTGTTGCGGTAGATGCGCGCGATCCCTCCCGCGCCGGAATCGCCGCCGAAAGCGAGGTCGAGATCGCCGTCATTGTCGAAGTCGACCCACGAGATGGCGCACGCGGACACGCCCGGAAGCCCTGCTGCGATATCGGTGAACGCGCCGAGGTCGTTGCGATAGATGCGCGTGACGGGCACTCCCGCGTGCAGACCGGCGAGCGCCAGGTCGAGATCGCCGTCGCGGTCATAGTCGCCCCACGCCACCGCTCCGTTGTGCGCGACCGCATCAGCGGGCAGCGCGACGGCGTCCGCAAAGGCTCCGCCGGTGTTGCGGTAGATACGCGCGATGTCGCCGGCGACGGTCGTGCCGATCATCACGAAGTCGAGATCTCCGTCTGAGTCATAGTCGCCCCAGGCGACCGCGGGTGCGTTCACGCCGGTGATGCCCGCGCCAATGTCGGTGAACGTCGCCCACGCGGGAACCGCCGAAAGCAGGGTCAGAGCGAGGGCGAACCACCATCGAATTGCGGAAGCAGGGAGCATGGGCGGCGTCCGATAGGTCGCGAGGCAGTCGGTTGCGGATCGAGAGTGCGCAGTCCCGGCCAGCCGGGACCGGTGTAAGGATACGCTACCCGGGCGCGGAATCCGCAGCGAAAGCGCGGCCGCGGTCGCTACCCCGATACCTAAAGTCCCAGCAACTCCGCCACGTCAGCCGTCGCCGGAGCCGCCCGCACCGCTTCGGGCGGACCGATCTGGGCGATGCGTCCGTTCGCCAACACCGCCACCTGATCTCCGAAGGCGAACGCCTCGGCCGGCGCATGCGTCACGTAGAGCGTCACGCACGAGAGCGACTCGAGCAGGCGGTGCAGTTCCCCGCGCACGCTGCGGCGGGTTTGGAGGTCCAGTGCCGCCAGCGGCTCGTCGAGCAGCAGCAGACGGGGCTCCAACACCAGCGCGCGCGCGAGCGCCACGCGCTGCTGCTGCCCTCCCGAAAGCTGTGATGGTCGGCGCTGCGCAAGCCCCCGCACGCCGAGACGATCGAGCGTTCGCGCGACGCGATCGCGCGTCTCCGACGGCACCCGGCCTTCCGCGCGCAAACCGAACGCCACGTTCTCCTCGACGCTCAGATGCGGGAACAGCGCGTAGTCCTGAGCGACATATCCGACCGGTCGTCGCCACGCATCGAGCAATCGGCGCGTTCCGTCGTGCCACACGACGCCTTCCAGCTCGATGTGGCCGGAATCCGGATCGAGCACCCCGGCCAGCAGCCGCAGGAGCGTCGTCTTGCCGGAGCCGCTCTCGCCGAGCAGCGCGATCGTGCTCCCGGGGCGCGCTTCAAGCGTCACGTCGAGCGCGAACTCGCCGAGCTTTCTAGCGACCTGCGCGCGCAACAACCGGCACCCCCTGATTTCCCGGGCGCCGCAGCCAGAACAGCAGCGTGAAGGCGATCGCGAGCAATACGACCGACAGCACGATCGCGGCATCGAGGTCGGATTGGAGTGCGACGTACACCGCGAGCGGCATGGTCTGCGTGGTGCCGGGCAGATTGCCGGCGAACGTGATCGTGGCACCGAACTCACCGAGCGCGCGCGCGCCGCTCATCGCGGCACCGGCGATGAGTGCCGGCATGCTGAGCGGAAGGACGACGCGAAAGAATGTGTCGAGCTCCGAGGCGCGCAGGGTCGCCGCCGCATCGACGTAGCGCGGATCCACGCCCGCGATTCCGGCGCGCGCAGCACCGATGAAAAATGGAGCCGACATGAATGCCTGCGCCACGATCACGCCGAGTGTCGTGAACGGCAGCGACACACCGAACGCTTCGAGCGCGCGGCCGGCGAGGCCGGCGCGACCGAACGCCATCAGCAGCGCAAAACCTGCGACCGTCGGCGGCAGCACCATGGGCAGATCGACCAGCACTTCGAGCACGCGCTTGCCGCGAAAGTCGCGGCGCGCGAGCAGGTAGGCGAGCGGGAGTCCGCCTGCGACGACGAGCACTGTCGCGGTCACGCTCGTGAGGACGCTGAGCCGCAGTGCTGCGAGAATTTCGGGCTCCAGCAGGCGCGCGAACAGCGTCCCCGGATGGACGCGCAGCAGAAGTGCGGCGATCGGGACCACGAGCAGCAGGAGCATCCCCGAGATTCCGATCGCGAGTGCCGCGCGCGTCGCGAGGTCGCGCGCCCGGGTCATCCTCCGCGGCCTTTGGCGATCATCACTTCGGTCGCCTTCATGACCGCCGCCACTTCGTCGCCTTCTGAGAGCCGCAGCCGTTCCGCGGAGGAGCGCGTGATCACAGCCACCAGATCCTGATCTCCGATGCGAACGACGACCTCCGCCATGAGCCCGTCGGTGCGCAACGAAACGATGCGGCCGCGGAGGTGATTGCGCGCGCTCAGCATTTCGGTCGCCGCGGCCGGCGGCGGAGCGGAGCGGCCGATCAGGCGTTCGATCTCGCTACGATGGAACAGCCACTTGCGCCCGACCCGCACGGCGGGAAGCTTGCCCGACCGCGCGAGGACCTGAACGCGCCGGACGTCGAGACGCAGCATGTCGGCGGCTTCCTGTGCGGTGAGGGTTTCCATGTCGGACCTCTCATGGTGGATCGATACCGGGCGCCTCGAAATCAAGCATTTAAGAGCACTTTGCGGCAACGGGACGAGAAGGGCAAGGGAGCGTGATGGCGGGGGGTTCGAGTCGAGCAGCAGCAGATGCGGGCTGTCTCTATGCTGGCGTTTTCGTGACAGCGGCGGAATTGCGGCGCGCGTGGCTCACGCGGTCCGGGACGCCCCGTCGCCCGGTCCCTTCTCCAGCGACAGCCGCAGGCTTCGCTCGCCCGTGCACTCGAGCACGATCGTGTCGCCGATCTCCAGGCCGCGTTCCTTGCACCAGCGCATCATGCCCGGAAGCTTCGGCGAACGCGGCCGGAACATCCACGTGCCGTACTGGATGTCGGTCTCGAAACCAAAGTCGAGGTCGGTGTCGATCGTGAGCGGCTTCACTTCGTAGGGCCGCGGGGCATCGGAGGGACCGCGCGGTCCGATCGCATCGGGCGGGAAGAAGTCGAGGATGTCCCACAGCGAGACGTTGCGCTCGACGAACGTCCACAGGTCGGCCTGCGTGCGAATCGGGATCGTGCGACTCTCGCCGGGCTTCATGGACTTGATGTTAGACATCGCCACACCTACGCGCTAGCGTTCTCGTGATCCCATGTGGCCCCGGCCTCCCGCAGCATGGCCGTTGTCCCGGGCGATACCTCGAACCCCACCTTTCAGCGAGACGAACCATGATGCCGTGCCGACGTGCGATTTCGTTTCTGCTCATGGCCCTCATCCTCGCACTGCTCGGGGCTCTCGACTTGCGATCCGCGGCGGCGGCCGGCTCATCCCCGCTCCAAGCACTGAACGCGCTCAATCGTGACGGCAAGTACGCACTCGCCACCGCGGGTGCGCGCGAGTTGCTCGCGAAGGAATCGTCGCAGTCGAAGCCCGACTCGCTGCAGATCGCGGCCATCCTCGACGTGCTCGTCGAATCTTTGTGGCGCGGCGGGAAGGCAGGTCAGCCCGAGACACGTGAGTTGGCACAGCGAGCGGTTGATATCCGCGAACGACGCTTCGGAGGCGGCAGTCCCGAAACGGCGGCCGCACTCACGAGTCTCGGGAACGTTCTGTATGCCAGAAACGACTATGCCGGCGCCCTGCCTCCGCTCGAACGGGCGCACTCGATACAGGAGGTGAAACTCGCTCCCGACGACCCCGTTCTCGCGACGACCTTGGCCGCGCTCGGATCCGTGCTCCGCTCGAAAGGCGAGTATCCGGCGGCTCGTCCGCTGATCGAACGCGCGCTGGCCATCCGCGAGAAGGTGTTGGGACCCGATCACCCCGACGTGGCCTCATCGCTCGGAACGCTCGGGACGCTGTTCGGCGATCTCGGCGACTACGCCGGCGCACGAAGATCCTACGAACGTGTGATTGCGATCCGAGAGAAGACCTTGGGACCCGATCATCCGCTCGTGGCGTCGGCATACGACAATCTCGGCCTGGTGCTTCGCGTCACGAGTGACTACGCGGCGGCGAGAGTGGCGCACGAACGCGGACTCGCCATTCGCGAGAAGATGCTCTCACCCGACGACCCGGCGATCGCGAACAGCCTGCAGAACCTCGGGCTGGTCTTCCGCGCCATGGGCTCCTACTCCGAAGCGAGACCACTCTACGAGCGTGCGGCGAGGATTCGTGAGGTCGCACTGGGTCCCGAGAATCCCGAATACGCGCGGGCAATCAACAATCTCGCCAATTTGCTGCGCGACATGGGCGACGATCGTGAGGCGCGCCCACTCTATGAGCGCGCACTCGCGATTCGTGAGAAGACACTCGGCCCTGACCATCCAGACCTCGCGAATACTCTCGACAATTTCGGTCTGCTCCTGGAGAACACCGGTGACTATGTGAATGCCCGCCGCCACTTCGAGCGCGCTCTCGCGATCTCCCGCAAAAAACACGGGCCCGACCACACCAGCGTGGCGATCGCACTGTGGGCGCTGGCGGGTGCGGTCGAGCGTCAAGGAGATCTGGCTCAAGCCCGAACGCTCTACGAGAACTCGCTCGCGACGTGGGAACGAGCGCTCGGCCCGCGACACACCGACATCGTTCTGGCGATGAACGGCCTCGCCGGCGTTCTGATGGCGTTGGGGGAGCACACCGCCGCGCGTCGGGTCTGCGAGCGCGGTATCGCGATCCGTGAAACACTCGGAACGAATCATCCCAAGGTCGCAGAGAGCCTGCATCGGCTCGGAGAGATCCATATGTCGGCGGGCGACATCGCGGCCGCCCAGTCCGTGCTCGAACGCGCCCTGACCATTCGGGAGACCGCCCTCGGCCACCAGAATCCGGAAGTCGCGGCGACGCTCTACCTGCTCGCGCGGGCGCGCGCGGTGGAAGGCGCGCGCGTTGATGCGCTCGCTCAGGCACTCGAGGCAGAAACGATTGCGCGCGAGCACCTGCGGATTACGGCGCGCGGGCTCGCGGAACGTCAGGCCCTGTTGTACGACGCGGTGCGTCCGCGGGGTTTGGACATCGCGCTCTCGCTGGCCGCGCGCGGAATCGACGGACCGTCGCGCCGGCGCGTGTTGGACGCGCTTGTTCATTCGCGTGCGTTGGTGCTGGATGAGATGGCGGCACGGCACAGCGCCGTCAGCGCATCCTCCGACAGCGCCGGCGTGCGACGGCTGGCCGATCTCATGCAGGCGCGCGAACGGCTTGCGGCGTTGTTGGTGCGCGGAGTTTCGGGAAACGCCGTGGAAGCGTATCGGCGGCAGGTCGACGATGCGAGGACCGCTACAGATGTGGCGGAGCGCGGGCTCGCCCGAGTGAGCGAAGGTTTCGCGCGCGAGCAGTCGCGAATTCGGTCGGGCCTCGATGAGGTGGCGGTGAGCCTGCCTGCGGGCAGCGCACTCGTCGCCGTGACCCAGTACCAGCGAATCGATCTCTCGACGGCGCGCGATCGGTTGAAGGGCGATGTGTTGCACGACCGTTCGGATGTTCCCTCCTACCTCGCGTTCGTACTGCGCGCGGGCGACCGGGATCCGACGATCGTGGATCTCGGCCCGGCCGCAGCGATCGACGCACGCGTCGAGCGATGGAGAAAGGACGCGAGCGCTTCCGGCGCATTTGCCGTCGCCAGTACGGAGCGTCCATCGCAGGTGAGCGGAACCGCGCTGCGAAAAGCCGTATGGGACCCGATCGCATCGGCGATCGGCGATGCGGCGCGCGTGTTCGTGGTACCCGATGGATCTTTGAATCTGGTGAACTTCGCCGCGCTCCCCGCAAAGGGTGATGGCTTCGTGATCGAACACGGGCCGTTGATTCACATTGCCTCGGCCGAGAGAGATCTGGTCGCAGCGAGTACTGTGCGTCGCGGCAACGGCATGCTCGCGATCGGCGCGGTGGACTACGAGGGAGCATCGAAGCCCGCGATCGCATCACGACGGCCACTGCCGGTCGCGAGTGCGAATCTGGCGGGATCGACGCCTGCAGCGCTCGCGGCGACGGAGAACTACCGCGGCCCGCGGGCGGAATGCGGAGATCTGGCGGCCGCTCGCTTCGAGGCCCTGCCTGCCACCGGCACGGAAACCCGCGAGATCGTCGCTCTGTGGAACCGGGCGGGCGGTGACCGTGGCGCGGCGACCGAGTTGAGGGATGGAGCGGCCGACGAGAACACGTTCAAGAAGTCGGCGAAAGGACACCGGGTGCTCCACCTGGCGACGCATGGCTTCTTCCTCGGCGAGTGCCAGGCGGCGCACGCGTCGACCCGGGGAATCGGCGGACTCGATGAAACGCCTGCGCCAAGGACCACCCTGGCGCCAAAGGTTGCCTCACCCCCTGAAGCGCGAGTGAATCCGCTGCGGCTTTCAGGGCTGGTGCTCGCGGGTGCCAATCACCGTGCAGAGGTCGCGGTCGGCGAGGAGGACGGGATCCTCACGTCGGAGGAGATCGCCTCGATCGATCTGTCGGGCACCGAATGGGTGGTGTTGTCGGCGTGTGAGACCGGCGTCGGCGACGTCCATGCCGGAGAAGGTGTGTTCGGATTGCGGCGCGGGTTCCAGATCGCGGGCGCCGGTACCCTGATCATGAGTCTGTGGTCGGTCGACGACGAGTCGACGCGAGCGTGGATGAAGGCGCTGTATCAATCGCGTCTCGAGCGCGGGCTCGACACCGCCGAATCGGTGCGCCAGGCCAGCCTCGAAGTGTTGAAGCAACGTCGCGCCACCGGCCAGTCGACCCACCCGTTCTACTGGGCCGCCTTCATCGGCGCCGGCGACTGGCGCTGACGAAAGATCCCGCCCGCGACCTGAGTCACGAACGGGATCTTCGTTTAAAGCCCGGCGGCCGGCCCCCGAACCGCCGGGCGATAGGTCAGCGCAACACCACGATCTTCCTCGAAGCATGATCCGTCTCGGAGTCGAATCGAACGAAGTAAATCCCCGCGGCGACCGGACGTCCGGAATCGTCCACACCCTCCCAGTTTCGATGATGGCGTCCCGCGGGAAGCGAGCCCTCGACGAGCGTCTTCGCGACGCGCCCCGATGCATCGAAGATTCTCATGCGCACGAATCTCGCAGCGGGCAGGTCGAACGCGATCGCAGAGTTCCGAACAAGCGGATTAGGTGACGCCGCATGCAGCCGAAACGCAACCGGCATGTCGGTCGTTGCGCCGTCGCCGACATCGTCGCCCTCTTCGACGCCGACAATGATCGGCGCCCCACCCCGCCAGAATCCGCCCGCGAGTGAGTAGACCCCGCCGGTCATGGTTCCCGCGTCGGGCTGACCGATGGTGCTGCCGACGATGTACGAACCGCCGTGCAGCTTGGTCTCTCCACCGCCGTCGACCGTGTACCAATCGATTGTGTATTGGGCAGCGACAGGGACTGTCGCAGCCATCGATAGCGCCACGAGCACCGTACTGCACCACATCATGCGCGCCAGGGTTCGGGTGCCGCTCTTTATGAGATTCGAGTGATCACTCATCGTTCTTCTCCAGTCTGAATATCGAGATCGCCGCGCGGCATTCGACGCGATACCGAGGAACGCGCAACATCAACGAGGTCCGATCGCAATAAAGTTCAGCGGACCGCCGACGTAGCTGCCGTCGCTGCGGTAGTACTGAGCGATCCTCACCTGGGTCGTGCTCACGGAAACGATCTCGCAGAATGCGGTATTGCATCCAACGCAATCGGTGGCGGTGGCAGTGACAGTGGGCGGCGAGGTGAATGGTGTGTTGAAGGTGATCGTGCGGATGAAGTTCGCCGCACAACCGGCCTCGAGCGTGAATCCCGATCCATACTGGATTGTGCCGGTCGCGCAGCCGTTGATGCTGCCGCGGATGATGCGCAGGTTCTCCTGACCCGCGGCGGCGAGGTCATTGTTGATCCGGACCCGTCCGCCCTCGACGTGGAGCTTTTCGGTCGGCACGGAGGTACCGATTCCGACGTTACCGTTGCCCTTGAACCGGACCCGCTCTGTGAAGGTGTTGGAGGAGCCGTATCCGAATCCGATGTCCGCGGCGGCATCGTCCGTGTGGATCTGCATCAGATTGCTCTGGATGCCGAAGCCATAGTTGGGCTCTCCGGTCGGAGGGTTGTAGAGCGAGATCTTCTGACCCAGCGATGGCGGGAACGACAACGGGTATGAAGGCGTGGACAGGCCGATGCCGACGTTGCCGGAGTTCGAAACCACAGTGAGCTGTGGCTGGAAAGTCTTGGTCGCAAGGTCCGATGAGCTCGCGCGACCGATGCTCACCTTGCGGGTATTGCTCGTGTACCCGGTCGAGATGAATCCGTGCGCCACCCCGCCGTCGAGGAAGCTGCCGAGCACGAGGTCGTTGATACTGGTGTTCGCGAGCATCCCAGGGGAGTTCGTGGCGCTCGACGGAGCGATCCGGACTCCGACTCCACCGGTCGGGTGGTAGAGGAATTTCGATTCGATCGCCTGATGCGCGTACGGCGTTCCGGTGAGCGGCTGCCGCGGGGTGAGCACTGTCGTCGCACTACAGGCCGCGTTGGTGCAGACCTCGACCTGGAGCCAGCGCGCGTCCCCGTCGAAAGGCAGGCTGCCGAACTGAGCGCCCGCGTTCAGTTCGACGGAGAAGATGCCGCCGCTGACGAGCACGTTGGGCACAATCTGGTTCGCGCCCACCTGCGCTCCGCCGGATACGGCGTCCCACAGGCTGAAGCGAAAGTGTGCCGTCCCCGTAACAGGGCTACCGCTCTGATTGAGCTGGCCCTGGTAGGTGAATCCCGTGCCCAGTGGAGCTGCAGTAACCTTGGGTGCCGTGAAGACGGCGAGTGCAATGCAGCACAGCAGCGACAGCCGAAAAGCCTTCATGGTGCGACCTCCCCCTGTGTTCGGTTGAACGGCGCCGCGTGTGGCCGCCATGGAACATGAATCCCAGTCTGGAGAACCCTCCTCCTGAATGGGGAAACGCACGCGGAGCGCCGACCGAACACACAAAGTCTCGGGGATGACGCGGCGGCCGCAGGGCGCCGGAAACTCAGGGGCGCGGATTCTCCAGCTCGATGCGGCGCATCCAGACGCCCGACACGGTCTCGGACTCCGAAGCCAGGCGTTGGGCCATCTCGAACAGCCGGCTGGCCGAGTGCGTTCCGCTCGCGGGCGGCGATTCCGACAGGCTCCCCAGGCCGCGCAGGCGTATCCGGGCCGCCTCCGGCAGCGCGACCGCCGCCTGGCCCGGCCGCGTCAGCATGCTCATCTCGGCCTCGTACTCGACCAGACGTTCGGGGCTCGCGAGCACCAACAGATGCTCGCGCCCGCCCGGAGAATCGACGGTCCACGACAACGCCTTCCCCCCGCGCGAGCCCGGAAGCACGTGGACACCGCCCGGCAGCGGGTTCTGCGGTTCGAGCCCAGGCAGCGGAAACAAAGCGTAAGCATGCCCCGCCTCGTCCTCGTTCACGACATAGACGTGGAGCGGGGTTGACGCCTCGAACTCGAGCGTCAGTCGGTCGCCCAGCGCGAGTCGCGCGCCCGGCGCGAGTTTCTCCCGTACGCTGGAATTCATGGCGACCCGATAGACGGCGGCGGCAACGTTGTAGGCGCCCGCCGGGGCCATAGCGTGCGTCGTCGAAGTCGGACCGGGTGGAGCCGCGTCCGAACTCCTCGGCGCACCGGGGGTCTCGACGTCGGGCCGTCTCGGATTCAGAAGGAGAATGGCGGCAACCGCAGCCAGGAACGTGAGCGCGACTCCGATCATCAGACGCTGTCGTGAGCGCGGCGGTGCGGAGGCCTGGGACGCCGCCGGCACATGCGCCCCTGTCGTGACAGCGCCACCGGCGGATAACGCCTGTTCCATTTGCCCCGCCGTCGCGAAGCGCTTCGCGGGATCGCCCGCTGTCGCGCGCTCCACCGCAGCGACGAACGTCTCCGGCAGGTTCGGGCGCGCATCGCGCAGCAATTCGACTTCCCCGCGCTCGTGCCGTTGCCGGAGCTCGTCCCACGACGTCGCTTCGACCGGGAACCGCCCGCTCACGAGGCGATGGAGCAGCACGCCGAGACTATAGACGTCGGATTGCTGTGTGGCCGGCCGGCCCGCCAGCAGTTCCGGCGCCATGTAGAACGGCGTTCCGGTCATCTTGGCGCCCGGCAGTGGCGCTTCGGGGCGCGGCTCGATTCCCGCGCCGAAATCCATCAGCAGGATGCGTCCGCCCTGTTCGCGCATCACGTTCTGCGCTTTCACATCGCGATGGACGATGCCGGTACCATGCACCGCCGCGAGCGCGCGGCACAGGTCGATCCCGATCAGGATCGCCTCGGACGCACCCAGCAGTCCCTGATCCGTGAGCAGTTGTTCGAGCGTGCGACCGTTGATGAGTTCCATCCACAGGCCAATTCGCCCATCGTGCGTGCTCGCTCCGTACACCGTGACGACATTGGGATGACGAAGTTTCGCGAGCAGACGTCCTTCTTCGACCACCTTCGATGCCTCAATGCTCCCCGCTTCGGATGGCGGCCGCTTGAGCAACTTGAGCGCGACCTCGCGATCGAGCTGTGGATCCCACGCGCGGTACAACTCGCCGTACGAACCCTCGCTCAGCTTCACGCGCAGCTCGAGGTGTCCCCAGGTTCCGAGAGCGGAGGGGCCAACGGATGAGTTTGCGAATCCATCGCCAGCTGACTCTCCCGTCCTCGAACCCTCGACCCCATGGATTCGCGCGACCGTCTGCATGAGCTGGAGTTGCCGCACGACGGCGCGGTCCGCGTCGCTGGAAGAACGGCGCAACGCTTCGTCCCAATCCACCGGCAGGCCGTCGGCGACGCGCATCGCGAGGTCTTCGACGATCGGCAGCGGGTCACTCACGGCCCATCTCCTTCGCCATCCGCAGAAGTGCGCGCGCGACCGCCATGCGCGCCGCATCCGCACTCGGCTTGCCGGACGTCTCGGCGATCTCGCCATAGCTGAGCCCGAGTTCGATGCGCGCCAGAACCAACTCGCGTTCGACATCGGTGAGGCGCGCGAGTGCCGCCTCGTAGCGCGATATCGCTTCCTTGCCGATGACGATTTCGAGCGGAGAGTCACCTTGATCCGGGTGATCGTCGGGAAGTTCCGTTCGGGTCGGCCGAATCCTGGCCTTTCGAACTTCGTCGCGAATCCGGTTGTCGAGCGCCTGCCGCAGATACGCCCCGAACGCCCCGCCATGACGCGGTACGAAGTTGTGGATGTTCCGCATGGTGCCCATCAACGCTTCCTGGATCATGTCGTCGGTGTCGACCAGGTCGCGCGACCAGCGCGGGAGCCGGCCCGCCGCCCAGCGGCGCAGGATCGGGCGATAGCGCTCGAAGAGCACGTCGAGGGCGCGCTGCTCACCTTCTTGGACCCGGCGCACCAACTCGGAGGACGAGGCACCGGCCAGCCCCGGGCCGTCGGCGCCGGAGTCGTCACGATCGTTGCTGCCGTCCTGCGACACGAATGGGCCCCTTGATGATTGAAAGTATTGAAGGCCCGCAGTATAGCCCAGCGTGTCATGTGTCCGAATCCTCCGGAGGACTTTTGCGCTCGGTATCCCTGATGGAGATAACGCGCGCGTCGCTCATACCGCACAGAGGAATTCAGCCTCGGGGTCCGGATATCGACCCGCAGCCTGAAATCAGCCGCGTTCGACCTTCGGCCGCTGCATGTGCAGGACATCCCGCACCAGCGAATAGCCGTCGCCACCGAGGCGTCCGACCGGGCGCAGCTTTTCGATATCGACGCGGCCATCGACCAGCAGCGCGTCGTCGACATGCGCGCACACCAACTCGCCGACGACCAGCGTCGAGTCGCCGAGTTCGAGATCGCGGGCTTCACGCGCGCCGCATCGGACCGCGTGCGCTCGCCGCGTGTCGCCAAGTCGCCGGTCAATCTCGAGTGCCGCGTGTTCCGCGAAATCGAACTCGGC
>JANLWX010000016.1:0-2708 GCA_031364845.1 Candidatus Eiseniibacteriota bacterium
CGACGAATTCCCCGAGAGACGTCTCGGCCCAAATCTTCGGCGCCGCAATGGTGGTCCAGCCGGTGTCGTCCTGCGTCATTCCGGACCAATCCACGCCACCGGCGCGTTCACCGCGCGCGCCGCGAACGCCGATGCGCATGACCTGACTGAGGCCGACATCCGTCGCGTACGCTTGAAGAAACCCTTCCTGATGTTTCGTGGCAGCGATCCAGATCGCCTCCGGCAGCCACTCGTCGTCGACGACGTCCTTTTGCTGGCTCAGTACATAGACCGCGCGGCCAGCCTCGACCGAGGCCGGCATCTGCGATAACGCCAGCAGCGCGTTCAAGCGGGCGTTCAGATCGGTATCGTTGAGCGCGCCGGAAGAAAGCAGGGCCGTGACCGACGGCGCTGTTTTGGGCAGCACCGATTGCGCGGCTTTGCGGACACCGGCCGCCGGATGGGTCAGCGCGCGTTTCGCCGCGTCGAGCGCGAGCGTGTTTCTACCGTCGAGGACGCCTAACCCGTGCATCGTCCAGAGCGCGTGGACGGCAGCGGAGTTGAGCCCGATCGCATCCACGCTCCGATCATTCACGATCGCGATGAGCTGCGGCAGAATGTCGGTCTGGCCGCGCTCGACGAGCAGACGTTGCGCCGTCGTCCGCCAGAACATGTTGTCGTGGCGGAGCGCCTGCACCAGCTCGAGCGGCCGGCTTGCGCTGAGCGACATCGGCGTGTACGGCTTGGCGCCCTTCCAAGCGAGGCGATAGATGCGCCCGCGCGCGTGCTCGCGCAGCGGCGAGTCGTACGCGTTGCCCCGGCCGTTCAGATACGGATAACCCTGCGCATTGGGTCCGGCCGGCACCGGGTTGTGCTGGCTGATGAACTCGTAGAAATCGAGAAGCCACAGCGCGCCGTCCGGGCCAACCTCGGCGTGCACGGGCGCAAACCATTCGTCATCGCTGGCGGCGACGTTCCAGCCGTCCTTCTCGACGAAGCCGGAGCCCTGGCGCTCGATGATCGCGCGGTGCACGACGTGCCCGGTCGGCTCGTTCACGAATGCGATGCGATTCCAGTACTCCTTGGGGAAGGAGCGCGCGGTGTAGAAGTTGTGTCCGGCCGCCGCCGTAAACCCGCCCTGCACGTCCACTTGACGGATCTTCTGCGTGTTCGGCTGCATCGCGTAGTGCCCGTCGATCTTCTTCTTGCCGTCACCGCGCAAACCCGCCACGCCGTCGTAGTACGTGCGCGGAATCCCGACGTACACGCTGTGCTCGCCGTTGGCCGTCGAGCCGAACACGTCGAATGTCTCATTGAAGCCGAGTCCCCACGTATTGTTCGTGAAGCTCGCCATATGCTCCATGAGCTGACCGTCGCGCGAGAAGCGATAGAGCGCCTGATTGAAGTTCAGGGCTTGTCCGCCAACCGTGCCGTTGAATCCCGAGTACCCGACCGCGCCCCAGACCCAGTTGTCGAGCCCGTACTTCAAGTTCGACGCGAGCGCGTGCGTGTCGCGCGCGCTCCAGCCAGTCATCAGAGTTTGGCGCAGGTCTGCTTTGTCGTCTCCGGTGGTGTCCTTCAAGGCGACGAGCTCGCCGGCCTGCGCGACGAGGACGCCGCCGTTCACGAACACGAGGCTGCTGACGATGCTGAGCTTGTCGGCGAAGATGGTGACCTTGTCGGCGCGGCCGTCGCGGTTGGTGTCCTCGAGAATCTTGATGACGTCGTTGCCTTGGCCGCTTGGGTGGGGGTTGTTCGGATAGTCCTTCGTCTCCGCAATCCACAGGCGTCCACGCTCATCCCACGCCATCGCTTCGGGATTCCCGGCGATCAGCGGCTCGGACGCGAACAGTTGCAACTCGAAGCCCGGCGGAATCTGAAAATGCTTGGCCGCCTCGTCCGTCGAGAGCGCTGCCTGCAGCTTCGGCGCGGGCGTCCGGTGTTCGTAGTTCGGGACGGGGACGATGCCGTCGGTGTAGCGCAGGGGCTGGATCTTGAGCGCCGCGAGCCGGGCCATCACCTGAGGTCCGGCGGCCCGCGTGATGGCCTCCTTCATCGATGTCTGAAAGGCCGGCGAGTTCCAGAGCTGCTCGTCGCCGCCGCTCGCGACGTACACCACCCGACCGGTGCCGAACTCGAGCACGGCTTGTTCCTGGGCCGAGGCAAGTGTCGCGTGGGCCGGGTCCATCATCAGCGCGTCGTAAGTCGCGAGATTGGCCGCGTTCAGATCGGCCGGATCGGTCGTGTACGAGAAGTTGAAGCCGTATTGGGCGAGGCCGGCTTTGAGAACCGGCGCCAGACGATCGGAGCTCCCTGCCCCGGGGGAAGGCGCGGAGTGTCCGAGAAACAGAATCTCGACACGCCGAGGTCCGCGCGACGGCAGCGCGCCTTGCGCCGAGACCAGCACATCGAAGAGCACCGCCAGGGCCGCGATCCGGACCCATGTCAACCGAGCATTCATACGTCACGGATTCTGACATGCATTGTCAGCGTAATCGAGGTGGGGTGCGCAGGCCGGGTGGCACCTTCGCGGTGCCCTGTGAAGGGCACCGCGGGTTAGGAGATGCGTTCTACAGCGTCTTCGACTTCCGTGCCACCGGATCCCAGCCCAGCACCTTGTTCTCCTTCATCGCTTCGAGCGCGAGGAGCGCCGGCAGTGCCGAGTTATAGCCGACTTCCATCGGCGCATTGGTCTTGCGGTTCTTCGCCTTCAGCTTGTCGAGGAAGTC
>JANLWX010000108.1:0-1860 GCA_031364845.1 Candidatus Eiseniibacteriota bacterium
GGAATCTCGAATCGGTCGCGGGTTGCGTCGATCTCGGTTGTCGGGTGCGGCGCTTCGCCATAGAGCGAGGGATCGACGTCGAGCCCGCCGCTCAGGAGCAGCGCGTCGATGCGATCGCGGACGGCAGCGACGACTCACACGAGCTGTGGGGCCTGGTCCTCGAGGCAGCCCGCCTCGACGAGGTCGTCGACCAGGCGGTGCGCACACTGGAACTCTCGGTCGTCGCGAAATACGCGTTCGCGCTCGCGCAGCAGTTCAACGGCTTCTACCACGCGTTCCCGATTCTCAAGGAAGAGCGCCCCGGCGTGCGCCTGTGGCGCGCCGCTGCGGTCGCCTACTACCGGCAGCAGCTGACGACCGCTCTCGATCTGATGGGCTGTTCGGTACCGGAAAGAATGTAGCCGGAAGCCGGCAGCTGATATGAAGCCAACGATCGGAATAACCCGTTGTTCACGCGTCGACGATTACGTCGAGTCGGTGAAACGCGCCGGCGGTGAGCCCGTGGTGCTCGAGCCCACGGACGATCCGCAGCAGAGTCTCGATCGCATCGACGCGCTGCTCCTGAGCGGCGGGCTCGACGTCGATCCCTCGCTCTATGGCGAAGCGCCGCACCCGACAACCGAGATCGACGCAACCCGCGACCGATTCGAGATTCCGATTTCGCGCGAGGCGGTGCAGCGCGACATGCCGGTCTTCGCGATCTGCCGCGGCGTGCAGGTCCTGAACGTCGCCGCGGGAGGCAGTCTCGTGCAGGACATCCCGACCTCAGTCACGACCGGGCTGTCACACTCCATCGACGTGCCCAAGAATCACATCGCGCACGCGGTGACGGTCACCCCCGGCACGCGGCTGGCCGCGGCGCTCGCGGCTTCGACCCCGGTCAACAGCCGCCATCACCAGGCCGTCGGCCGCGTGGCGCCGTCGTTTGTCGTGTCCGCCGTGTCGGAGGATGGCGTGGTGGAAGCGATCGAACGCCCGGCGTCCACCTTCTGCGTCGGGGTGCAGTGGCACCCCGAGAACTTCTGGCGGACGGGTGAGTTCGCGGGGCTGTTCGAGGAGTTCGTGGCCGCGGCCGCGAAACGGCTGTCACGGCCGACGGCTCATCACGAAGATCACTAAGGTACGAAGACCACAAAGATTGTTTGTGATCTTTGTTTCTTAGTGATCTTTGTGACAAAGGCCGTGGCCCGTGTCAGTTAGACGACGGCGCCGCGGAACGTCGGGCTGTACCCCGGGAAGACCACGTCGAGCTGCGTGTTGTTCAGGCGGCGCGAGACAATCTCCGCGAGAATGTCGCGATAGTCGATCGTGACCTGCAGATCCTGGTTCTGATACAGCTGCCCTGCGGCCAGGCCAGGCCATTGCGTCAGCACGCGGCCGCCCGTCGCCGACCCGCCCAGCACGAACATGACGTTGCCGTGGCCGTGATCCGTGCCCTGGCTGCCGTTCTCGAGCGCGCGGCGCCCGAACTCCGACATGACGACGAGGGTGACGCGGCCGAGACGGCTGGCGCCGGACATGTCGGCGTGGAACGCGGCGAGCGCGTCGGCGAGGGTGCGCATCGTGGCCGCCATTCCGCCCGTGGCCGGGCCCTGCGCGTTGTGGGTGTCCCACCCGCTGACGTCAACATGGATCGCCTCGACGCCGACGTCGGCGCGGATGAGGGCGGCCGTCGATCGCATGGCCGTGCCGAAGCTCGACGTCGGATACACCGCCCCGCCCGAGGGCTGGTAGGCGTTAATGCCGATGGTGGCGAGCTGCGCGATGGTGCGCTGCGTGTTGAGCGCCGACGCCTTCAGCGGATCGAGCTCGTTGGTGAATGACGTCCCGAGCCAGGCCAGCCGCTGCGAGCTGGTCGAA
>JANLWX010000143.1:0-35764 GCA_031364845.1 Candidatus Eiseniibacteriota bacterium
TCGCGCAGGCATTCGTGACCCGAAGGCTCATCCCGCTGGTCGGCGAACGTCGCGCGATTCTGCTGGGACTCTCGATCGGGTTCGTCGGATTTCTCGGCAATGCGCTCGTGCCTCAGGGCTGGATGGTGTACCTGATCCTGAGCGTGTCGGCACTGCAGGGGCTGGTGTTCCCCTCGATGAATTCGACGCTGTCGCGCGCCGTCAGCGGCAGCGAACAGGGAGAGTTGCAGGGCGCGGTCGCGAGCCTCCAGAGCGTGGCCGCAATCATCGGACCGCCGATGCTGACGCAGGCACTCGCGCGCTTCACGCGTGAAGGTGCCGCGGTGCACTTCCCGGGCGCCGCATTCGCGATGGCGGCCGCGTTCACGCTCGGCGCGATCGCGATCGTGACGGTGTTCGCGAAGCGGGTGTTCCGGCCGGTGGCGGTGAGCAGTGCGGCGCCGTCGGCCGGGGGCACCTAGTTATTGCCTCGGATAGGACTTCTCCCAACGTGCGCGTTCCTTCGGAGACCGCCACATCACCGAGATCGTCGCGGGAGATCCGTCGTCCGAGCCCGGTTCGAATTCACGGAACGACCAGCGAAGGACATTGCCCTTCACGAGCGGCTCAGGCTTCGAATTCTCGATCCATTTTGGCGAGATCCCATCGAGCTTGACCGTGATCTCTGCCGACCCGATCGAGCCGGCCCAACTCGCCCCCGTCTCAAGAATGTATTCGAACCAATAATATCCATCGGCTGAAGATCCCGGTACGGCGAGGTAGTGATCACGAATGATCCGCGTCTGCCCGGCCTCAAAGGGTACGGACTTGGTCCACCAATAGTCCCAAACGGGATTGCCATCGCCTCGATCGACATCCGACAGCGTGTCGCACTCAACCTCGACGCCATCGACCCAACTGCGAAACGTCTCCATCGGCGCGACGCGGCCATCGGGTGATGACGAGCGGTCAGGAAAGCCGATCAGAACCGTATCCGCGGGTCCAAGGTTCTTCATGGTGAACACGCAATCCACCTCGACTCGCTGCTGAGAGACCGTTGCACGCACGGTTTCGGCGACCATACGGATGTGCCCCTGATCCTTCATCAGACGGGCGGCGCCTCCGACGTTCTCAATGCCGCCGTCGTCCGCCCGGACTGGGAGCGCGAACGCCGCTCCGCAAATCGCCGTGACGATGATGCAGATCAGCCAGACGTCTGGAGCATTGGCATTCAAGTCTGTTGGCGAGGGCCGGCTCATCGAGTTCTCCTCCCCTGCGGCACATGCTGCACTCTGAACAGCGGTGCTGACCTGGCGAGCACGCTTCAGCCCGTCGCCGGTCCGCCCCATTCGAGCCACGTTCCCAAGCCGCGTTCGGTCACGCGCTTCAGGATGAAGTCCGCCGCGGCGAGATCTTCGATCGCGATTCCGAGCGATTCGTAGACCGTGATGTCGTCGGGCGCGAGTCGGCCTTCGAGGCGCCCGCCGAACACTTCACCGATCTCGCCGAGCAGGTGCGTCTCGGAGATCGCACCTTCGGCGCGCGCGATCAGGAAGTCGCCGGACTCGTTCACGCAGGATTCCCGGCAGTCGGTGAAGAAGCGTGAGCGCGCAACCGCGGAGGTGTCCAGTTCGCGGCTAGCGGCGAAACACGCTCCAGCTGCGTTCACGTGGGCGCCCGGCGAGATCCAGCGTCCCTCGAGCACGGGCTGGTGAGACGACGTGGTCGTGCAGATGAGATCGGCACCGTGCACCGCCGCTTCGGGATCGGCGCTGACTTCGATCGGGAAACCCAGCGCCTCCGATTCGCGCCGCGCAAAGCGCTCGGCGTTTTCAGCCGTGCGGCTCCACACGCGCACGCGGCGAACACGACGCACGGCGCGCATCGCGGCGAGGTGCGTGCGCGCCTGAGTGCCCGATCCGATCAGCGCGAGATCTCCCGCGTCGTCGCGCGCGAGCACCTCGGTCGCGGCACCGGAGGCCGCGGCGGTGCGAACCGCCGTGATCGCTGTGGCATCGAGGATCGCGAGCGGCTCGCCGTGCGTGAGCCCGAACAGCATCACCACTCCCTGATGCGAATCGAATTCGGTTCCGTGATTGCCGGGCATCACGGACACGACCTTGAGCCCGAAGCTGCGCGGCGCGCCGAGATAGCCCGGCATCAGCCCCAGCAATCCCGAGCCGTCGGGCAGCCGCAGCATGCTGCGCAGCGGCAGCACCGAATCGCCGCTCGAAAACGTGGTCAGCGCGGCGCGCATGACGGGCACGCACTCGGCGACCGTGAGCAACTCGTGCACTTGCGCCTCGTTCACGAACAGCACCTTCACGCCCGCACCTCCAATGGCGCTGCGAACAACTCCATCATCCGTTCCGGGTCCACGTTGCCGCCGCTCACGATGCTCACAACGTTGGCGCCGCGGGCGGCGCTGACCTTCCCCGCGATGAGCGCCGCCGTCGCCGCGGCACCCGCGCCTTCGGCGTAGAGCTTGGCGCGCGTCAGCAGTCCGCGCATCGCTTCCATGATCTCCGCTTCGGTCACCATGACGATCGCATCAAGATGCGCGTTCGCGACGACGAGCGGCAACGCGCCGACGAACGGCGCCGTGAGCCCGTCGGCCAGCGTGCGCGGCCGCGGGACCGGCACCGGCTTGCCTTCCGCGATCGCCGGCATCATCCCCGGACCGTCCTCGAGTTCGACGCCGATCACGCGGCACATGGGCTTGAGCGCCTTGATCGCGCACGCGACGCCGCCCATCAGTCCGCCGCCGCCGATCGGGACGACCACGCACTCGACATCGGGAACCTGTGCGACGATCTCGAACCCGACGGTTCCGGCGCCCGCGAGTCCGATGGGATCGTCGAACGGATGGACGAACGTTGCGCCGGTGCGCTCCTGTTCTTCGCGCAGCCGGTCGAACAGCGTTGCGCGATCGGGGTGCGCGATGATCGTCGCGCCGTAGCCGCGCGCGGCGTCGGACTTGGAGCGGGGCGCGTCCGCCGGCATCACGACCGTGCATGGCGCGCCGACGGTGCTCGCCGCCCACGCCACCGCTTGCGCGTGATTGCCCGCGGAGACCGTGACCAGACCGCGCGCGCGCTGCTCGGCGCTCAATGAGAGCACGATGTTCAGCGCGCCGCGCGTCTTGAACGAGCCGGTCTTCTGGAGGTTCTCGCACTTGAGGAACAGGCGGGCAGTGCCGGCGCGCTCACCGAGACTTCGGGACGAGAGGATGGGCGTCAGATCGAGATACGGCGCGATGCGCGCGGCGGCGGCACGGATGTTCTCGAGCGAGATCGGCATGATGTCAGGCTGCATCGCCAGCAGGACGCGGTCAAGCGCGCGATGGTGCATGATCCGGCTTCGCCGTCACGACATGCCGTCCGCGGGAGGCTTCACATGGATGAACTGAACGAGCAATTCGGATCGATCGACATCTACCTCTTCGATCAGCTCCTGCGCCGGCGCCTCACGCCGGGCATGCGCGTGCTCGATGCGGGCTGCGGCGGCGGCCGCAACATTCACTACCTGCTGCGGGCCGGCTTCGACGTTCACGCGGTCGACTCCGATCCTGCCGCGGTCGCAGCCGTACGCCGCCTCGCGCTCCGCCTCGCGCCAGCGTTGCCGCCGGAGAACTTCCGCGCGGAACCGGTCGAGACGATGACGTTCCCCGACGCACACGCGGATGCCGTGATCAGCATCGCCGTCCTCCATTTCGCGCGCGATGATGCGCAGTTCGCGGCGATGCTCACGCGCATGTGGCGCGCTCTGCGCGACGGCGGGATCCTCTTTTGCCGTCTCGCGTCGAACATCGGGATGGAACATCGGATGCGGCGGCTCGAGGGCGATCGATTCATGATGCCCGATGGTTCGGAGCGCTACCTCGTTTCGGAGGAGGCGGTGATCGAGTGGACTCTACGGCTCGGCGGTACGCTCATGGATCCGCTCAAGACGACGGTCGTTCAGGACCAACGCTGCATGACGACGTGGGTACTGCAGAAGACGCCGCCGCGCTGAACAATTCGAGTTCCGAAGTCCGCCGTTCGCCCCGGAACACCGATGCGTATACTGCCCTTCGACCGTCGCAACGAAACGAACGCCGCACAGGAGGCAGCATGTCGATCGAGAAGGACTACGTGCTCGGGACCCACGATGCCGAGATCGAGCGCCTCGGCCTGCAGCATCGCGTATGGCGTCCCCGCGCTTCTGATGCCTGGCGTCGCAGCGGATTCACGACCGGCAATACGCTGATCGATCTCGGATGCGGTCCCGGTTTCGCGGCACTCGATCTCGCGGAGATCGTCGGTGCCGGCGGCCGGGTTCTCGGCGTGGACCGCTCGCGGAGATTTCTCGATGTGCTCGAGAACACCGCCCGGCAGCGCGGCATCTCGCATCTCGAAACACTCGAGATGGATCTCGACGAACGCGACCTGCCGGACGTTGCCGCCGACGGCATCTGGTCGCGCTGGGTCTACGCGTTCGTGCGCGATCCCCGTGCGCTGCTCGAGCGTGCTGCGCGCGCGTTGAAGCCCGGCGGAACGATGGTCATGCACGAGTACGTGGACTATCGGGCGTGGCGGCTCGCTCCGCGGCGCGAGGCATTCGAGGAGTTCGTCACCGAAGTGATCGCCTCGTGGCGCGCGAACGGCGGCGAGCCCGACATCGGACTCGATCTGCCGCGCTGGCTCGGAGAACTCGGCTTCGAGATCCGAACTCTGACGCCGATCTCGGAGATCGCGCGGCCCAAGGACTACCTGTGGCAGTGGCCGCGCGCGTTCGTCGACACCGGGATCGCGCGGCTGGTCGAGCTGGGGCGCATCCCGGAATCGCGCGCAAACGAGATGACGCGCGCGTTCGATGAGACCGAAGCCGCACCGCACGCGTTCCAGGTGACGCCGACCGTGATCGAGATCATCGCGGTTCGGCGTTAGTCGCGGAACGATCGATCATCTCGAGGCGGACTTTCGTGACGCCTTTACGTACGAAGCCGAGCTTCTCGGCGGCCCGGCGCGACAGGTCGATGATGCGATGGCGCTTGAACGGCCCGCGATCGGTGATGGTGACGACGACGCTGCGCTGATTGGAGAGGTTGGTCACGCGCACCTTCGACCCGAACGGCAGCGTGCGGTGCGCGGCGGTCATCTCGTTCTCGTCGTAGACCGTGCCGCTCGCGGTCCGGCGGCCATGGAAGCGGCGCGCGTAGTACGAAGCGCTCCCGACCGGATGCGCCGGCAGGAATTGGGCCCGCTCGTCCTCCGCGGCAGCGCGGCGTGATCCATCGGCGGAAGCACTTCGCGTGTGGTCGCGCATCATCACGGCGCACCCGGTCTGGGTGAGCAGCAGGACGAGGCCGATGAAAAAGCAGGACCGATTCATGTCCATGTTTTCGGCACCCACCACAGCCGTGTGAAGGGCGTTCGCGGGTTGCGAACGAATGCTCGAACAACACTGCCCTGTTAACCCGTGGCCGCAAAACTACCAGTCGGTCGGCTTGTAGTCCTTGAGGAAATATCCCCAGATGTGATTGCCGCTGTTCGCGCCATCGATGATCGGATCCACGATGCGCGCCGCGCCGTCCACGATGTCGAGCGGCGGATGAAAACGATGCTCCGCCGTCTTGCGCGCGGCGATCTCCGCCGGATCCTCGTCGGTCACCCAGCCGGTGTCGATGCTGTTCATGTGGATGCCGTCATGATGGTAGTCGGCGGCCGAAGTGCGCGTCATCATGTTGAGCGCCGCCTTCGCCATGTTGGTGTGCGGATGCCGCGTCGTCTTGGTCTTGCGATAGAACTGCCCCTCCATCGCCGAGACGTTGACGATGTGCTTGTCGCGTTCGGGCGAGCGCATCATCAGCGGCTTGAGCCGCGCGTTGAGCACGAACGGCGCCACCGCGTTCACGAGCTGCACTTCGAGCAACTCGACCGACGACACTTCGGCGAGCAGCAGCCGCCACGAATTGCGTCCGCGCAGATCGATTTGCTGAAGGTCCTGATCGAGCCGGCCCTGCGGAAACAGATCGCGTTGCGCGACCTGTTCCTCCGGAAGCAGCCGCACCTGCGACAGCTCGGCGGCATGGGTGAGCCCCGCGACCTCGGCCAACCGCGGGCCGGGCGTGGTCGGGATCATGCCCTCGACGTCGCCCTCGGGCAGCAGATGATAGCCGCGCAGACCTTCGTACGAGCCGAGCAGCCGGCGCACGCTCTCGGGCGCATCGTCGAGCGCCGAGGTCTCCCCCGCCATCATGTGCTCGTAGAACTCGGGCGGACGGCGCACGGTCTGACACGCGTTGTTGACGATGAAGTCGAGCCGCTCGCGCGTTGCGAGCAGTTCGCGGCAGAACGCTTCGACGCTCGGCGTGTGTCGCAGGTCGAGGCCGAAGATTTCGAGCCGGTCGCCCCACTCGGCGAAGTCGGGCTCGCGTGCATAGCGCGCCGCCGAATCGCGCGGGAAGCGCGTCGTGACGATCAGATGCGCCCCGCAGCGCAGCAGCTTGAGCCCGGCCTGATAGCCGATCTTCACGCGACCGCCGGTCAGCAGCGCGACCTTGCCTCGCAGGTCGGCAAGTTCGGTGCGCTTTCGGAAATTGAACGCGGCGCACTCGGGGCACATTTGATCGTAGAAGTGATGGGCGATCGAGAAGTCCTGCTTGCACACGTAGCAGTGCCGCGGCTCGATCGTCTCGCGATGGTCGGGATCGTCGATCGTCTCCTGCGTGAATCCCTTCGGCGGAAACACGTTCGGCGTGTTGAACACCGGGAGCCGCCGCAGCTTGCGGATGCCGGTCTGGGACAACATCGCCTCTTCGCGCGTGACCTTCGACACCTTCCGCAACCGTATGCCCGCTTTGACCATACGGCGGCGCGCACGATTGTCGGGGCTGTACACCTGGCCGGCCGCGCGGATGAAGCGCCGGCGGTCTTCCTGCGGCAGCTTCACCAGCTCACCGCGGTCGGCGACGATCCGCTCGAGCAGCTCGGTGGCGGCGCGCACGCGCTCGATGAGCTCGGGGTCGTGGTGTTCCGGCGAGGTGTCCCTGGGGGTCGACATGGCATACAAGGTAGAGCAGCCGCAGGTTTTCCCCAACCCTGCCGGCGCTCGATCCGTCCAATCGACGAGCGCGGCAAACGGATTGGCCGTGCGCGGCGCTGCGGTTCGCACGCCCTGAGGATTGTCGCTAGAGTCGCGGGGCGGAACACGAGTTTCCCGCGCGGGGCAGAAAATCGCGCGCCCTCGACGCGATCGCGCGGCCGCCTTCCCGTGAACCACGACCGAGACCCGCGCCCCCAACCTCGCACCACTTTCAGGATTGGAACGATGACCTTCCGAAGCACGCTGATCGGGATCCTGCTGCTGCCGTCGCTCGCGTTCGCCCAGGCTCCGAGCCTGCGCGGAAAGTTTCAGGACCCGACCTCGCGTGCCGCGGTCGCCGGCGTTCAGGTCAAACTCACGAGCACGGCCGACACGAGCATCGTGCACCGTGCGACGGGACGTGAAGACGGCACGTTCGAGATCCTGGGACTCGCGCTACAGAGCTACCGGCTCGAAGCGACGCGTCTCGGTTACGCGCCGCTGCGCATTCCGATCACGATCACGACGCCGCGGCAGGACGCGGGCGTGCTCGCGCTCACGCCCGAGTCGATCGCGATCGGCGGCGTGTCGGTGACCGAATCCCCCGCTCCCGCCATTCAGAAAGCCGACACCACCGAGTTCCGCGCGAGTGCGGTCAAGACGCACAAGGACGCGTCGGCCGAAGATCTGGTGCAGAAGCTGCCGGGCGTGACGCTCGAAAACGGGCAGGTGAAAGCGCAGGGCGAGAACGTGCAGCAGGTGCTCGTGAACGGCCGGCCGTTCTTCGGCTCCGATCCCACCGCCGCGATGCGTAACCTGCCCGCCGACGTCGTCGATCGTATTCAGGTCTACGACCGCGCGAGCGACCAGTCCGAGTTCAGCGGGTTCGACGACGGCCAGTCGCAGAAAACGATGAACTTCATCCTGCGCGATCAGAAGGCGCAGTTCGGCAAGGCGTACGCGGGCTACGGCGATCAGGACCGCTATCAGGCCGGTGGCAACGCGACCGTTGTGCGCGGCACCACGCGCGCGACCGTGATCGGGATGTCGAACAACATCAACCAGCGCAACTTCTCGTATCAGGATCTGTTCGGCGCGATGGGCAGCGGCGGAAGCGGCAGCGGCGGCGGTCAGCGCATGATGATGATGGGCGGTGGCGGCGGACGCCCGCCGGGCGGCGGACACGGCGGCCAGTTCCGCATGGGTGGCGGCTTCGGCGGCGGCGGCTTCGATCCCAGCAGCTTCCTCGTCAATCAGCAGTCGGGCGTGAGCACCACGCACTCAGGCGGCGCCAACTACGCCGGCCAGTGGGGCAAACGACTCCAGGTCACCACCAGTCTGTTCGCGAACGATTCCGACAACGACAATCTGCAGACGCTCACACGCCAGTATCTGCCACCCCAGGACTCGATCACCTACTACGATCAGGGCACCACATCCGACACGAAGAACGGCAACCAGCGCTTCGATGCGCGCTTCGAGTGGACGCCCGATTCGCTCAACTCGGTCATATTCCAGCCGCGGCTCTACTTTCAGAAGACCGAGACTTCGAGCGCCGGTGACGCGGCCAACACCACCGCCCTGGGTACCGCACTGAGTGCGGCGCGCAGCAATGCGTTCGACGCCAACGACGGCAACAACCTGTCGAGCCGCCTCACGCTGCGCCACCGCTTCGCGACCCGCGGGCGCAACGTCTCGGCCGACATCAATCTCGGGCACACGCTGCGTGACGGCACCGGTGCTCAGCGTTCGCTGACCGAGTACTACGACGGCTCGAACACCGCCAGCGACACGCTCGATCAGCAGTCGACGTCGCAGACCACGACCAACTCGTACTCAACACGCATCGCGTTCACCGAGCCGATCAGCAAGCGGCTTCAGGCGCAGCTCATCTACAATCCGTCGCTCACGCGAAGCGAATCCGATGCGCGCGCGCTGCAGTTCGATCCCGCGACCGGCGCGTATACGCGCCCCGACAGCGCGCTGTCGAACTCCTACCGCAGCCGCAATCTGGTGCAGAACGGCGGACTCGCGATGCTCTACACCAACGGCCCGTGGAAGCTGCTGAGCAACGCCTCCTACCAGCGCGCCGAGCTACGCTCCGAGCAGACCTTCCCCGGCGCGCAGGCGATCGAGCGCACGTTCGACGACGTGCTGCCTTCGATGACGCTGACCGCGACGTTCGCGAATCGCCGCAACGTGCGGCTCGCCTGGAGCACCGCGACCACCGCACCCACCATCGGCCAGCTTCAGAACGTCGTGAACAACTCCAACCCGCTGTCGCTGTCGAGCGGCAATCCGGGCCTGCGTCCCAACTACAGCAACACACTCTCGCTGCGGGTGTCGGAGGCCGATCCTGCGAAGTCGAAGAGCAAGTTCCTGTTCCTGAACGTCACGCGCACCGCGAATCCGATCGGCAACGCGACGTACACCGCGGCGACCGACAAGACCCTCGAGGGTGTATTCCTCTCGCGCGGCACGCAGCTGACCAAGCCCGTGAATCTCGATGAGTCGTGGAACGCGAACCTGTTCGGCGTCTACAGCCGCCCGCTGCCGTTCTTGAAGAGCATCCTGAGCGTCAATGGTGGCGGATCACTCGCCCGCACCCCGTCACGCATCAACGATGCGACCAACATTGGAAGCTCCTACTCGATTCGCTCCGGCGTCGTCCTGTCGAGCAACATCAGCCCCAGTCTCGATTTCACCGTGTCGTACTGGGGAACCTACAACATCGCGCGATCCACGCTGACTACCAACAACTCGGGCGACTACTTCACGCACAATGCCGGCCTGCGGCTCAACGCCGTGGTCGGACCCGGCGTCGTGCTGCGCCAGGAGTTGAACCACAACCTGCAGACCGGCGTGCCCTCGGCCTACGGGCAAGACATCGTGCTGTGGAACACAACCATCGGAAAGAAGCTGCTGAAGGGCGACAAGGGCGAGATCCGCGTCACGGCGACCGACGCGCTCGCCCAGAACCGCAGCGTGACCCGCAACATCACCGAGGCCTACGTCCAGGATTCACGCGACCGCACGCTCGGGCGTTACGTGCAGGCGGTGTTCACGTACACGTTCAAGTAGAAATTCCCGCTTTCCGCGCACGGTCATCTCGCCTAGCATGAGCTCATGAGCCAAATCGAAACGAACACCTCGCCCTATCTCGCCACGGCCTACGCCAACGACCGTGCGCACGTGTTTCACTCATGGTCCGCGCAGAGCCTGATCGATCCGATCGTCGTTGCCGGCGCCAGCGGTTCCCGCTTCTGGGACGACAAGGGCCACACGTGGCTCGACTTCTCGAGCCAGTTGGTCAACGTGAACATCGGACATCAGCATCCCAAGCTGGTTGCCGCGATCCAGGAACAGGCCGGCCGCCTGTGCACGATCGCGCCCAGCTTCGCCAACGAGTCACGGAGCGAAGCGGCGCGGTTGATCACCGAGCTGGCGCCTGGCGATCTCGACATGGTGTTCTTCACCAACGGCGGCACCGAGGCGATCGAGAACGCCGTGCGCCTGGCGCGTGGGCACACCGGACGCCACAAGATCATGTCCGCCTATCGCAGCTATCATGGTGCCACCGGCGTTTCGATCATGCTGACCGGCGATCCGCGCCGCTGGAACAACGAGCCCGGCGCTTCCGGTGTGGTGAAGTTCTGGGGACCCTACCCCTATCGCTCGCCGTTCTATTCGTCGACGCCCGCGGAAGAATCCGAGCGCGCGCTCGAGCATCTCGCGAACGTCCTGATGGTCGAGGGCCCGCACACAGTGGCCGCGCTCGTGCTCGAGACGGTCGTGGGCACCAACGGAATTCTGGTTCCGCCCGACGGTTATCTGCAGGGCGTGCGTGACCTGTGCACGAAGCACGGCATCATGATGATCTGCGACGAAGTCATGGCCGGCTTCGGCCGCTGCGGCGAATGGTTCGCGGTCGACCGGTGGAAGGTGACGCCGGATCTGATCACGTTCGCCAAGGGATCCAACTCCGGCTACATCCCGGTCGGCGGCGTGATCATCAGCAAGCGCGTCGCCGAAACGTTCCGCGAACGCGTGTTCCACGGCGGCCTCACCTACTCAGGTCATCCGCTCGCGTGCGCGTCGATCGTCGCGAGCATCGGGATCTTCAAGGAAGAGAAGATCATCGAGCACGCGCGCCATCTGGGCACCGACGTCATCGGCCCCGAGTTGCGAAAGATCGCCGAGAAGCATCCCAGCGTCGGCGAAGTGCGCGGCCTCGGAGTGTTCTGGGCGATCGAACTCGTGCGCAGCCGCAAGACGCGCGAGCCGATCGTTCCGTTCAACGCCTCCGGAGCCGATGCCAAGCCGATGGCCGAAGTGATGGGCGCGTGCAAAGCCGGCGGCGTGTGGCCGTTCGCGCACTTCAACCGGCTGCAGGTGACACCCCCGTGCACGATCAGCGATCAGGACGCGCGCGAGGGGTTGGCGATCATCGACAAGGCGCTCGACGCGGCGGACAGGTACTGCATAGAGTGATCGCGAGCACCCGCGAGTGCTTGTCGACTACTCGCCCGTAGCATCGAACGCAGCCCAGAAGAATGGATGTGTCGAACGCCTGTCTGCGCGCCGTTGCGCCAGCACAGCGCGACTGGCGGCGGCGAGCGTTTCACCGGGCGATCCTTTGCCCAGGGAGCGAGCCACGTACAGCGCGGTCATCCATTGGCGCGTGGCCTGATCGTCGATTGACCACTGACTCGCGATCACGGTGCGCGCCCCCGCCAGGTGGAAAGCGCGCCTCATCCCGAGCGAACCCTCGCGTGACCATGTTTCGGCGGCCGCCGAATGACAGGCCGACAGGACCACCCAATCGGTGCCGGAGAGGTCGAGCGTGAGCACTTCCTCCGCAGTGAGAAGGCCCTCGTTTTCGTCCCCGGCGTGATCGGCTGCGCGATTGGCGCCCGCAAGTGCGAGCCACACGCGCCGCCCGAGCCACGGCGAATGTGCCGACGACGCGACGTCGGGTGCCGCGGCGGCGGACGGCGGTCGCGGGATCACGGTCCCGGAGAGTGGCGCGACCGTCCCGATCCCGCGAGCGCCGGGTAAGGTCATGGCGCAGGTGTCCCGCGCCACCAACCCGTGAGTGGCAATGTGAAGGACCTCGCGCCCCGACGCGCCGGACTTGAACGCCTGCTCGCTCGCGCCCTTTCCGGTGAGCACTTCCACCTTTCCCTTCCATGAATGCGCTATGGCTTGAACCTCACCCGCGGTGCCGGGCAGCGCTTCGAACGCCGCAACACCATTCGCGCAAGGATCGCTGGCCGACCGGTAAGCCGCCACCAGCGGCGAGGCATCACGCATGGACCCGAAGTCAGGATCACCCAGCGCCAACAGACCGCCCGGTGCCCGCGCTCCTCGCGGCTGCACGAGGTCGCGCTCGGAGGTGAGCACACGCAGAATCGTGCCGCGTTCGACGAGATAGCCGTGGCCGTCCGGCAGCGCCTGCCAGGCGAGGCCGATCAGAGGACCATCGAGCACCATGAACACTTCGCGCGCATCAGGGAAGCAGGCGGCGATCCGGTCCCATGTCGCGGCGCGAACGATCTGGCCGAGGCGCCGACACTCGCGTTCGTCGCGGCGCGCCGCGGTGGAACCCGGACGAGGTGGCATGGCGAGTCGTTCACGCCACGGATCGACTACGGCGCGCAGTGCGCGCGACGAGCCCAGATCGACCCTCTGCAGCCTCGCATCGCCACCCCCTCCGACCCATGCAACGACGCGCGCGGTGTCATGACCCGAGGACGTCTCGATGATGCCGACCAGTGCTTGCCCGGGTTCCAGTCGGCGAAGGCACGAATCGAGCCCGACATCGGGCGATTGAGATACTCGCGCACCCAGCACTTGAAGATATTCGATCTCGGCACGTTCGACCGCGCTTTCGAGCGCTCCGATCGACGCAGTCTGATCACGCTCCTGCGACGTTTCGACCAGGCGTCGCGCGTATGCGCGTTGCGCCTCGATCCAGCGACCATGCGCCGTGACCACCGCGGCGGGCGCGCCCGCCGGCGGCCGACGGCTGGCGACCTCCGCGCGCACCAATCCACGCACCCGCACGACCGCATCCCAGGCCGTCGCCATGCGAGCCTCCGGGTCCTTGGCCGATAACTCGACCACCAGGTCGGTGGCGCGCGAGTATTGGAGCGACAGCTGCAGTGCGCGACGATCCGGGAGCGACCTCGCCTGGGCCCGTAAACGTTCGCGTGCGATTCGATCGGCGGCGAGCGCCTGCTCCCACGCCTCGGTTTCCCGGCCGAGAGCCCGCAGCGCAAGAGCATTTGTCTTGAGAATGGTCGCTGCGATGTTCGACTCATTCAGTTCCGGCATAGCCGCGAGGCGAAGTAGTTCGGTTCGCTCGCGCGCGAGCGCCACCGTGTCACCGATGGCGGCGAGTGTGCGCACCAATCCGTTCTGAAGCTCGGAAAGCGTCAGCCATTGCGGCACGCGGGCAATCTTCCCGGCGGCAATACCGGACTCCCAGGCCGCGCGCGCTCCGATGTGGTCCCCACGGGACGCCAGCAACTCGCCGATCCACAGGCGCGTGGTCGCAAGTTGGGGATCGGGCGGTCCAGGGCGCGCGGCAAATCCTGCCTCCGCCGCACGAAGTTCGACGATGGCACCCGCCGAGTCGCCCATACCCGCGCGAGCCGAACCCAGGGACCTTCGCGCACTCAACGTGCGCGGATGGTCAGGGCCGAAGCGCCTGAGATATGCGGGAGCTGCGCGCTCCATGATCTCGCGCGCGCCTGCGAAATCACCAAACACCATCAAAGCGGAGCTCGAATTGCGCATCAATCGCACGACATTGTCGTCGTCCTCGGGAAAGTGCTTTCGGGCGATGCGCAACGCCTCTTGCGAGAGATCGATCGAGCGGTCGAGTTGACCGGCCTCTTTCTCCAATTGCGCCAAATAGTCAAGAGGTACGGTCCGACGAAAATCATCCTCGCCTCGCAACTGATCGAAGATGACGAGTGATTGATCGAGCGCCACACGTGCCCGATCGAACGCGTGAACCTGTCGCAACGCATGGCCCTTCTCTGCAAGCAACAGGGCCACCGCCGCGTGGACCTCGCCATGCGCGCGCCGGCGTACCTCGAGCGCGCGATCGAAGAGATCCACTGCGGCCGCGAAGTCGGCGCGGTCACGGGCGATCAGGCCGTGCAGGCGCAGGCTTTCCGCGGTGAGGGTGTCGTCAGGGGCGAGCACCGCGGCGCGAATTTCATGGGCGCGACGAGCGTGCACTTCGGCCGAATCGGGATGGCCGCTCATGCCGAGCACATGGGCAAGGGCATGGTGGGATTCGGCGACCAGTGGGTGCCACGCTCCCAGCCTGGCGGTTCGCGCCACGAGAACGCTTCGCGCCATGGGTGCCAGCGTGCTGTCACGGAAGGCGGAACGTTGCGTTCTGGAGCGCACGATCTCTGCCTGCAGCCAGGCGATGTCGAGCGAATCCGCAGGGTGGCGCTCTCGCTCGCGGAGAATCGCCGCGGTGGCGAGGCTCTCAGAAGCCACCCAGCGTGACTGGCCCTGAAGCAAACGTATTTCGACGACATCCGATGCGACGTCGGCGCGTGTCGGAACCGCTGTGCCCAGCACGAGCAGGGCGATGATTGCGGAGCACAGAAGACTCAGCGAGGTCCCACGGTCAATGGCTACCATGCTTTGATGCTAACCGTTCGACATGCTGCGGTCATGTGAACTTCGGGCCGCCGCGGTCGTGCGGTACGCTGCACGGCATGAGAGCCGTCACCGCCACCCGCTACGTCACGCCGCTGCGCGAAGGCGGATCGCTGCCCGCCATCGTCGAGGCCGACGACTCCGGGCTGTATGTCGTCAAGTTCCGCGGCGCCGGTCACGGCAAGAAGGCGCTGATCGCGGAACTCGTGACCGGAGAGCTCGCGCGCGCCGCCGGCTTGCGCGTTCCCGAGATCGTGATCATCGACGTGGACAGCGCGCTCGGCCGCAACGAGCCCGATCAGGAAATCCGCGATCTGCTGCGCGCGAGCGTCGGAGCGAACCTGGCGCTCGATTATCTGCCTGGCAGCATCACGTTCGATCCCGTCGCCGGGCCCGCTCCACCTGCCGATGAAGCGTCGGCGATCGTGTGGTTCGACGCATTCGCGAGCAACGTCGACCGCACCGCGCGCAATCCGAATCTGCTGTGCTGGCACCGCAACCTGTGGCTGATCGATCACGGCGCTTCGCTCTATTTTCACCACGCGTGGGATGACGAAGCCGCCGGAGGACGCAGCAAGTTCGCGGCGGTGAAGGATCATGTGCTGTTGCGGTGGGCGACGCAGCTCGAGGCGGCGGGGAACCGACTGGCCGCGAAGCTCGGACGCGACACGGTCGAACGCGCGCTCACCGAAGTTCCGGACGCGTGGCTGGACGGCGAGCCGCGCTTCCCCTCGCCCGCCGAGCACCGCGCAGCTTACGCTCAGTACTTCGAGCGGCGGCTCGCCGCGGCACCGCAGTTCCTGGAGGAGGCGATCCGTGCCCACCACGCACTCGTTTGATTACGCGGTCGTGCGCATCGTGCCGCGCGTCGAGCGCGAGGAGTTCATCAACGCCGGCGTGATTGTGTTCTGCCTCGAGCGCGACTATCTGTCCGCGCGCGTCGCGCTCGATCACGCGCGCCTGCGCGCCCTGTTTCCGGATGCCGACGTCGCGCTCATCGAAGAGCACCTGCGCTCGGTGCCGCGCATCTGCGACGGCGCCGAAGGCAGCGGCCCGATCGGCGCACTGTCCAAGCGCGAACGCTGGCATTGGTTGGTCGCCCCGCGCAGCACCGTGCTTCAGATCTCGCCCGTGCACACCGGGCTCACCGAGGATCCGGAACGGACGCTGGCAGAGTTGATGCGGACGATCGTGAAGATGGACGGGGCATGAGGAGGCTTTGCGTCCGCGCGCTCTTCGCGGTCTTGCTCGTTGTGACGGTTGCCATCGCCGGGAGCGGATGCTCGAAGCGTTCAAGCAAGACCACTTCGACCGCGGCGGCCGACACGCTCGGCAACGGCGTGCCTCGTGTGCTGGTGCCCCAACTGAATACCTGGGTTCAATTGTGGCGGCATGCGGTTCCGCAGTTCGGCCTCGACTCGCTCCAAAGCAGAGCTGTAGGCGCGTTCACCTTCGACTACGCGCAGGGCGAGGCCGGCAATTATGCAGAAGATGTCCGAGCGCGCGCCGGCATCATCGTACTGTCACCCGACTCGACGCGCGCGCTCGACTTCGACACATACCTGGACATCGGGCCCGCCCCCGACGGCACGATCGAGCTGATGCGCGAACCCGACTCATCGCCGGCACTCACGGACTTCGCGCGCGACTCCGTGTGGCGCGTCGCGTTCTGCGGAACTACCTGTTTCTACGATGGCGCGTACTGGCTCGAGCGCGATCGATTTGCCCTGACGGGCGCGACGCAGACCGGCGAGCAAGGCGACGGACCGTGGTGCGCGTTCCTCGAGATCTACGACCTCGCGACGCGTCGCCTCATGCGCTGGCAAGGACCGGTCGTGGACGAAGCGCAGAGGGCGCGATTCGCCGCCGCGAGCGATTCTGCGCTGGCGGCGCGGATCGGGACCATTCCTCTGCCGTGAAGGGCTAACTCCGCTTCGTCGCTCCTTCGATCGCTCGAAGCACAGGGCGGGCAAGGTACAATCGGCCCCAGGAGCGGCCCGTGACTTCGGTCAACAGCTTTGCGTCCTGCATACGAACGACAATCTGCCGGGCGGTCGGGTTCGAAACCTCGAGGACAGTCTGCGCGTGAGCCACTGTGATGTAGGGATTCAGGAACAATTCGTCGAGCAGAATTAATGCCCTGGCATTCTCGCGAAACTCCTTGCGCCATCGCTCCCGCAGTTCCATCAGCCGGCTGGACCGTTCGACGGCCTCGACTGCCGTCTCTTTGACACCAGTCAAGAAGAACTGAATCCATTGAGTCCACTCGCCATGAGTTCGGCAGCGCTGGAGCAAGTCATAGTAATCCTGTCGATGTGCCTCGATGAACGCAGACAGGTAGAGCAGAGGTTGGGGCAGGCGTTTGCGCTCGACCAGGAACAATGTAATGAGCAGGCGGCCGACGCGGCCGTTGCCGTCGAGGAACGGATGAATGGCCTCGAAATGCTCGTGCATCAACGCGCACTGAACGAGATCCGGGAGTTTTCCGCGCACATGAAGAAAGCTCTCCCATTCGGCCAGTACTCCGGGCAACTCGTCGGCAGGAGGCGGCACGTAGGCCGCGGACGATGGATTGCTCCCGGATGCGCCGATCCAGTTCTGCGAACGGCGAAACTCACCCGGCGTCGCGTGTGCGCCGCGGGCGCCTTGCATCAGACGTTGATGCAACTCGCGGACGAGGCGCAGCGATAGCGGCAACCTGGTCAGACGCTTCACGCCGTACTCCATGGCGACGACGTAGTTTCTCACTTCTTGAACGTCGCTGTTGACGCTCTTCGCGGCATCCGCCTCCGCCATTTCGTCCATCAGAACGTCGGCCAGACTCGCTCGCATGCCTTCGATGCGGGACGAGAGCACGGCTTCACGCCTCAAATAGGGAGCAATCAGCAGGCGCGGATTCGGTAGGTGCCGCCCGAGGCCGGCGAGTTCGGAGAGTGCGCTGTCCGTTTCGGAGAGCAGGCGCACGAACGCTTCGTCATAGCTGAGCCGTGGCGGGAGTGCCGCGGGGATGAACGCGTCGTATCCTTGAGCCGTTCGTACCACCCGACCGGTTTCGGGATTCTTGAAGTCCTTGCGGTCCATGAGCTTGAGCCCCCTGTGAGTGTCTGATCTTTCAAACCTCGGGGCGGGTTTGAAAATATTTCAGCATATTGTTTCAAAGCTCATCTCGCTTTGCAAGAAAGCTTTCTGTGACAATGGGACACGCAGTACGACCCGGCGCAGGATCTGGCGCGGGTCGACATGCGCGGGTCGACGCTCGATGTTCCAGTCGAGCGCTTCACCATCGGTATCGACAGCGGCACTACGGGCAGCACGCTGTGGTGGACATGGGATCGCACGCGCGCTTCCGTCGAAGTGTCGCAGCAGTAGAGTCTGCCGCGACACCTGCATCGCAGTCCGGCATGAAGCTCACGGACAGATGTGCGCCGGAGTCGCGCTGTTCCGCGGCGTCGGCGGGCCCGCAATGAAGTCGGTCGCATTGTCATTCATGTCGCGGCAGCCCTGGTCCATTCGAATCGCGGACAAGAAACTGCTGAGCTGCGGTGCAGGCCCCGATCCTTCGAAACAACCGCCGATACCGTAGGACATCAGATCGACGAGTTGAGGACTCGCGGGCGGTGGGCACAGACTCGAAATTTGCGCCGTGTTGGACAGCAACGCGACCTTGCCTTGCGCGGTCGTCAGGTTTCCCGGCATCACGTGGTCCGGCGTCGGCATCGGCACGCCGCCCGAACCGCCACCGAGTTGAATCAGAAAATAGCCGTGCGGCGCGATGGTCTTGCCGCCGAGGCCCACGAACTGCCAGCCCGTAGAACCCGCCGGCGCGAATTGCACAGAATAGTTGTTGAGCGACTGCGCCACGCTGGTGGGATTGTAGAGCACGATGAAGTCGTTATCGTACGTGCCGCTGCCTTGGCCGCCCCCGCCATAGACCTCGGCGATCACGATGTGCGTGGGTCCGGTCGGCGGCGTGGCCGCCGTCGCTTCGTTCGACGTGGCCGAATTGCCGGACTCATCGGTGACCCGAAGCACGAACGAGTAGGTGAGCCCGGGATCGAGCGGCACATCGATGGATTCGGCACTGCCCGGCGGCTGCGGCGGCGGAAGGACCACGGGCGTCATCGATTCGAACGCAACTCCTGAAGACGTCGCGTAGCGGAGATCGTGTGCGGCAACCGTCCCCGACATATCGTCGTCTCCGACCGCGGTCCAACTCAAGCGAACCGTGTGACCGTCCAGGGCATTCGCGACAATCGTCGGCGTCGCCGGGTGGGTCGTGTCGGCCAGCACGAATGTGATGCTGTCGATCTCCGACGTTCTAAACTTCGTGATCTCACCATTGGAATGCACCCACATCTCCCAGACCTGCGCGTGAGCGATACCTGCACCGAAGGCCAGGCAGACCAGCACGAGCAGCAGTGACAATCCTGTGCGCATGATTTCTCTCCCTGACGTGTGCGGCCGAGCTGGAGTGGTGTGACCCGCCTTGAGGCTCATGGCATCACCACCACGCGGCGCGACTGATCGGCACCGATGCCCTTGAGCCGATAGAAGTAGACGCCGGCGCTCGCACGCCGGCCATGAGCGTCGGCGCCGTCCCAATCGATCTCGTGGCGTCCGGCGGCGAGGTCCTTGTCGACGAGCGTGCGGATGCGGCGGCCGGAGACTTCGTAGATCTCGAGCGCGACGCGACCGCGGACCGCCAGATCGAAACGGATGCGCGTCCCGCGGGTCGTCGGATTCGGAAGACTCTGATGCAATCGGACGGTGCCGAACGGCCCCACAGCCGGGCCGGGATTCACGGACGTGACCGCGGTTTCGGTTCGAAGCGAGCGCAGAGACGTGAACGGATGCGTCGCGTTCGCGCCGGACCGCAGGTCAACGATCAGATCGGTTCCGTCGAAGTGCAGCTTTTGGATTTCCGGGAGCAGGTAGCTCGTGCTCGAACCGTCTGTGTTGCGAAGCTCGAGATGGACCGGGGGCGGATCGGCAGAGGCCACCGGTGGTACGGCAAAGGCGGCGCCCACGATCGCGGCACTCAACATGACCTGCTGGAAGATCATCGAACGATTCATCGGGGCACCTCCTGAGACGGCCGGGAGCGCGCATGATAGTACGAGTTGCCCCGGGATCGGCAGGAGTTTTCCTACTCGTATCGCAGCGCCTCGGTCGGCGCGATGCGGGACGCCTTGTGCGCCGGCACGTAGGCCGCGAGCATGGTCACGAGGAACATCGTGGGCACAACGATCACGTACGCAAGAACGTCGACTCCGCCGGAATTGAACAGCATCGAGTTCATGAGCCGCTCGACCGCAAACCCCATCGCGAGCCCGATGCAGGTTCCGACCCCCACCAGCACCAACCCCTTGCCCATCACGAGCCGCAGCACGTCCCGGGGTGCGGCACCCAGCGCCATGCGAATGCCGATCTCGCGGGTTCTGCGGCTCACGTTGTACGCGACCAGCCCGTACAACCCAGCGATCGCCAATAACAGCGCCATGGCGCCCATCGTTCCCGCCATGTTGATGGCGATTGCGGGACCTTCGACCGCAGCGTATCGATAGACTTCTTCGTAGGTGCGCGTCACGAGCATCGGAAGATTGGGATCGAGGCTCCGGACCACCGATTTCAGCGGTTCGAGCACTTCCAGCGGATCTCCGCTCGAGCGCAACAGCAATGTCATGCGCGGAATCGGACGCTGAGCGAGCGGCAGGTACACGAAGTCGATCGGCTTGTCGCTGGTATCGCGATACTTGATGGTCTGGGCGACCCCGACGACCTCGACCGGCGCGCCCGCCTGGCCATCGAGGCGGAAGCGCTTGCCCACCGGATCGGCGCCCGGCCAGTAGTGCTTCGCGAAATGCTCGTTGACGATGGCGACCCGCAGCGCATCCTGGGTGTCGGACGCGAGGAACGCGCGGCCCCGCACGATCGGGATGCCCATGGTCGCGAAGTAGCCTTCGTCGATCGTGTCCACGGCTGAGGTAAACGTTTCGCGATCGGGCGACATCTGATGACCCTCGGGCACGAAGGCGATGGCATCGAAGTCGTCGAGGCCGAGCGGAGGATTCTGCGTGACCGACGCGTTCACGACACCCGGCGCCTGGCGCGCTCGTTCGGTGAGCAGTTCGTAGAACCGCTGCGTGCGAGCCGCGTCATATTGCATGAGACGCGGATCGAAGCTCGCCATGAGCACGTGATCCCGGGCGACCTTCGTGAAGCCGGTGCCGTCGACCAGTCCGTGCTGGAACCCTCGGAACATCAGGAACGAAGCGGTGAGCAGCATCAGTGAGATCGCCACCTGCGCGACGACCAGCACGTTCCTCCCCCACAACCGCAGGCGTCCGGGTGCATCCACGTCCGCCGACTTGAGCCCCTTCACGAGATCCGTGCCCGTGCTTTGCAGCGCCGGTGCGAGACCGCAGAGAAACGCGCTCGCCACGGACAGCGAGAAACACGCGAACATGATGCGCGCGTCCATGCGGAATGGGATCGTGACGGGCAATGTCGTGGGAATGCTGAATTGCCGGAACATCTCGATACAGACGTATCCGACGCCGATCCCCGCGACCCCGCCGAGAAGCGCGAGCATCAGGCTCTCGGTCAGCAGCATACGGATCAAGCGGAACTGCCCGGCGCCCAGGGCCAGCCGTACGGCGATCTCGCGGGTTCGCGTGCCCGCCCGGCTCAGCAGCAGCCCCGCCACATTCGTGCACGCGACCAGCAGCACGCCGAGTGCGAGAATCGAGAACACCACGCCGAACTTCCAATTGGGATCATCGCCGCGCGTCCGCATGTCGAGCTGAGTGCGGACCGCCGCGCCGCGGTTGCGATTGAGCGCGGGATGTTCGCGCGCGAAGTCGCGGGCGATCACCGCGATCTCGCTCCGTGCCTGGTCGAGCGACGTGCCCGGCCCGAGTCGCGCCTTCACGCTCAGCACGCGCTCGTCGCGATCCTCGAAGAAGTTCCTGTTCGGGTTGGTCGAGATGACCCTCGCCATCGCGAGCGGCATGTAGAAGTCGGGCCGCGCGAAGATCTGCATGCCCGGGAACGATTCGGGCGTCACACCGATGACGGTGAAGTCGGTGCCATTGAGGCGCACGGTCCTGCCGATGACCGCGGCGTCGCCGGCGAATTCGTTCTTCCAGAAGTCCCACGCAAGCACGACCACCGCATCGCGACCCGGAACTTCGTCTTCGTCCTTTCGAAAACCCCGCCCGACCTTCGGCTCGACACCGAGCACCTGAAAGTAGTTGCCCGACACCATCAGCCCGGCCTTGACCCGCGGAGTCGCTGCACCGTCGACACTGAAGCCGACCGGCGAGAAGGCGCCGTTGGCGATCACTCCGTCGTAGCTCTTCGCGGTTCCGCGGATATCCTGATATTCGCGATAAGAGAACGAGTCGAAGCTGTTGTCGCGCGAGGTGCTCACGAGCGTCACCACAGTGTTCGGAAGCGGCACCGGATACGGCCTCAGGATCAGCGCATCCACCATGCTGAAGCTGGCCGCGGTCATCCCGATCCCCAGCGCGAGCGTGATCACGACGAATGCCGTCAGCGCGAACGAGCGGCGCAGGCTGCGGATCGCGTAGCGGGTGTCGTCGGTGAAATCCGTCAGCCAGTTCACCCGTCGCATGTCACGCATCTCCTCTTTCTGCTGTTCGAGTCCATCCATCGCGCGGAGCGCCTCGTAGCGCGCTTCATCCGGCGACAACCCGCTCGCGATGCCCTCCTCGATCTTCTGCTCGAGGTGGAACTGAAGCTCTTCATCGAGCTCGCGCTCCAACTGGCCGCGCCGCAACATCGATCGCAACCGCAGGGGAACCGTGAACCACCAGTGTTCCAGCCGCATGGCTCTAAGCCTCGGAGAGACGCACAACGCGCGTGATGGCCGACGACAGCAGGTGCCAGCTCGCCGCTTCCGATTCGAGCTGCTTTCGACCCAGACGCGTGAGCGAATAGAACTTTGCCCGCCGGTTGTTCTCGGTCTGCTTCCACTCGGCGGTGATCCAGCCCTCCTGCTCGAGCTTGTGCAGGGCCGGGTAGAGTGAGCCTTCGCTCACTTGAAGCACATCGCCCGAGATCGTTTTCAGGCGACGGCTGATCGCCCACCCGTGCAACGGCTCGAGCGCGAGAATCTTCAGAAGCAGAAGGTCCAGAGTTCCCTGGACGAGATCGTTGGGTTTGCTCATATCGGTTTCCTAGGGGAAGAGTAGGACGGCTCCCCTCGGTAAGCAAGGGGAAAAGTGGGCGACGCGTGGTAAGCGAGGCGTCCCTGCGCCGGCGTCCACCGGTTCTCCGCGCTCGAGTTCCTCGCGTCCTGTCCACCGCCCCGCACGCATCCGCGCGTCAGCTGGGTCTCGTAGTGCCTTGCAGACGCGCGACACCGTCGCATATTTTGCAGCATGTGGAGCCTGCGAGACATCGAGATCCAGCTGCAGCGGTCGGCCCAGACATTGACGAAGAGCAGTACGCGCCCGCCAGGAGTGTCTGCATGACGGTGAGTCGAGGGGCGCCCTGCCCCTGCGGAAGCGGCAAGAAGCACAAGAACTGCTGCCAGCGCACCCAGCGGCGTGAAGTGGCGCGTTCCCAGGAGCACCAAGGCGCGCTGGAGCGGGCGATCGCGTGGTTGGAGAACCGCCATCCACGAGCGCTGACCGCCGCGATCGAGCTCGGCTTTCTTCAGAGCCTCGACATCGAATCGCGCGAAGTGTTGCGCGATCTGCCATTCGAGCTGCTCCAGATGATCCAGATCAACGCGCTGGACTGGCTGTTGGCCGACGGCGAGATCGAGATCTCCCGAGGCGGAAAGACGCAGAGGCTCCTGGTCAAGGATCTGTTGCTGGGACCCGGCGGGCCGCTGTTGTTGACCCCTCAGCGCGTCTATCTGGAGGAGCTGGTCAGCCGTCCGCTCCGGATCTTCGAGGTTCTCGAATCGCGGCCGGGCGATGGCTTTCTTCTCCAGGACGTGTTCTCGTCGGAGACCGGACCGATCCCCGTTCAGGAGCGATCGGGCTCGAAGCAACTCGTGCAGTGGGATCTCTTTGGCGCCCGCCCGGTGCGGGTGCAGGACCATTGGGAATTATCCGGCTCCATTTACAGTCTCGGTGACGGAGCGCGCGACCTGGTGAGCGACATCCGCGAAGCGCTTGCCAAGCTGGACGCCGAAGCCGGCGGGGACCGTGCGCATTCCCAGAGCTTCCTCACCAGGACGATCGTGGCGAGTTGGCTCACGATCCTGACGGTGCGCAGGCCACCGCCAATGCTTGTGGATCAAGGCAGCGGGGATCCGTTGATGCTCGTCACCGATCACTACGACGTGCTCGATTGGGACGCACTCGCCAGCCGGCTCGAGGCGGAGCCGGATGTCGAAGGTAAGCGCACCGAGGGTTGGACCCGTTTCTTGGAACTTGGTAACGACATGCGTCGCTCGCGCCTCGCGATCAACCTCGGCAAGGCGACGGATCGCATCGAGCCCTTCGCCCGGACCCTCAAGCTCGCTGACGAGGGGCGCGCGTGGCTGGAGCGCGTGGCGGGCGACTCGATCCGGTTCGTGATCCGCGACATCGTGGATCCGAGGAGCCTGGCTGAGCGTGGAGGGGGACCGCCTCGGCCAACCGAGAACTCCATGAAGTCCCAGCTCTCGCCCGAGGCGTTGACTCGGCTGTATCAGCAGTTCGCGGAGAAGCACTACCGGCAGTGGGCCGAAGAGAAGATTCCGGCACTGGGCGACCGAACACCTCGCGAAGCCGTCGCGACCCCCTCCGGAAAATCGTCGCTGGTTGGACTGCTCAAGGACTATGAGTCGATGGAGTCCAGGCGAGCGCGGGTGGAGGGTCGCGACCCGGTCGACTTTGAGTTCCTATGGGCGCAGGTGGGATTGGATCGGAATCGAGACCTGGCTGGGAGGTGAGATTGCCGCGTGCTCTCCGATTGCGGAGAGTTGCCGACTCTCGTCCGGGATGAGTCCGCGGAGTACCCGCCCATGGGCCTGGGACCAGCGTGCCGGTCAACGCATCATGTGCTCGTTCGCCGATCCCTGATGATCACCGATGCTCGTGTCCGACCAGCCAATCCATGACCACGGTGGTGGCACCGATGATGGCTTCACCTTCGGGCGTGAGCAGCAGGAAACGCTGGCCGTCGGTGCTCACGACGTAGCGATTTCGCAGATCGGTTTCGATAATGGTCGGAGCGTCGAACAACCGCACGGGTAGCGAGAACTTCGGGGTCGGACCCGGAGCGACGGCAACCGACATCATCCCTCGATCGGGCGACATGTAGAAGAGTTCGCGACCATCCCCCCGCCACGCGGGCTCGCGGCCACCCTGAGTCGAGATCCGCCACTTCCCGCCCGGCCCCGGGAATGCCTGTACGTAGACTTCTGCCTGACCGGATTCCAGGGAGACGTAGGCGACCCACAGGCCATCGGGAGAAACCCTGGGACCGAATTCCCCGAGCGGCGTGGCGACCAGCGGCACCGGGCTTCGCGGACCCTCCATGGGAAGCGCCATGATGTCCCAGCGCCGGTTGGTGGCGCCGGACCTTGCGATGTAGACGAGATGCCGGCCATCGGGCGACCACGCATTCGCGAACTTCTGCTCGTTCGAAACGTAGAGGGCCGAGTCCGCCCCTGAACCGCCGATCGGTTTGATACGAAGATCGTTCGCCCCCGCCTTGGCGACACTGTAGACGAGCCGCGTTCCGTCGGGCGACCAGACCGGGTCATCGACTTCGGAGGACGAGAATGTGAACCGCGACCCAAGATTGCGCGAGAGATCCCAGATCCAGATGTCACCGTTGGGCCGCACGGGATCATAGAGTTTGACCGCGAGCTGGCTCCCATCGGGGGACAGTGCGAGCGACTCGTAGTTGCCGATCTCGCCCACCGTGTCGAGTCGGCGGCCGGCACGGTCGACCCACACGAGCCGGCGGCTCGCATTGGCGCCCCCGGAGCGGTACACGAGCGTGGCGTCGTCCGACGCCGAGAAGCGCGCACTTCCGATCGAGTTCCACTCCACGCCGTCCGCGATCGGGAACGGATCGCCGGACAGCTTGAGCGAGCCGACATCGAGACGCTGCGCCATCAGCGTTCCCTGCCGCACGTACAGCACATGCCCGGAGGCGTATTCCGCGCGCGATCCGGCGGGTCCCAAGGTCCAGGTCTTCCTCGAGTCGAGCAGCCCGACCTTCAGCACACGGTCCTCGGGGCCCTCACCGTAGGCGATGAACAGGAAGTGCTTCCCGTCCGGAAGGAATTCCGGCCACGCCGTGAAGGTCTCCTGTTTCGCAGGGTCGAGCCACGTCGCTCCGGTCGGCACCCCGCCCGTGGCGGACACGCGCTGAATCGTGTCGGAGGACGTGCCGTCGAACAGGATCACGCCCTGCTTGCCCCACGAGCCGTCCGCGCCACGTGAGGCGTCACAGATGGTCTGCGGCGGCCCGCCCGCGACATCGATCTTGCGGAGTTTTCCCCCCGAGAAGAATGCGAGGTACCGGCTGTCGGGCGACCAGAACGGCCGCGTCGCGCCATCGGTGCCGGGCAGGCGCGCGGCGTCGAGCGAACTCATCGGGCGCACCCAGATGCTGGTCGTGCCGGAGGAGTCGGTGGCGTTGAACGCCAGTTGGCGGCCGTCGGGAGAGATGCGCGGCAAATCCACACCGCCGACCTGGCGTGGCGGCGTGAGTTCGAAGATCACTTTCTTCTGAGGCTCGTGCGGCCGCAGTTGGAGCGCGCCCACGCCCCCGGCCACCACACCCAGCAGCGCGAGCAGCACCCACGCAAGACGTTCGCGGCTGCGCCGGCGCGGCGCGAGCGGCGCGGGCACACCCGCCTGCGAACCACCCTCGGCGATCCACTGGAGCTGCAGCTTCACATCGTGTGCGGTCTGGACGCGCTGATCCGGATCCTTCGCGAGACATGCGCGAATCAGCTTGTCCAGTCCGGGCGGCGCCATCGGCGTCACCTGCGAAATCGGAGGAGGCTCAGCATTCATGATCGAGCCGATCAGCGAAGCCTGGCTCTTCGCCTCGAACGCCCGGCGCCCGGTCGCCATCTCGTACAGGACACAGCCCAGCGCCCAGAGGTCCGAGCGCTCATCCGCTTCACGGCCCTCCATCTGCTCGGGCGACATGTATTGAAACGTGCCGATCAGCGACCCTTCGGCCGTGAGCGGTGCCGCCACGGTCGGTGATCGCGTGAGTGCCGCGACGGTGACCCCGCTGCCGGAAGCCGGCCCCGAAAGCCCCGTTGCGCGCGCCAGACCGAAGTCCATGAGCTTCGATCCGCCCTTGGTGAGCATCACGTTGCCCGGCTTGAGATCGCGGTGGACGATTCCCGCGCGATGCGCGCGATCGAGCGCATCCGCGATCTCGGCCCCCAATCGCAGCACCTGGTCGAGCGGCAACGCACCTCTCGCAAGACGCTGCGTGAGCGTCTCGCCCACGATCAATTCCATCACGAGGTAGTCGGTCTCCCCCTCGCGCCCGACATCGAACAGAGTGCAGATGTTGGGATGGTTCAAACTCGAGACGGTCTTCGCCTCACGCTCGAAGCGGGCGCGGACCTCGGCGTTCTCCGACAAATGCTGGGGCAGGACCTTGACTGCCACGTCGCGCCCGAGACGCGTGTCGCGCGCCTGATACACTTCACCCATTCCCCCCGCGCCGAGCGGAGCGATGATTTCGTAGGGGCCGAGCCGGGTTCCTGGCGTGAGACTCACCGGATGCTTCTCCTCGCGGTTCGGGTCGCGGTACCCAGGACGCCCGGACTGCGTGCTCAGGGGCGCGCTGATGAAGGATGGCGCGTACGATCCGCCGCTGCTCGGGACGGATATTCATTGGGGCTCGTCCGAAGACTGTCGGGTGGCGCACTATACTTTGCGTTATGACGGTGCGCCAATGCACTGCCAGCATGGCGGGGGCGCAACTGCTCGACACCACGCACCGTCCAGATGGGGGACTTCCATGAAGACGCAGTACTACACGGCGGCGAGCCTCGACGGCTTCATCGCAACCGCCGACGAGATGATCGTTCAGGTCGGCTCGGTGACGCTCGGTTCGGGGAAACCCCTGTTGCCGCGCGCGATCACGAGCCCGCCGCTGAAACTGATTTCCGTGAGCGCAGTGGGGACCGGGTTCGCGGAATTGCACTATGAAGTGCCAAGGGTCCGATGACGGGCTCAACTCTCGCGGCGAATCCATTCACCTACGGGCGGAGCGAGATCTGACGAAACGGGCGGTGGAAGGAACGCCACCGCCCGTGCTCCGTACTGCAGCCGGCTCACCTCGCCGTGGCACTCAGCTGCGGCGCGCCCAGGAAGTCCAGCATCAGCTCGTTGAGCTGCTGCGGGTGCGTTGCCGCGAAACCGTGCGGCGCGCCCTTCAAAACCTCGAGGCGGCTTCCCTTGATCATCTCGTGTGCGCGCTTGCCCGACACTTCGAACGGCACGATGCGATCACTGTCACCGTGGATGATGCAGGTCGGCACGGTGATCTTCTTCAGATCCTCGCGGAAATCGGTGGTGCCGAACGCCAGAATGGACTGTTGCGTGCCGAGTGGCGAGGCCTTCCACGCGATCCACTTGCTGAAGGGGATCAGGTCGGCGCTGACATTCTTGGAGCCGGGTTCGAAGTTGTAGAAGTTCAGGAAGAACTCCGCGAGGAATGCGAGCCGATCCTTCTTCACCTTGTCGAGCATTCCATCGAACACGCTCTTGTCCACTCCGCCCGGATTGTCGGGCGTCTTGAGCATGAACGGCGTGACTGCTCCCATCAGCATCACCTTCGACACGCGATCCGAACCATAGCGGCCGATATAGCGCGCGACTTCACCGCCGCCCATGGAGAACCCGGCCAGCGTTGCCTCGCGCAGATCGAGCTGCGTCATCAGATCGTTGAGGTCCGACGCGAACGTGTCGTAGTCGTAGCCGCCCGCGGGCTGGCCGGAGTCGCCAAAGCCGCGCCGGTCGTATGCGATGCAACGGTACCCGGCGGCGGTCAGCGCGTTGACCTGCGATTCCCACATCCGGTGGCTGAGCGGCCAGCCGTGAATCAGGACAACCGGCTTTCCCTTGCCCACGTCGTGATAGTGGAGCTCGGTCACCGGTGCGCTTGTGGTCTTCAGAAACGGCATGATTCTCTCCTCGTCGCGGCCGGGAAATTTCGGGGTGATCCCCGGCGCTGACTCTCTGCCCGGGCCCGGAGGCGGTCAAGGACTCAATGCGCCGCGCTGTGAGGTCACGGTCATTTCGACGGCGGCCGGGACCCGTCCCGCCGGACAAGCTGAAGCAAGGGTGCCTCAGCCTTCGCGTCGCATCTTCTCCCGGCGCGCGAGTTCCGCGGCAGTCGGCGTTTCCATTTCGTAGTCGCCAGTCACGACGGCGCCCGACCGCTCGTAACGCGCGATCACGGCCCCCGAGTTCGTGGATTTGCTGTCGACGAGCTTGAACGCTGCCGGCTTCGCGCCCTTGCCGAACAACTTCTTCCCCTTGCCCAGCAGGATCGGGAACGAGAACGTCCTGATCTCGTCGATCAGATCGTGGGCCAGCAGGGTTTGGATCAGGTCACTGCTGCCCTGTGTGATCAACGGCGGGCCGTCCTCGCGCTTCAACCGAGCCACATCCGCCGCCGCATCGCGCAGGCGGACGGACTTGTTCCACGGCAGCTCCATGTCCGAGCGGGTCGCAACGTACTTGGTGGTCGCGTTGAAGCGTTTGGCGATGAAATCGTCGGGGCAGCCCTCCATGTAGGGCCAATGCGACGCGAAGATTTCGTACGTCTTCCGCCCGAGCAGCAGATCGAACGAACCGTCGAACAACGCGCCGACCTCCTGGCCGAACACCTCGTCCGCGAGCGGTGCGACCCACCCGCCCAGATCGAAGCCGCCCGTGGGATCTTCGTGTGGTCCGCCCGGCGCCTGCATCACGCCGTCCATCGAGACGAATGCTCCGGTGATGACTTTTCGCATGATGATCTCCTGATGGCGGGCCAGCTTTGAAGTTTCTGGGAGTGACCGAACGTGCGTAGCGACTTCGAGCTCTTAGCTCAACCCTTCCGCGCCGCCTCGATCCTGGCAACGTCGATCTTCTTCATCTCCATCATCGCGTCGAAGGCCCGCTTGGCTTCGGCGCCGCCCGCCGCAAGGGCATCCATCAACGCGCGCGGAGTGATCTGCCACGAGAGGCCCCAGCGGTCCTTGCACCAACCGCACTCACTTTCCTGGCCGCCATTGCCTACGATCGCATTCCAGTAGCGGTCCGTCTCTTCCTGAGTGTCGGTCGCGATCTGAAATGAAAACGCCTCGCTGTGTTTGAACGCCGGGCCACCGTTGAGACCCATGCAGGGAATCCCGACCACCGTGAACTCCACCGTCAGGACATCGCCCGCTTTGCCACTCGGGTAGTCGCTGGGCGCCTTGTGCACGGCGGTCACCTTGGAATCGGGGAAGGTGGCGGCGTAGAACTGCGCCGCCTCATGTGCGTCCTTGTCGAACCAGAGGCAGATCGTATTCTTGGGATTCATGAGTGTGTGCTCCTAGTTTCGTTCGCGAGGTTTGGGTGCGTCTCGGCTCGAGCGCATTGCGGAGCATCGAGGGTATTTTGCCGCGGCCTTGCCCGCAACCCTCCCCGTGCTCCACGCCGGCCGCGATCCGCATTGACCCGCGAGAGCGCGCGCATAGAATCACCGCATTCGTGCTCCGCTTGCCGTTCCAGCCGATGATGGGCCTCTGTGACCGAGATGGGGGTAGCAGCCTCATGCAGAACAGCCTCTCGATTCAAGACCTGTCTCTGCGGGATGTGGTCGACGACGACCTGCCCTTGTTCTTCGAGTTTCAGCTCGACCCCGTCGCCAACCACATGGCTGCTTTCACCGCCAGGGACCCCACCGACCGCGAAGCCTTCACCACACATTGGAAGAAGATCCTGGCCATGCCGACGACCGTCAACCGGACCATCGTCTGTGATGGGCAAGTGGTGGGCAGCGTCGCGAGCTACGAGGAGGCTGGCAAGCCCGAAGTGACTTACTGGATTGGAAGAGCCCATTGGGGCAAGGGCATCGCCACCCGGGCGCTCACGGCCTTCCTCGCGCAGGTCAATGCGACGCGCCCCATTTACGCCCGCGTGTCGAAAGACAATGTGGGCTCACGCCGGGTCCTGGAGAAATGCGGGTTCCAAGTGATTGGCGAGACGAAGGGGTTTGCCAACGCGCGCGGCCAGGAGATCGAGGAATTGGTCCTGGAACTGCCGTGATCCCTCGATGCGGGCGAGCACAGGCACGCCGCCCGAACAGGATATGAATGTCGCGCACGCACGGACTATCCAAGTCTCGGTTCATCTACGGAATGCAATGCCACAAGCAGTTGTGGTGGCGTGTCCATGAGCCGGACGCTCAGGAACTCGAGCCGGATATATCGCGGCAGGCGATCTTCGATCAGGGTGAGCGCGTCGGCGTGCTTGCCCGCGAGTACGTGCCGGGCGGCGTGCTCATCGACCGGCCCTACGACGATTACGAAGGGCGACTCGCCGACACGCAGGCCGCCATCGATGCCGGCGTGCAGGTGATCTATGAGGCGTCGTTGGTGGCCGATTCGGTTTTCGTCGCCGTCGACATCCTGGTACGCGAGCCACTCGGCTGGCGCGTCATCGAGGTGAAGTCCGCAACGAAGCTCAAAGAGCAATACCTCTCCGACGTCGCGGTTCAAGTGCACACCGTGCGGCGGGCCGGCCTCGCGGTGACGGCCGCCGAGGTCATGGTGCTGAACCGCGCCTGCACATACCCCGATCTCTCGAACCTCTTCGTACGGTACGCCGTCACCGCAGCGGTCGAGGAACGGATCGCGGTCATCCCGATGCAAGTCGATCTGCAACTCGCGATGCTCGCCGGCCCGCAACCCGAGGTGTCCATCGGACCACACTGCGGCTCGCCTTACGCGTGCCCCTTCATGGCACGCTGCTGGCCGCCGGTGCCGGAGCACCATGTGAGCACGCTCATCTATATGAAGCGGCGCGCGCCGGCGTTAGAAGCGCAAGGCTATCGAACCATCTACGACCTTCCAGACGGGCTGGGCCTCAACTCCGCAGCCGAACGGCAGCGCCGTGCGGTGCAGGCGGGGCGCGTGATCGTGGAGGGCGATCTGGCCGCCGCACTCGAGCAATTCCGCGGACCGCTCGCGTTCCTGGATCTCGAGACCGTTTCGTTCGCGATCCCGATCTGGGACGGATGTCACCCGTACGACGGCGTCGCGGCGCAATTCAGTTGCCATCTCGAACGCGCAAGCGGCGAACTCGACCACTTCGAATGGGTGCCCGATGCACCGGGTGATCCGCGCGCCGAGATTGCGGGCCGGATCGTCGCAGCATGCGACGGTGCCTCCACCGTAGTGGCATACAACGCCGGCTTCGAGAAACGCTGCCTCGAGTTCCTGGCCGCGACCGTGCCCGGGCAGTCAGCCGCGCTTCAAGACGTGATCGCCCGGTTGGCCGATCCACTCCCGATCATTCGGGAGCATGTCTATCATCCGGACTTTGGTGGGAGCTTCAGCCTCAAGAGCGTGGTCGGTGCGCTGGCGCCGGAACTGGGATATGCGGATCTCGAGATCCAGGAGGGCGAAGGCGCAAGCCGCGCGTTGGCGGAAATCGTGGCACCCTCGGCGGAACCCGGTTCAGCGGACCAAGCACGGCGGCGCGAAGCGCTGCTGCGGTATTGTGAGCGCGACACCCTGGCAATGGTGAGAGTGATGGAGCGGCTGCGAGAACTCGCGGTTGTGGCATGACTCGGCCGGCGCCGTACGCTGAGGCGGGCACTGACCCATGGCTCGTATGATTCCCATCCATAGCTTAGCCGGGCTCGACGGTCGCTCGCCTTCGACGGCCGAAGAACAGGTCTACACGGCCCTGCGCGAGACCCTCGATGACACCTACACGGCCATCGGCTGGGTGGCGTGGCAGACCGTGAACGCCCAGGGAAGACCGATCGAAGGAGAAGCGGACTTCGTCGTGTATCACCCGCAACGCGGATTCCTGGTTCTCGAAGTGAAGGGCGGCGGAATCAGCCATGAAGGATCGACGAGGAAGTGGTGGAGCACCGACCGGCACCGTGTCCGCCATGAGATCAAGAACCCCATCCAGCAGGCAGCTCGTAGCCGGCGCGAGATCGCGTCCCTCCTTGCCCGCCGTCTCGGCCTGAGCTCATTGCCCTTGACTCCCGGCCATGGAGTCATCTTCCCCGACGCCGCCGGCGATCCCCGGGACCTGGGCGCCGAAGCAATCCCGGACCTGGTCGTTCTCCGTGATGACTTGCCTCGGCTGGGCGCAAGAGTCGAAGGCATGTTTGCGAAGTACGCGGGATCGAAACCAGCCGGCGCCATTCCTGACGGCTGGGCGGAGCAACTGGAAGCTCTCATCGCGCCTTCATGCAATCTCCCGATTCGGCTCGGCAGTGTTGTTCGGGGCGCGACCGCGCAGATCGATCAACTGACGACGGAACAGTTCTCCGTGCTCGACAATCTCGTTCGCAATCGACGCGTGCTCGTCACCGGCGCCGCCGGCACGGGCAAGACGATGCTGGCGCTCGAAAAGGCACGACGTCTGGCGCACTCCGGCGCGCGCACGCTTCTAACCTGCTTCAATCGCCCGCTTGCCGACTACCTCGCGCGCAGCGCCGCCGATGTGCCCAATCTCGTCGTCCACAACTTCCATCAACTCTGCTATCTCTGGGCGCGCCGGAACGGGTTCGAGGGTCCGGATCCCGACTCGCCCGAAGTGCGCGAGCCCGACCGCGAGAAGTCGCTGGGCAGCGAATACTTCGACAAGACGCTGCCCCGGGCATTCATCGCGTCGCTGGCGAGGACCAGCGAGCGATTCGACGCTCTCGTCATCGACGAAGCCCAGGACTTCTCGCCGCTCATGCAGAAGGCCTTGCTCAAGTCATCGAGGAAGCCACGCTCCGGCTATCTGTTCGCGTTTCAGGACGAAGGGCAGGGAATATTCGAGGGGCGCGGCGGCTGGGATCGCCGGGGGCTCACGGATTACCACCTCAAGAAGAACATGCGGAACTCGCGGAGGATCCACGAGGTGGCGAAACGGCTGAACGCTGATGACGACGCGATCCCCGCTGGGCCGGAGGGAATCGAACCGGAGTTCATCGCGGTCGCGGACGCCGCGTCTGCCGCTTCGCAGATAGAAGGTCGGATCCGGAAGCTCGCAACCAGCGACGGCGTGAGCTTGAGCCAGATCGCCGTCCTCACTGCCGGACGCACGCAAGTCATGAGACTCGCGCCCTCGGGTCACCTCGGTGGCTTCGAGGTCACGCAGGACCCGTTCGGTCCCCCGGGGGCCCTCTACCTGGACCGCATCAGCCGCTTCAAAGGTCTGGAACGCGACGTCGTCATTCTCACAGGGCTCGCGGACCCGCCGCCCCACAATCGTGCTGAGCCGCTGCTGTACGTCGGCGCAAGCCGCGCGCGATCGCATCTGATCATCGTCGATACACCCGAGGTTCTGGCTCGATTCAGCACGGCAAGGCCGATGTGAACCTGAGATGAACCGCCGCTTCGTCGCGATCTACGACAGGACATTCATGGTCGGGCCGGGCAACGAGCGCGAGGTTCAGCGGTTGACGACGAGCTTCCGCGTGGAACGAAGGTTCGCGCCGTCGAGACGGGCGAAGTAGAGGCCGCTCCCGGCCCGGTCGAGGTTCCACGTCACCCGATGCGTTCCTGCGGCGCGGATGCCGTGCTCGAGCACCGCGACGGTGCGACCCATCACATCACTCACGGTGAGCGAAACCTTGGCGGCACGCGGCAGCGCATATTCCAGCACCGCCCTGGTGCGGATGGGATTCGCGCTTGCCAGGCGCAGCTCGCCACCCTCGGGCGCTGGATCGCCCACGGCGGTCGTGAGCGGCGCGATCCCCATGCGCATCCCGTTCCCTTCGCTGGTCACCCACACCTGCGACGCATCGTAGGGATTGAAGAACACGCGCGTGGGCCGGCGAAACGGATACGCCGTGAGCGACGTGAAGACCGGGGACGCATCGCCGGCGCCGGTGACATGCCACAGCCCATCGAACTCGGAACACAGGTACATCTCGTTCGGTCGCGACGGATGGAAGGTGCACGACATCAGCGGCTGATCGAAGAGTTTGGTCCACGTGGCGCCACGATCGGTCGTGCGATAGAGCCCGGCCGCCGCCGGGTTCGTCGGCACGTCGCGGACACACGCGAACCATGTGCTGTCGGACGGGTCGTTGCGATCGACGGTGAGGCTTTGCGTGAACTGGCGCATGCGCGAATCGGTGCGATCGTTCCAGCTCTGTCCACCGTCGCTGCTGAAGAACACTCCCGAGCTGTCGACGAACGCCATCGATGCATTCGTGCGCCCGGAGTAGACGGCGACGAGTTCACCCTGCGACAGCACCTGAATGCTCGCGGCCCGGCCCTGCGTGCGCGACGGAGCCGGCAGTTAATCCCACACCGACGCCGCCCCGAGGCGAATGTCCTGACACACATAGACGCCGCCGCGCACGCCGGGCCCTGCGCGATTCGCGACGGTCGCGTACATGCGCCAGGGGTTGGTCGGATCGAACGCGATCGACGAGACCAATCGCTGGAAGTCGTGAATCACCTGCCAGGTCTGGCCGTGGTCGCTCGATCGCGCGACGTAGCCGCGAAACACGGCCGGATCTACCGCCAGGTCGCTGAAGTTGCCCGCGGAACCGACCACCTCCCCCGCCGCGGCGTACAGGTCGCCGGTCGCTGGATGCTTCAGGATCATCGACAGATCGTTGACGCGCGTGCCGGTTTGAAATCCCGAATAGTCGTACGACCACGAGACACCCGCGTCCTTGCTGCGCACGAGTATGAGATCGGCGAACGAGGCGAGAAGACTCGAAGGGCTGTCCCACGTGAGCCAGTAGCACACCGAGGTCTCGAGCCCGTTGGTGCGGTAGGAACGCGCGGGATCGATCATGGCGCCGGGCGGGTTCGCGTCGGCTGCATCTACGAAACCCTGGCGCCAGTTCGCTCCGCCGTCCG
>JANLWX010000157.1:0-3511 GCA_031364845.1 Candidatus Eiseniibacteriota bacterium
TTGGTGTTTGTGATCCGTCCTTCGATGGCGGCCTTCACCGGGCCCAATCGCTGGGCATCTCTGACTCCCATGAGTAGTTCTTTCATGGGGGGACATAATCACGTTGGAGTTACAGGGGGTCATTCTTACTTTGGAACAGCACAGCATGTCCTCGAGCCTTGACCCCGGGCCGCCCACCGATTAAGGTTCCCCGTCCTCGCACAAATCCGCGCCCAAGAGGCGCACTTCGGGCGAAGCCCGTAACTGGAGGTAGTCCTTGTCGTTGGAGAATCGAAAGACGGCCCAGCTCGAAGATCCGGGCGCCGAGCTTCTGGATCGCGCCCAGGGGATCTGGGAGCGCTACGGCCGCATCGTCCTCGGTGCGGTAGGCGCGCTCGCAGTGTTGGCCGTGCTCGGTTTCTTCATGATGCGTTCGCGCGCGACCTCCGAATCGCAGGCAGCGGCCAAGCTCGCCGAAGCGAACATGCTGTTCTGGCAGGGGCAGTACGACCGCTCGCTCGAAATTGCGAAGCAGGTCAGCACGCAGTTCGGCTCGACACCGAGTGGCATCGATGCGCATCGGCTCGCGGGCGACGATCTCTACTGGAACGCGATGCTGCTGAACCAGCCCGAGAAATACAAAGAGTCGGTCACCGAGTTCCGTGCCTACCTGGCGAAGGCAAAGCCCGGTGTTCTCGCCGACGCGGCGCGCCGCAGCCTTGCGAACGCGCTCGAGAGCGACAAGCAGTACGAAGAGGCAGCGAAGACCTACGAGCAGATCGTCGGCAAGCTGGGTCGCGAGTCGTCGTCGGAGTTCCTGCTTGCTGCATCGCGCTGCTACGTTGCGCTCGGCAAGAAAGCCGACGCGGCGAAGAATCTGCAGCGGATCATCGACGAGTTCGGGGACACGAGCTACGCGGCTTCGGCACGCGTGAAGCTCGCCGAGATCCAGGTCACGCCCTGACGCGATGACGCGCGATGGCGCGGACGCCCGTCCGCATCCCGCGCCCGTCTTTCGTCAGGCCCGCACGTCATGACCGAGGCATTGCCGCCGGTCGATCTGGTTTTCCTGTGGCACCACCATCAGCCCGACTATCGCAGCCCGCGCGATGGCCGTTCGTTGTTGCCGTGGGTGCGGCTTCACGCCTCGAAGGACTATCTCGACATGGCGGAGCGGCTGCGCCGCTTTCCGCGCGTCCACATGGCATTCAATTTCGTCCCGTCGCTGCTCGACCAGCTCGAGGCCGCGGCCGCCGGCGGTTCTGACGCGCTGTTCGATCTGCTCGCACGCGACATCCGCACGCTCGAACCCGAAGAGCGCGCCGAGGTCATTCATCGCTGCGCGATGGCACCGCGCTATGCCTCCGAGCACTGGCCCGGATATCGGCGACTGTGTGAGCGCGCGGCGCGTGGGCGGGGGAGCGGCGGACACGAAAGCTTCAGCGAGGACGACGTGCTCGCCCACGAGTGCTGGTTCCTGCTCGCGTGGATCGATCCGATGTTCCATGGCGCGGGGGTCGCGAAGGCGGCGCTCGCCGCGGCGCCGAAGTTCACGGTGGCGCATCGCGACGGGCTGATCGAAGCGCACCGTCAGTTCTCGGCCGATGTCATCCCGGCGTACCGTTCACTGGCCGAAGCCGGACAGATCGAGCTGTCGGAATCACCCTACTACCATCCGATTCTGCCGCTGCTCGTGAACGTCGAGTCCGCGCGCCGCGCGCGTCCGGACATGCCGCTGCCGTCGGAGCCGTTCGCAGCGTCCGAAGATGCGCAGGCTCAGGTGACGCGCGCGATCGCGCGGCACGAGCGCGCTTTCGGCGTGAAGCCGGCCGGCATGTGGCCGCCCGAGGGCAGCGTGAGCCCCGAGGTCGCCGAGATCGTGGCGGGGCAGGGGATCAAGTGGGTGGCGACCGATGAAGGCGTGTTGTGGAACTCGCTCACGCCCGACCAGCAGCGCCGCGAGGCGCTCTACCATCCGTGGCAATTCGCGACCGCCGCCGGTTCGCTCGCGTTGTTCTTTCGCGACCACGAGCTTTCGGACCGCATCGGCTTCGTGTACTCGAACTGGCACGCGAACGACGCCGTCGCCGACTTCATCGCGCGCATCCGGCGCATCGCGCGTGATCATGCGGGCGACACGCCGCCGGTGGTGTCGGTGATCCTCGATGGCGAGAACTGCTGGGAGCACTATCCGGACGATGGCGGTCCGTTCCTCGACGAGCTGTACACGGCACTCGAAGCGGCGACCGACATCCGCACGCGCACTCCGTCCGAAGTCCTGGCGTCGCGCGCCGAACTGCCTTCGCTCACGCGGATCCACACAGGGTCGTGGATCAACGCGGACTTTCGCATCTGGATCGGACACAGCGAGAAGAATCGCGCGTGGGAACTGGTGAGTCGCGCCCGCCGCGCGCTCGCGGGAACCACGCCCGAGACATTGCCCGGGGCGTGGGAGGCGCTGTACGCCGCCGAAGGCTCGGACTGGTTCTGGTGGTTCGGCGAGGATCACTACACGCCGGATAAGCCGTTGTTCGACAGGCTGTTCCGGGAGCATCTTCAAGGTGTTTATGAGCGCGCCGGCCTGCCGCCGCCGGGCTGGCTGCAGGTTCCGGTCGCCCCGCTCGGCAGCGCGCGGCGCGCGAAACAGGTGGTGCCGATCGGATTCCTGAGCCCGGTGCTCGACGGCCGGAGAACCAACTTCTACGAGTGGCACGGAGCCGGACATCATCGACTGGGCGCCGGCGGAAGTTCGATGCATCGCGACCAGAACCTGGGGCGCGATCTGTGGTTCGGTTTCGACCTCGAGAATTTCTACGCGCGCATCGACTTCGCGCATGCCGCGCTGCCGCTGCCGAAACACGATCTCGCGATCGAACTGCTGTCGCCGCACCCCAAACGCCTGCGGATTTCGGGGCTCGAGGCCGGCGAGCGGAACGTGGTGTGGAACGATGAGAGCCGCGCGGGCCAGCCGGTCGCCGGTGCGCGATGCCGGATCGGATCGATCCTCGAGCTCGCCATTCCGTTCGCCGCACTCGGGATGCACGTCGGTGAGAGCATCGAGATGCTATTTCACGTGATCCAGGACGGTCAGGTCGTCGAGACGTTTCCGGGGGACGATCTCGTGCGCTTCACGGTGCCGGACGCTACGTTCGAATCCGCGATGTGGAGCGCGTAGGGGACTTCAGAATTCGTTTCGAGCCGGTGACGGCGATCGAGACTAACTCTGATTCGGCCCTCGGAGTCGCCACCGGCACCTGAATGCCGTCGATGACCGGGAGATCGGGTGGCCTGGTCGGCCCGGCCTGGCGAGATTGCGTCGCTGACATGTATGTCGCATAACGATAAGTACGGTATACAGTTAGCGCCCAGACATACTAACAAACTCCGCAGTACTTTTCAACCCTCCTAGACGCCGAATAGCAACGCCGAACGCACGGTGAGCACCCCCGGCGCGTTCGGCGATCGGCACCCAATTCGAAGCAGCATTCCCCCCGCCTAACCCGCGGCGTACCCGATGGCGTTGACGAACATC
>JANLWX010000164.1:0-19929 GCA_031364845.1 Candidatus Eiseniibacteriota bacterium
GCCTCCAGTAATACCTCTCGCATCTTCATCGCTCGCTCCTTGGCGGTGGGTGAATAGGCCTGCATCAGCTCCTCCTGGGTGGGAGAAGCCGCCGGTCTATCACCCCCGCCGCTGAGCGGTCACATCATGTGCTCTCTACACTCGCAAACTAATCTCTTGACGGAATACGAATCACGACGCAGACTTCCTTCGCTGCATGTGGTGTTACTCCCCCTCCTCGCACACCCACCTCACAATCCGCCGCGTTGATCTCATGACACCGTCCTGAAGCGAGCCGCCTCGCCGCCGCGAGTTCAGCCGAGCCGCAGGGGACACTCATGCTCAAAAGGTTGGCCGGGGCGCTGTTGCCTGCCCTGTTCTGCGTGACATCCATCGCATCCGCCGGCACCCACTCCATCGATACACTCGCCCCCTCCTCGCATATCAATGATATTGCGAGCGCGCGTTCCACCATCGCGAAGCCGCCAACGCCAACCACCCCTTCACACTCCGCGAACTCGGCGATGAGCTCATCGTCGGTCGCCGCTGCGCCCGTGGCCGTACTCGGCGTTCGCGTTCCTGCACCGGGGCTCGCACCGTTTCGCGCTCACCCATCCCGCAACTATTCCGAACCTTCGACACCGCGTCCCGGTTATCTCGCACCCATGATCGACTCGACGTTCGGCACTCGCATCACCCGTGTCGCCGGCGACGCAGGCACGTCGATCGGCGGCGGCGTCTCGGGAACATGGGGAGCCGACGCGCGGCACCACTACTCCAAGGACCAGCCGTGGAACGCGGACGGTTCGCTGCTCGCGCTCCAGAACAATGGCGGCGGGATCGTGCTGCTGGACGGCGAGACCTACCAGCCCCGCAAGGGCCGCTGCACGAACTTCAGCGTCGGTGACGACCGCTGGCACCCGAGCATGGCCCATCGCAACGAGCGGATCAGTGTCCGCGGCACCGATCTGTTCTGGTACGACGCGGTGCAGTGCGTGAAAACCCGTACGTGGACGCTGCCGTTCGCCGTGGACTTCTTCGGACCGAGCGAAGGGAACACGTCGCTGGACGGCCGCTTCGCGGCCTTCACCGACGGCAGGCGGATGTTCGTCGTGGACATGGACCCGCAGGCGCCGCTCGCGGCGTATCCCAACTCACGCATCGGACCCGCGGTCAACATCGACGACTGCGGACTCGCGGGGGGCTGCGTGGTCGACTGGGTGTCGGTCTCGCCCTCGGGCAAGTACGTGGTCGTCAACTACGACGGCGACATCCCGCGGGTCTTCGATGTGAATCCCGAGACGCTCGCGCTGACCGCGCGCGCGCTGCCATCCGGTTCTCCGCGCTGCCACGGCACCGCGGCCCAGGGCTTCATCTACGACCTCGGCCACGCCGACATGACGCTCAATCCGTTCGACGGCGACGAGGACGTCATCATCGGTCAGGAGAGCTGCGGGAACAGCGGCCGTCGAGTGAACGGCGTCGTGATGAGTTCGGTCGTGATGGTGCGACTGCGCGACGGCGTTGCGACGCCGTTGACGAATCCGTCGAACGAGGCCCAGGCCCACCACATCTCGACCCGCAACTACGACCGTCCGGGTTGGGTCTATATCGGCTATCACGTGGCACCCGGCGAAACGTTCAACGATGAGATCGTGGCCGTGAAACTCGACGGCAGTGCGACCGCCGAGCGGTTCGCGCACAAGCACAGCAACTACAGCAGCTGCTATCGCTGCGAGTCGCACTCCGTGCCCTCGCGCGACGGGCGGCGGGTGCTGTGGGCGTCCAACTGGACCACCCAGTGCACCACGTGCGGTACCGGCAACGATGTGAAGCCTTACGTCGTGGACGCGCGCGCCGAGGCGCGTCCCGGACTCACCCCAGTCGCACCGCACGCGATTCTCGCCGACGCTTCGCGCTCCACCGATTCCGACGGGCGCATCGCTTCGTACACGTTCGACTTCGGTGACGGAAAGAAGGCCGGCCCGCAACTGTCCCCGTTCGCGCCCCACATCTATCCCGCCGGGCGCTGGAATCTGAAGCTCACAGTGACGGACGACTCGGGCGCCACCACCACCGCCACCCAGCTCATCGAGGTCGCGAGCGTCGGCAGCAATCAGCCGCCACTGGCGGTGCTCACGATGACGCCGTCGTCGGGAGTGGCACCGCTCAACGTGGTCGCCGACGCCTCGGCCTCTTCGGATCCGGAAGGCGCACTCGCCTCCTATCGCTTCGACTTCGGGGATGGCACCGTGATCTCGGGCGTGACACCCGCGCTCCCGCACGTCTATGCGGTGGGCACGTGGAACGCGACGCTGACCGTCACGGACTCGCTCGGTGCACAGTCGGTCGCCAGCGCGCGCGTCACGGTGGATGCGCCGCCGCCACCGGATTCGCTCACCCTCAACCTGGTCGGCAACCCGTCATTCGAATCGAACCTCGACGGCTGGAAGGCCTACAACGGCGCCACCATCCAGCGTGTTCGCGGCGGCACGACCGGCGCGTGGTGCCTCGCGGTTCAGGCCCCGTTGGTCGGAAGTGTCTTCGGAGTCAACGACAGTCCGAACTGGATCAGCAAAGTCCCGGCCGCCGGCACCCGTTACCGCATCGCGGCCTTCGTGCGAGCGCTCGGGCTGATGGGGGCCGTGCGCATCCAGATCCGGGAATGGAACAGGGGGACTCAGCAGGGCAAGACGGTGTACTCGGCTCCGGTCCGCCTCGGACTCATGTGGCAGGAACTGTCGGTCGAAATCACCGCCGCCAAGCAGGGCAGCACGATCGATGTTCAGGTGATCGAGGAGCCCGTGCTCGGGCGCGAGAACTTCTACATCGACGACGTCTCGATCCGGATCCTCGCCCCGCGGTCCGAAGCCGAACTCGGATCTCGGCCTGCAACGGAACTCGCAGTACTCGATCTGCCGCCGCGCGTCTCGCCAAATCCCATGTTCGGACGGGGAACCGTGGAACTGCGGACCGCGTTGCCGGGCCCGCTTCGCATCGCGCTCTACGATGCCGCGGGACGCGAGGTTCGCGTCCTGTGCGACCAGCAGTTCGCCCCGGCGGGAACGCACCGCCTCGAAATCGACGGCCGCAGCGCGGCCGGCGCCGCACTGCCGGCCGGCGTCTACTTCTATCAAGTGCAATCCTCCGCCGGCCGCGCGAACGGACGTTTCGTGATGTCCCGTTGAGATCCGCTTTTCGCTGAAGCCACGACCGGCGGTCACCCTCCGAGGTGGCCGCCGGTGCGTGTTTGCGCGCAATGGTAACGTTCCCGGGTGACGAAACGCGCGAGTCCTCTCGACCTGTTCCACCCCGCCGTCGCCGACTGGTTCGGCCGCTCCTTCGGCGCTCCCACACTCGCCCAGGCCCGCGGCTGGCCGGCGATCGCGCGCGGTGAATCGACGCTGATCCTCGCTCCGACCGGCGGTGGCAAGACACTCGCCGCATTCCTGTGGGCGATCGAGCGGGTCATGTTCGCGCCGGTCCCCGACAAGCGTTCGCGCTGCCGCGTGCTCTACATCTCCCCGCTCAAGGCGCTTGCCGTGGACGTCGAGCGCAACCTGCGCGCGCCGCTGGTGGGGATCGCGAACACCGCGTCCGGACGCGGCGATGCTCACGTGATCCCGCAGGTCGCGGTGCGCACGGGCGACACGCCGGCGCTGGAACGCGCGCGCATGCTGCGCGCTCCGGCCGACATCCTCATCACCACGCCGGAATCGCTCTATCTCATGCTCACCTCGCAGGTGCGCGAGACGCTGGCGTCGATCGACACCGTGATCATCGATGAGATCCACGCGCTGGTTCCCTCGAAGCGGGGTGCGCATCTGGTGCTGTCGCTCGAGCGCCTCGATCGCCTCGCCGGGCGGCCGCTCCAGCGCATCGGCCTGTCCGCGACACAGCGCCCGCTCGAGGAGATCGCGAGGTTCCTCGGCGGCGCCGATCCGGTGCGCCGGCCGGTGACGCGTGCGGCGCGGGCGGTACCACCGTCCGCGCGCCGCGGACGTCGTGCCACCGAGTCCGCGCCCGAGATCACGCTTCACGACGAGTTCGCGAGCCCAGGTGCGGCCGCGCGCTGGCGGCCGGTCACGATCGTCGACACCGGTGAGCGCAAGCAGCTTTCGCTGCGCATCGAGGTCCCGGTCGAGGACATGGCGCGCCTCGGCGAGACGATCGCGATCCCGAGCGGCCCCGCCGCACAGGGCGCGGTGCGCACCTCGATCTGGTCCGCGATCCACCCGCGGCTGCTCGAGTTGATTCGCGAACGCCGCACCACGCTGATCTTCGTCAACAGCCGCCGACTCGCCGAGCGTCTCGCGGGGGCGCTCAACGAACTCGCCGCGGACACGCTGGTGCGCGCTCATCATGGCTCCATCGCGCGGCCGCAGCGCATCGAGATCGAGGACCAGTTGAAGGCCGGCACTCTGCGCGCGCTGGTCGCGACCTCATCGCTCGAACTCGGCATCGACATGGGTGCGGTCGATCTCGTCGTCCAGATCGAAGCGCCACCGTCGGTCGCGAGCGGCATGCAGCGCATCGGGCGCGCGGGCCATCAGGTCGGCGCGCGATCGAACGGCGTCATCGTGCCCAAGTTCCGCGGCGACCTGGTGGCGTGCGCGGCGGTGGCGCGGGCGATGCACGAGGGCCGCATCGAGGCGATCCGTTTTCCGCGCAATCCGCTCGACGTGCTGTCGCAGCAGATCGTGGCGATGGTGTCGATGGACGACTGGACGACCGACGATCTGTACGATGCGGTGCGGTCGGCCGCACCGTTCGCGGAGCTCGCGCGCGGCAGCTTCGACGGCGTGCTCGACATGCTCACCGGCCGCTTCCCCTCCGACGACTTCGCCGACCTGCGGCCGCGCGTCACGTGGGACCGCGTGCGCGGCACGCTCGTCGCGCGTCAGGGTGCGAAGCGGGTGGCGATCACGAACGCGGGCACCATTCCGGATCGCGGCCTCTACGGCGTGTTCCTCGCGGGCGCCGGTCCGGGTGCCGCACGCGTCGGGGAGCTCGACGAAGAGATGGTGTTCGAATGCCGCCGTGGCGAGACGTTCGTGCTCGGGGCCTCGACGTGGCGGATCGAAGAGATCACGCACGACCGGGTGCTTGTGTCTCCGGCACCCGGCGAGCCGGGCCGCATGCCGTTCTGGAAGGGCGACCAGGCCAGCCGGCCGCTCGAGTTCGGGCAGGTGATCGGCGCGCTCGTGCGACGGCTGCGCGGCATGACGGGGCCTGCAGCGATCGAAGTCCTCACGCGCGAACACGATCTCGAGCTTGGAGCCGCCGAGAATCTCATGCGCTATCTCGCCGACCAGGCGGCCGCGACCGGCGGCATCGTGCCCGACGACCGCACGATCCTGATCGAACGGGTGCGCGACGAACTCGGCGACTGGCGGGTTTCGGTGCTGACTCCGTTCGGGGGCCGCATCCATGCGCCGTGGGCGATGGCGGTCACCGAGCGCGTGCGCGTGGAGCGCGGGCTCCACGTCGAGACGATGTGGAGCGACGACGGATTCGTCGTGCGCTTCCCCGAGACCGAAGCGCCGCCCGAGCCGGCGCTCATGCTGCCCGATCCGGACGAGGCTGAAGCGCTCGTGCTGCGCCAGCTCGGCTCGACCTCGATGTTCGCGTCCAAGTTCCGCGAGGCGGCCGGGCGCGCGCTGCTGCTCCCGCGCCGCCATCCCGGCCGGCGGGCGCCGCTGTGGCACCAGCGCAAACGCGCGCACGATCTGTTGTCGGTGGCATCGAAGTTCGGCTCGTTTCCGATCCTGCTCGAAACCTATCGTGAGTGTCTGCGCGACGTGTTCGACCTGCCGGCGCTGGTGGACACGCTGCGCGGGGTCCAGACGCGCGCGATTCGCGTCGGCGTGGCGGACACGACCACACCGTCGCCGTTCGCGGCGAGCCTGTTGTTCGCCTACGTCGCGAACTACGTTTACGACGGCGATGCTCCGCTCGCCGAGCGCCGCGCGCAGGCGCTGTCGATCGACCATGCGCAACTGCGCGAGTTGCTCGGCGACGCGGAACTGCGCCAGTTGCTCGATGCCGATATCATCGACGAGGTCGCGCGGCGCCTGCGCGTGCTCGAGCCGCGCCAGCGCACGCGATCGATCGACGGCATCCACGACCTGCTGCTGCGGCTCGGCGATCTCACGACGGACGAACTCGCTGAGCGCGTCGACGGCCTCGACATGACAGCGGCGCTGCAGTCGCTCGAGCAGCAGCGGCGGGCCGTGAGCGCCGGCGTCGCCGGGGAAGCGCGCTGGATTCCCGCGGAGTACGCGGGCCGTTACCGCGACGCGCTCGGGATTCCGCTCCCGGCCGGGCTGCCGGAATCGCTGCTCACGCGCGTCGACGACGCGCCGTCGGACCTCGCCCGGCGCTATGCCCGCACCCACGGGCCGTTCACGGTGTCCGACTTCGCCGGACGCTACGGACTTCCGGAAGCGCTCGCCTCCTTGGTGCTCGCGGACCTCACGGCCTCGGGCGCGCTGCTCGAGGGCGAGTTTCGTCCGGGCGGCACCCGGCGCGAGTGGTGCGATCCCGAGGTCCTGCGCGAGATCCGGCAGCGCTCGCTCGCGCGCGTGCGCAAGCAGGTCGAGCCGGTCGAGCCCGCGGTGCTGGGCCGCATGATCGCGCGCTGGCACGGCGTGGTCGCTCCGCGGCGCGGGCTCGAGGCGCTGCTGGTTGTCGTCGAACATCTCCAGGGCGCGGCGGTCCACGCCTCGCTGCTCGAGTCCGCGATCCTGCCCGCGCGCATCGCCGACTACCGCCCCTCCGACCTCGATGCGCTGATCGCCGCGGGCGAAGTCGTGTGGGCGGGCGTGGAACCGCTCGGAGATCACGATGGCAGGCTCGCGCTCTATCTCACCGATCATGTTCCGCGGCTCATGCATCCGCGCGCCGACACCGCACTCGGAGCACGCGAGCAACGCATCGTCGATCACCTGCGCGGAGCCGGCGCATCGTTCTTTCCGCAGATCCACGAAGCCGCGGGCGGCGGCTACCCGAACGACACGATCGATGCGCTGTGGACCCTCGTGTGGCATGGCCTGCTGACCAACGATTCGCTCCACGCGCTGCGCGCGCATGTCGCCGCCGGCCGCGTGCGGCGGCGCGGGCGCCCGCTCGGGCCCGCGTTTCGCACGCGGCGTACGACCCCGCTCTCGGGATCCGGGCGCTGGTCGCTCGTCGCGGCCGGCACTCCGGCAACGGTGACGCCGACCGAGCGCTCGGCGGCGCTCGCCACGCAGTTGCTCCTGCGTCACGGGCTGATCACCCGCGAGATCGCGGCCGCCGAAGGCATCCCGGGCGGGTTCACCGCGGTCTACGACGCGCTGCGCGTGATGGAGGAAGCCGGCCGCATCCGGCGCGGCTACTTCGTACGCGGTGTCGCCGCCAATCAGTTCGCGATGCCCGCGGCACTCGATCTGTTGCGCTCGCTGCGCGAAGAGCCCGCACCGCCCGACGTGGTGCGGCTCGCAGCCGCGGACCCCGCGAATCCTTACGGCACCCTGCTGCCATGGCCGCGCCGTCCCGAAGGGCGCGGACCCACGCGCACCGCCGGGGCGAGCGTGATCCTCGTGAACGGCCAATTGGGAGCGTGGATCGGGCGCGGGCGCCAGATCATCGTGAACCTCCCGGACGAAGAACCGCAGCGCTCCACGGTCGCGCGCGCGGTGGCGGACCGGCTCGCGCAGATGGCCATCGAAGGCGATCTGCTCATTCAGGAGATCGACGGAGAGCCGCCCGCGCGCCATCCGCTCGCGCCGTCACTGGTCGAAGCGGGATTCGCGTTGTCCCCCGCCGGATTCCAGATCCGCTCGCGGCGGCCGCTCGAGGTCCCGGCCGGTGCCTGAGGGCGACACCATCTTTCGCGCGGCGCGCACGATGGATCGCGCGCTCGCCGGACACGAGGTCACGCGATTCGCGTCGGTCTACCCGGCACTCACCCGCATCGACGAGGATGCGCCGCTCGCCGGACGCATGGTCGAGCGCGTGGAGGCCCGCGGCAAGCATCTGCTGATCGTGCTGAGCGGCGGACTGACGTTGCGCACGCACATGCGGATGAGCGGAAGCTGGCATCTCTACCGGCCCGGCGAATCCTGGCAGCTGCCGCGCGCGGCCATGCGGATCGTGATGGCGACCGGCACGTTCGTCGCGGTTGCGTTCAACGTTCAGGAGGCGGAGTTCCTCGATGCCGAGGGCATGCGCCGCCAGCGCGCCTTGAGGACACTCGGTCCCGATCTGCTCGGCACGGAATTCAACGAGGACGAGGCGATGCGGCGCCTGCGGCAGTCACCGATGGCGATCGCCGAGACGCTCTTGAGCCAGCGCGTCGTGGCCGGCATCGGCAACGTGTACAAATCCGAGGTGTTGTTCCTCGAGCATGTCCATCCGGAGCAAGCGACGGCAGTTCTCGCCGATGAGTGCCTGCTCCGGCTGTTGCGCACCGCCCGCGCGCTGCTGCAGGCGAACGTGATCGAAGACTCCGGAGACACCATGACGACGTGGCGCGGACTGCGGCGCACGACGCGGCGCAGTGATCCGGCCGAGCGCCTGTGGGTCTATGGGCGCAGCGGACAGCCGTGCCGCCGCTGCCGGACGCCGATCGCGTTCCGCAAGACGGGTCCCGATGCGCGCGTCACCTACTGGTGCCCTGCGTGCCAGCCCGAGTCCGCGGCCTGACGGCTCGCCCGCGGCCTGCCTCGCAGCGCAAGCGGCCGCGGCTCACAACCCCGCAAGGATCGACCGCACGTCCTCCGCGGCCACCGGCTTCACCATGTGATGGTCGAACCCGGAATCGCGTGATCGTTGCTTGTCGTCGTCCTGGCCCCAGCCGGTCACCGCGATCAGCACCAGCGGGCGCCCGTCCTCGAGTCCCCGCAGGCGGCGCGCCAGATCGTAGCCGTTGATTCGCGGCAGACCGATGTCGAGGAACGCGATCTCCGGCCGGAAACGGGCGGCGACCTCCAGCGCCTCCTGACCATCGTGCGCCAGCTGCACTTCGTGGCCCATCGCGCGCAGGATCAGCGAAAAGCTCGAGATGAAATCCACGTTGTCGTCGGCGATGAGGATGCGCCGGCTCGATCCGGACTCGGGCGCACGAGCGGCGGAGTCGTCGCTCGCCGGCGCCGCCGTGGTCTCGACGACGACCGGCATCGCGATCACGAAACGGGTTCCGTGCCCGAGCCCCTCGCTGAATGCTTCGAGCGTGCCGCCGTGCAGTTCGACCAGGCGCCGCGCCAGCGACAGTCCCACCCCGAGGCCGGCGTGCTGGCGCTCGAGCGAACGATCGAGCTGGGCGAACATGTCGAAGATCAGCGGCAGCTTTTCGGCGGGGATTCCGATGCCGGTGTCGGTGACCGTGACCTCGAGGATCTTGCCGCGCGTGATCGCGGCGAACCCGAGCCGGCCCCCGGGCTCGGTGAACTTCGCGGCATTGTGCAGCAGATTCAGGAACACCTGCGCCAGTCGCGTCGCATCGGCCCAGATCTGCACCGGCTCGTCCGGCAGCGACACCGACAGCTCGAGCCGGCGCGACTCGATGAACGGCGTGGCCGCATCGAGCGCGCTCTGCACCACGGTCTGCAGTGCGACGGATTCACTCTGGAGCGACAGCTTGCCCGTGGTGATGCGCGAAACGTCGAGCAGGTCGTCGACGAGCCGCACCATCTGGCGCAGCTGGCGGTCCATGATATCGCGCGCGAGGCTCGAGACCTTGGGATCGCTACCCTGGACGCGCAGGATCTCGAGCGCGTTGCGCAGCGGAGCGAGTGGATTGCGCAGCTCGTGCGCGAGTGTGGCGAGGAACTCGTCCTTGCGCTGATCGGCCGCCAGCAGCGCCAGCTCGGCATCCTGGCGGATTGCCATCTCGTGCTCGAGCGTGCGGTTGGTGGTCTCGAGCGCCGCGGCGCGGTTCCCCATCTCGATCAGCATGTCGTTGAACGCGTCGACCAGATACCCGATCTCGTCGTCGGTGGTCTTGGCGACGCGCAGCGAGAAATCGCGCCGCTCCTTCACCTGATGCGCGGCGTCCGACAGCATGAGGATCGGCCGCGTGACCGACGCCTGCAGCCAGTACGAGAGCAGCACGGCGACCAGCAGGCTCACGATCAGCGCGGCGCCCACGATCGCGAGGTAGGTGCGAAGGCGCTCGATCGCCTCGTAGCGCGCGCGCAGGAAGATGGTCCCAATGAGCCGGCCGTTGTCGGACACCTGCTTGAACAGCAGGATGCGATCACCGGAGATCCGGTGACCGTCGGGTTCGGGACGTTCGGGGAAACTCGCATCGGCGACACTGTCGCGCGCGTACGCGGCGAACAATACCCCGTCGGCATCGTAGAGCGCTCCGGCGGTGATCCGCGGCCGGACTCTCAGAAGCTCGAGATTCTGCGCCGCCGCTTCGGGGTCGTTGAAGTCGAGCGCGGCCCCGCTCGCGCGACCGACGATGTCGGCCTGGGCTTCGAGGTCGTTCACCCACGACTGCTGATACGTGCGCAGATCGTAGATCACGAGCACGACGGCCGTGATGGACAGCGCGATGAGCGTGGTCGCGACCACCGCCATCATGAGCTTCCCACGAATCGAGCGCGATGCGGGTGCGAGCATCACGGGCTTCCGGTGACGACCGAGTGTGCGACTCCCAGCAGGCGTGAACTCAGCGCAAGCCCGTGGCGCTCGGCCTGGCCGAGGGAGATCTCGAACCGCACGCGGGCATTGCGGAGCACGAAGTTGATCATGCTCCCTTCGGTGAGCGCACCCTCCCATTCGGTGACGACCAGGACCTGGCGCAGCTGGATGTCGCGCATGAGTTGCGCCATCTGCGAACTCGCGGGCCGCGCGACGAACAGCATCTGAAGGCCTTCGACCGAGTCACGCTCCGCGAGCGCGGTGACGAGCACCCGCCGCGTTCCGATCATGCGGTCCGCCACAACGCTCGCCAGTTCGCGAGCGAGCGCGTCGTCTCCCACGACGCCGATCGTGAAGGGCGCATCGGCCGTGGGGAACGCCGACGACTGCCATTCGACATAGCCGCCGAACTTATAGAGGAACGCCGCCTTCACGCCGCGCTCGAGCGACGCGGAGCGCCCGTCGGCCAGGGCGGAAACCACGCCGAGCATCGCGAAGGCGACGGACATCACGATCAGCTTGCGGATCATCATCGGAGCCGAAAGCCCTCTCGCAGCCGTCTCATAATCTCCACAGGAATTCGAAGAACGCCGCCCGCCGGTATTCGGGGCGCACACCCGGCACGCCCCACTCGGGATGCAGCGCGTCCAACAGGTTATGACCGGTGACTGCGAGTTCGAGCGCGGGACCGAACCTCCAGCCGATGCGTCCGTCGACGGCGGTGTAGGCGGGAACGCTTGGATTCGGAAGCGCTCCGACCCTCCGCACGATCACGTCGAGGCCGCCGGACTTTCCGAGATCGAGCGACGATCGGAACAGCAGCCAGTACTTCGGATCGTTCCCGAGGCTCGCGAGGCTTCTGACGTCGTTGCTGCCGTCGAGGCGCAGTTGCTTGTCCTGGCGCACGCCGCCGAGTGTGAGCCGCAGCGCGTTCACGATGCGGTAGCTGCCCCACGTGCCGATGCCGGTATTCGAGCCATCGATGCGGTTCGCGAACACCGGTCCCGCGGTCCCGGGCTCGATCGATCTCAGCCGGTCGAATTCATGATGGAATCCGGTGACTGAGTACGATAGCCGCGTCGTCGGCTGCGCCCGATATCCCAACTCGAAGACCTGAGCGACTTCGGACTGGAAGTCGGGTCCCCCCGCGATCACGAAATGTGGAGGGTTGGCGGGTGAGAAGAATTCACGGTCGATCCGGGAAGGCGCCCGCACCGGGCGGGACCACGATCCCCACAGCAGGCGATCGGCCTGGGGCCGGAATGCCAGCCCCACTTCGGGCAGGACCTCGAGTCCGGTGAACGCGTTGCGTTCGAGTTTGATGCCAGTCGTGAGGTCGACTCGCGGATCGAGCCGGATGACGTCCTGAACGAACACGTTCGCGAAGTCGAGATCCTCATTCGCGGGCCGAAATGCAAAGGCCGGCGACAGGTTCTTCACGACGTCCTCCTGATGACGGGCGCCGGCGCCCCACAGGATGCTGTGGCGCTCGAACATGCTGATCTCGTGCTGGAATTCGACGTCGAACGTGTTGAGCTGCTCGGTGATCGCCCCCGGCTGGTAGCGCTCGGTGTGATCGAAGTAGATCTGCGCACTCAGGTTGAGACCGCGGTCGAGTTCGCGAGACCAGCGACCGAGCACGTTTGCGCCGCTGACCGTCCGCTCGGTCGCGCCTTGATCGATGTTGCCGTGCGAGGCATCTCCGAGCACCGTGAACGAATTACGATCGTTGCCCCAGTCCGAGCGGAACCCGGCCTGGCCGCGCTCATAGGCGTCTCCGACTTCGGTCCGGTTCGCGCGGATCGTGCTGTTGCGGCCGTACGCCTGTCCGTACACGCGATAGTGACCCGCATTACCGAGCGTGCCTCCGTAACGCGCGCCCCCAGCCTTGGCGATGGTTCCTGCCCCGCCCGTGATCAGACCGCCGGCGGTCGCCTGTGCCGAGCGCGTGATGATGTTGATGATCCCGTTCACCGCATTCGATCCCCACAGCGATCCGCCGGGCCCTCCCACCACCTCGATGCGCTCGACATCCTCGAGCATGACGCCGTGTGCATCCCAGAACACGCCGCTGAACAGCGGCGAGTACACGGTGCGGCCGTCGATCATCACGAGCAGTTTGTTCGCGAGCACACTGTTGAAACCGCGCGCGGTGATGGCGTATTGCACCGCGTCCGCACGCGCGACCTGCAGATTGGGCGCGAGCCGCAGCGCCTCGGGCAGCGTGTTGGCGCCGGAGCGGCGGATCTCGTCGCGGTCGATGACGAACACGGCGGCAGGAGCTTCGGTCAGACGCTGGGCGCGTCGGGACACCGAGGTGACCTCGATGTTGCTCAGTTCCTCGAGCGTGAGATCAGCGAAATTTCCTGCCATCGGTTCCCGAGCCGATGCGATGGCCGGCATCAGTGCAGCCAGCGCGAACATCGCCGCCCACACTTGCCACCGCCGCGAGCCTTCCGCGAGCGTCATGAACATCAATCGCATCGAACGTGCTCCTTCACGTGAGTTTCTTGGCGCGCGCGCCATCCCTGGAAGACGGAAGGGCGTGAGGGCGCCGCAACCGCTCAGCCATTGGAGAGAACTCTCATGGCTTTAAAAAGCATCGAGTTGCGTCGATCAGTCTAGCATACCGCCTGAGCGTGTTGACCTCTCGTGGCCGCGACCGTTGGCGCTCGCACCGCTCCCCGACATACCGCTTAGGCTCCCCAATGCGAAGGCCCGCGGAGAACGTTCCGCGGGCCTTCGGGTTCATCTTCGAAGCAAAGAACTATGCGGTCATGATGACCAGGTGCTTCACCTTGCGAAACTCCTTGGGATCGAGGATGCGCAACTCGACCTGACCGTTCTCGATCTTGACCTCGTAGCTCGAGAGCGGCTGCGGGCTCAGGACTTCGACCCTGGTGGCCGGTGCGCGCACCACGGTTTCCTGATCGGTGTCGAGAGCCGTGAACTGACCGTTGTCGAACTGACCCGAGAGCTTGAGCGTCTTGCCGATGCCCAGCACGCCACCCTTGGCCTCGATCACGCCCGACGAAGAGAGTTCCTTCTTGCTGCCGATGATGTAGTAGATTGTACCGAGCTCGCGGCGCTTGTCTTCGATCTCCTGCTGATCCTGCGCCACGGTGGTCTCCAGGCCCTGGACCGTCGTCGACAGCCCCGCGACCTGCGTCTGCAGCGAGTCGACCTGGCCTGTGAGCATCGCGATGTGTTCCTGCTTCGCGACCACGTCCTGCTTCAGGTTCTTGATCAGACGCTGCAGCCCTTTCGCGCGCGTTCCGCTCGCTTCGAGGCTCGCTTCGAGATCACTGATCTTGGTCTTCGTGCGCAGAATGCTGGCGTTGAGCAGCGCGATGCTCTCGAGCGCTTCCGCGCGGCTCGGCTGGGACAGGCGCTGCTCCGTACGCAGCCCTTCCTGCTTGAGCTGGACGGCGCCGTCGGCGTCGCTGATCGCGTTGAGGCTATCCTGGATCTCGGCGATCGCGTTGAACGCCTCGGCATAGTGAGTGCGCGAGGTTTCCTCGGCCGCCTTCACGTCCGCGTAGTTGGCCGAAGTGACCTGATACTTCTGATAGAGCACGGCGACGGAAACGGCCAGCACGGCGATCACAGCGTACATGGCGATGGTTGCGGGTTTACGCATGGTTCCCTCCTCGACAATTCAAAAGTGCGACCCGAACGGTGGACCAGTGGCCCGGAACAATGAATCCATTAATCGATGCATCACTCGCGCGTGAGCCGGCAGGATCACGCGCCGGCCGACTTCGCAACAGAGAGTTGAACACCAGATGGGCGTGCTTGTGTCATCGACGGTCCAGCATTTACAGAATCCTGATCACTCGATCGAAGACAGGGGACAATGTTTCAGAGTGAAAGACGCAGCTGTCAATTCTTTGAAAGCATTGCCCTGTGTCGGCGCCGGGTTCACTTGAGGATCGCAAACCTGCGCGTCGTCGTCCCGCTGGCGATCACGATGCGATAGAAGTAGAGCCCCGAGGCAAGCCGTCTGCCGTCCGCACCCGCACCGTCGAACCACACCTGCTGCGGTCCGACTTCAGCATCGCGGTCCATCAACGTGCGGACGACACGCCCGGACACATCGAGCACCTGCACCCGCGCGGGCCCCGGCTGCTCCACGACGAAGGACAGCAGCCCGCCCTCCCGCATCGGATTGGGCGAGAGCACCGCGCCCCTGGGCAGCGGATCGTCGAATCCGGACACTTCGGAAGACGCGGCCGGTGAAGCAGCCCCGGAGTTGGCTTCGATCGCCACCAGATCCACGATCAGCGTCTCGGCCGGAACCGCCGGTTGATCGACGATCTGAAGATCGAGCGTCGTCCCCGCCGTCTTTGGAACGAAATCGAGCGACAGCCGCTGCCACGTCTTGCGCAGCTTGATGCCGCCCGAGAGCTTCGGGCTTCCGACCAGCGTCGATCCTCGGTACTCGCGCACCTGCAGCACGGCTTTGCCGCGGCTGCTCGGAGAGCGCACCCATGCGCTGAAGTGGTACGGAGTCCCGACGTGCGCCGCAGGAACGCTCGTAACCCAATTCGGACTGTCGTTGATACCGAACGAGGCCGTCGACGGCCCTCCGATCGATCGCATCGCGTAGCCACCTGTGAACCCTCCTTCGATGCGATCGAGGTTCGACGTGGCGTAGGCGCGCCATCCGGAGAGATCGGTTTCGGCGGAAGCATTGGTCACGAGATTCTGCGCCACCGGTGCGGCGACCAGCACCGGTTTCGTCACGGTGTAGTTGCCGCCGCGGTCGTCGTGGACGGTGAGCCGGGCATTCCAGCTTCCCGCGCCATAGGTGTGTGAGGCCGTGCCGACCGGGCCGCTCTGAATGGAAGTGCCGTCGCCGAAGTCGAACTCGTACTCGGTAATGATGCCGTCACGGTCGGTCGATGCGCGCCCATCCGCATTGACCGTGAGCGGGGCGATACCTGAGGACGGCGCCATTTCGAGGACACCGAACGGAATCACGTTCGATCCGCCGGCGACCGAGATCACGCGAGTCGCGGGCGTCGGATCGGCCAGCCCGAGCGCGTCGATCGTCGTGAAGGTGACCCGATACGTTCCCGGCGTCGCGAACACGACGGGCCCGGGGTCTTCGACGGTCGACCGCGGCACCGCACCTCCGAAGTCCCACAGATACGAGAGCGGCGCATTGCCGTCAGGGTCCGCCGCGAAGCCCTGGAAGTTGACGCTCTCCCCCGGCTGGATCGCGAGATTGTCTGCGGGTGACGAGATCACCGCGACGGGAGCCTGGTTCGGAGGCTCGACGAACACCGTGACCTGGCCGGGTGTGGGATCCGACAATCCGCGCCGGTCGGTGACCGTGAATTCCACCAGATAGTTTCCGGCACGGTCGAATCGCACCGAGCCCGGATCCTCGACCGCCACCTCACCCGCACCGCCATCGAAGGTCCAGCGGTAGGTGAACGGCGCGTCGCCATCGGGATCGGAGGCGCTGCCGGCGAACGGAAGCGCTTCGCCCTCGGAAATGGTCATGTCGTCGCTGGGGGAGGTGATGTCACCGTTCGGCGCCAGATTGGCGATACCGGATCCGATGATCGCGCTGTCGAAGATGCTGCCCTGCGTGCACTGAATGTCGATCGGGTTGCTGCGATTGTCACCGGCCGGGCCACAGATCGCTTCGATCTTGATGGCGCTGGCGCTGAACGACAACCGAACCGGACCGTGGCGATAGGACCGGAACGCGGACCATGAAGGCTTCGGACATCCCCCGTTCCACAGGCAACCGGTGGTGTCGCGGTCGGCTTCCGCGGTCGAACCGCCCATGCCCGCCGTGATGTGAACGACGCCGCTCTGCGGATGGCTTCGTTCATAGTTGTGACTGTTACCGTTGAGATTGAGCTTGTACTTCGAATGTGTCTGGCCGAGCTGGTCCAGATACTTTTTCAGCGTGGCCGATCCCAGATGGTGGCCGGACGAATACGCCGGGCGATGGCCGAAGGTAACGATGAACGTGATGCTGGGATTGGCCTGGGCTGAGTCCATGACGGCCGCAGCTTTCTTCGACCAGTCGAGCCACGCACCGCTGAAGGGTTCGGGATAGGCGATGAAACGCACGTTGCCGTAGTCGAACCAGTACCAATCTTCGCTGCAGCACGAGACCGACGGCGACCCGGGAGACGTGCGCGGATTCGGCAGGTCGAACCGGCCTTTGTAGTTGCGCAGATCGTCGCCGCTGTCCCATTCATGGTTACCCCAGATCGGCATGTAGGCGGCGTCCTGGGACCACACCATCACATCGTTGAAGTGGTTGTCGACCGCCGCCTGGCCGTGCGCGTTGCCGTAGGTCAGGTCACCCAGCATCAGCGCGAAGGCCGGCAGGTCGTCGGCAATCATCTGCTGCACGACGCCGACGCGCGGATAGCGCGCCTTGGAACCGATATCGCCTTCGATCATCACCGTGAAGTCCGAAGCGCCCGGGCGCCGCGCGGTTCGAAACGTGTGACCCGCACCGGTGCCGATCGCGTAGTGATAGAGCGTATCCGGGAGGAGTCCGGAGATCCGCGCTTCCCGGAATGGTCCGGCGGACGAGAACGGAAGCGGAGAAGGTCTGTACGCCGTCACGGTATCGCCGAGGGCGGTGGTCAACCCGTAACGCAGGGTCGAGTCAGGCCCCCGCCAATCGAACGACACGGATGTCGGACCGGTGATGGTCCAATGGATTTCGTCGGCGGCGCGGACGTCGGCCACGCTGGCGAACAGCCCGATGCACACGATGCTGAGCAGCAATCGATTCATGCGACACTCCAGGCTCTGCTTCGGTTGCGAGGTGTCCGAAACATGGATGAGATCCGAAGCCGGGCCGGTAGGACTTCGGCCACGGGCGCGGAAGCAAGCAGACATGTGCGGCGCATTACTCGGAATCCCCGGCAAACCTTGCGGCGCTAACGACACATGCGCGAACACTGTGCACGATGCGGGCCATGAACCGTGACCAGTCAGCGTCAAGTGTGGCGCTCATTCCGGGGGCGGGGGTGTTTCGTTCGCTAGTACGAAACCTCACGACGGTTCGTGATGGCTAACCCGTTACTCTGGTACGAAGTCGCGAACTTCGTTGCGGGCACACGCGAGGTTCGGTAGCACTCAACGCGGTCGCGTCAATCGAAACGAATGTTCTCCGCGTGCCGCCGCGGGGAGTGATGATGTACGGCAACACGAAATCCTGTTTGAAAAATGGTCCGCGCGGAAAGTCGTTTCGGCGTCAGGGCAGCAGCGCCACCCGCACCGCGCGTGACTGAGCGAATCCTGGTCCCTCTACGGCGAGACGGACCCAGTACATACCCGCAGGCAGAAACGCGCCGCGAGCGTCACGCCCGTCCCAATGCGACGTGTGACTGCCCTCACCCGGCCCCGAGTAGACGGTAGCCTGCCGGCGCCCGGCGAGATCGAGCACGTCGACGCCGGCATGTGAACCGGCCGGCCCGGCGAAGCGGATCGCAAGCGGCTCTCCCGCACGCAGCGGATTCGGACCTGCCGCCAGTGCGAGTGACGCGGCGGGACCGCGCCCCGGAACTCCGAGCGTGCTCGGCACCCAGTTGTTCGCGGCGACAGCCTGGATCAGACCCCAGCCGATCGTGCTGTTCGGACTAGCGTGATTGAGCGCGGTCTCGCGCAACGCTTCGCGCACCTCGAATGGACCCCAGTTGGGATGCGACTCGAGCAGCAGCGCCACGACGCCGGCGGTGAGCGGACATGAGAACGACGTTCCGCTCGAGGTCGTGAACGCGGTGCCGGAAGTGAAGCTCGGCACCCACACGCTGCGTCCGCGCGCGACGACGTCCGGCTTGATACGCCCGTCCGCGGTCGGCCCGCGCGATGAGAACCCGGTGACGGCGTTGACCGAGTCGACGGCACCCACCGTGATGATCGAGTCGGCATCACCCGGCGACACGAGCGTCTCGGCACCCGGCCCGCCATTGCCCGCGGAATTCACGACCGTGATCCCGCGCCGCGCCGCTTCGGTTGCCGCGCGCGCCACCACGGTTGTGCGGCCGTCCATGTCCTCCGGACCGTAAGACGGGTAGCCGCTGTCGAAGGTTGAATAGCCGAGGCTCGAGGAGATCACGTCGGCGCCGAGACTGTCGGCCCATTCCGCTCCGAATTGCCAATAGTCCATCTCAATCGGACGCTCGGTCGGGATGTCTTCGGTCTTCCCGAGCGCGACCGTCGCTCCGAACGCGGACCCCGAATACTGGCCGGGCTTGGAGGCCGCGACGCATCCCAGCGTCTGCGTGCCGTGGCTGCCCTGCCCGGTCGAGTCCTGCCCCGGCTGATCGTCGACATTCGTGTCGCCGTGGATGAAGTCGCGGCGCGCGATCACGTCGAGGCTCGCGAATGCCGTGTGCGTGGTGCGGAATCCGGAATCGAGCATGCACACGAGCACCCCCGCGCCCGAGAGTCCCATCGCATGGAGCTGAGGAACCTGCATCATCGCGAGCTGCTTGAATGAAGGCCCGTAGTACGCGGTGTCGCCGGGCGCGAGCGTCACCGTGGACGAACGTGCCGCACTCGAGCGCTCGGCGTGGCGTGCCTGTCCCGCATCATCGCTTCCCGGCGCACCCGGATCCTCGATCGGAACCATGCGCATTGCGACCGGCACGATCTCCATCTTCGATACGAACGGCAGACTCGCGAGATCACGCGCGAGGCGCGCGGGCATCTCAACGCTCGCCGCGTTCAGCCAGCGGCTGGTGCCGCGCAACCGCGCGCCGCGCGCAACGAGCGCGCGAACATAGGGCTCGTGCACCGCGAGATCCGACGCGACGAGACCGGTGATGATCCCGCGGCGCAGACGACGTTCGAGCGAGCGCGGCGAAACGAGCGGGCGCAGCGAGGCACGCGCGGCGGGATTACGCTCGGCGCCCGCGCGATCGGTGAACAGGACCCACGCGACGATCGAGGCCTCCGGCCGCTCGGCGACGAGCCGGGCGAGCGACGGCGCGAGCTTGCCGGCCTCCGGCGCGGCCGCCGGCGAAGACCCCGCAACGCTGGCCGAAGCCCCGAGCGCGGCGGTCAAGACGTTTGCCATCAACAAGTTGCGGATGCGGTATGCGAACGGTCGGCCGGCAGAGAGTGAACGTGAGTAGGTCATGGCCCTGAGTTTAACGCGGTCGCTGGAAGGATCACCAGCGGCGAATGCCAGGCTGTAGATGCCAGATGATTCTGTCCTCCCCTAATTGCAAAGTGATTATGTCCCCCCATGGGACATCTCACGATGAGCGACAAGGAAGCGCAGCGGCCGGGCATCGTTCGGGCCGCACTGAACGGGAAGGTTACGAATGC
>JANLWX010000166.1:0-33321 GCA_031364845.1 Candidatus Eiseniibacteriota bacterium
GAGATGGTGATGCCGGGAGACAACGTGGACATGGTGATCGAGCTGATCACGCCGATCGCCATGGAGGACGGACTGCGCTTCGCGATCCGCGAAGGCGGCCGCACCGTCGGCGCCGGCGTCGTCGCCAAGATTCTCGCGTAATGCTCTCGCGCAAAGACAAGGACTGATCAATGCTCCAGAAGATCCGCATAAAGCTAAAGTCGTACGATCACGCGACGCTGGATCAGTCGGCGTCCGACATCGTGCGCACTGCTCGCCGCACGGGTGCCGTCACTTCGGGTCCGGTTCCGCTGCCGACCCAGAAGACCGTCTACACCGTGCTGCGCAGCCCGCACGTCGACAAGAAGTCCCGCGAACAGTTCGAGATCCGCATTCACAAGCGCCTGATCGACATCACGCGCTCGACCGCCCAGACCATGGAAGCGCTCGAGAAGCTGGACGTCCCCGCAGGCGTGGACATCGAAATCAAGACGTAATCACCGGATCCCGAGCAACGCAGCAGATGGGCGGCGATCGCCGCCCCTGGAGACAAGACGAATGATTGGATTGATCGGCAAGAAGATCGGGATGACGCAGCTCTTCTCTGAGAAGGGCGAGGCGATCCCCGTCACCGTCATCGAAGCCGGACCGTGCACGGTCACTGACGTGCGCACCGCTGAGTTGAATGGCTATTCGGCCATCCAGCTCGGGTTCGGATCGAACAAGGAGTCGCGCTACACGCGGCCGGTGCTGGGGCAGTTCAAGAAGCGCAATCTGCCCCCGTCGCGGTTTCTGAAGGAGTTCCGGGTGCCGGACCTCGCGGGCATCGAAGTGGGCCAGAAGCTCACGGTTTCGATGTTCGAGAAGGGCCAGCACGTGGACATCCAGGGCGTCACGAAAGGCCGCGGTTTCCAGGGCGTGGTCAAGCGTTACGGCTTCGTCTCCGGACACGCGTCGCACGGCCCGACGTTCGGCAAGCAGCCGGGCTCGATCGGCGCGTCGGCGTATCCGTCACGCGTCATCAAAGGCAAGCGCCTCCCGGGTCGCATGGGCGGCGTGTTCCTCACCCAGAAGAATCTCGAGATCGTCGCGGTCGACACCGAGCAGAACGTCGTGATGGTGCGCGGCGCGGTGCCGGGTCCGACGAACGGCCTCGTGATCGTCAAGAAGCGGGACGTCAAATGAGCGCGGTGACCGTCAAGATGGTCGGATCCGACGGAAGCGACAAGGGCACGGCCGGGCTGCCGGAAGAACTGTTCGGACAGCCGGTGCACGAGCACCTGATGTGGCTTTCGGTGAAGCGTCATCTCGGCAACCAGCGCCAGGGCAACGCCAAGGTCAAGGCCAAGGGCGAAGTCTCGGGCGGTGGCCGCAAGCCGTTCAAGCAGAAGGGCACCGGGCGTGCGCGCCAGGGCTCGAACACCTCGCCGCTGATGCCGGGCGGCGGACGCGCCTTCGGACCGAAGCCGCGCAGCTACCGTTCGGACATGCCGAAGAAGCAGCGTCGTGCCGCGCTCGTCTCTGCGCTCTCGCAGCGCGCGAGCGAGAACGCGATCACGGTCATCGACTCGCTGGCGTTCGACGTTCCGAAGACCGCCATGGTCGCCGCGCTGTTGAAGAAGCTCGGCCTCTACGGCAAGCGCACGCTGCTGGTCATCGATCAGGCGGATGAGCGCGTCTGGAAGTCGTGCCGCAACGTCAAGAATCTGAACACGACGCTGGCGCACCAGTTGAACGCATACGATCTGCTCTCGTCCGACTCCGTCGTCTTCACGGCACCGGCGCTGGAGCGGGTCAAGGAGGTGTTCGTATGAGCGACCCTCGCAGCATCATCAAGCGCGCGCTGATCACCGAGAAGGGCACGGTCCTTCGCGAAGTGCGCAATCAGTACATCTTCGAAGTGGCGCGCGGCGCGAACAAGATCGAAATCAAGCGCGCCATCGAAGTCGTTTTCTCGGTCAAAGTGCATCAGGTGCGGACTCAGCAGTTGCGCGGCAAGGTGCGCCGGACGGGACGTTTCGTCGGCAAGCGCAGCGACTGGAAGAAGGCCATCGTCACGCTCAAGCCCGATCAGAAGATCGAGCTGTTCGAGCAGATCTAGGAATCGGAAATGGGACTGAAGAAATTCCGACCGACGACCCCGGCGCTCCGCCATACGGTGGTGTCCGACTACTCGGAACTCACGCGCAGCAAGCCGGTGAAGTCGCTCACCGAACGCATCTACAAGTCGGGCGGCCGGAACAACTACGGCCACATCTCGATGCGCTGGATCAGTGGCGGTCACAAGCAGCGCTACCGCCTCGTCGACTTCAAGCGCGACAAGGACGGGGTTCCGGCCGTGGTCGCGAGCATCGAGTACGACCCGAATCGTTCGGCGCGCATCGCGCTGCTCAACTACGTGGACGGGGAGCGCCGGTACATCATCGCTCCTGACGGACTCAAGGTGGGCGATCGCGTGCAGTCGGGCGCCGACGCGGAAATTCGCATCGGCAACTGCCTGCCGCTGCGCAACGTGCCGCTCGGCTCGAACGTGCACAACGTCGAACTGTTCCCCGGCCGCCGCTCGCGCATCGCGCGTTCGGCGGGTGTCTTCTGCCAGCTGATGGCGAAGGACGGAGACTACGGCCAGCTGCGGTTGCCGTCGGGCGAGATCCGCAAGTTTCACCTCGATTGCCGCGCGGTCATCGGCCAGGTCGGCAACCTCGAGCACGAAAACATTTCCTACGGCAAGGCCGGGCGCAATCGCTGGCGCGGCAAGGCTCCCAGCGTCCGCGGCGTGGCGATGAATCCGGTCGACCATCCGATGGGTGGTGGCGAAGGCAAGAGCTCGGGCGGACGTCATCCGTGCTCGCCGTGGGGCAAGATCACGAAGGGTCTCAAAACTCGCAAGCGCAAGCTGAGCGATTCGCTCATCGTGCGGCGTCGTACGAAGTAGGAAGGAGAACCAGACCGTCCATGGCTCGTTCGATTCGAAAAGGTCCCTACGTCGTCGACTCGCTGGTTCAGAAGGTCGAGTCCATGAACCGCAGCGGTGAGAAGCGCGTGCTGAAGACGTGGGCACGCCGCTCCACCGTGCTGCCCGAGTTCGTCGGACACACGCTGGCGGTTCACAACGGAAACAAGTTCATCCCGATCTACATCACGGAAAACATGGTGGGCCACAAGCTCGGCGAGTTCGTGCCGACCCGCATCTTCCGCGGACACGGACAGACGGCCGACAAGGCTCCTGCGCCCGGAAAGTAGACTCATGCAAGCGAAAGCGATTCAGCGTTACGTGCGGATCACGCCGCGCAAGTGCAACCAGGTGCTGGACCTCATCCGCGGCCAGCGGGTCGAAGAGGCCCAGGTCACGCTGCAGTTCATGCCCAAGCTGGGCGCGCGCATCATTCAGAAGGTGCTCAAGTCTGCGGTCGCCAATGCCCTGCACGAAGGCAAGGTCCGCCTCGAGGATCTGTACGTGAAAGAAGCCGTGGTCGGCGCCGGCCCGACGCTCAAGCGCTGGCTGCCGCGCGCGCAGGGTCGGGCAACACCCCTGCTCAAACGGACGAGCCACGTGTCGGTGACCGTCGCCACGAAGGAGTCGCTCTAAGATGGGACAGAAAACCAATCCGATCGGTCTCCGCCTGGGGATCGTCAAGACCTGGGACTCGCGCTGGTTCGCGAAGAAGGGCTACGCGGAGCTGCTGAAGGAGGACCTGCTGATCAAGCGGTACCTCAAGAAGCGCCTCTACCAGGCCGGCATCTCGAAGATCACGATCGAGCGCAAGGGCGAGAAGGTGACGATCGGAATCCGCACCGCGCGTCCCGGACTCGTGATCGGCCGCAAGGGCGAGCAGGTCGACAAGCTGTCGGAAGAAATGAAGCAGCTGACGAAGAAGCAGGTGCAGCTGAACATCGAGGAGATCAAGCGCGCGGACCTCGACGCGCAGCTCGTGGCCGAGCACATCGCGAAGCAGCTCGAGCAGCGCGTCTCGTTCCGCCGCGCGATGAAGAAGGCGATCGCCTCGTCGATGCGCGCGGGGGCTCAGGGCGTGCGTATCGCGTGCTCGGGACGTCTGGGCGGCGCCGAAATGGCGCGCTTCGAGACGTACCGCGAAGGCCGGGTTCCGCTGCACACGCTGCGCGCCGACATCGATTTCGCGCGCGCGACGGCGAATACGGCGTATGGAACGTGCGGAGTGAAGGTGTGGATGTTCCACGGAGAAGTGCTCGACAAGCCGGCGGCCGTGACGGCCGCCGCGGCGAAGTGAGGGGGACCGACCGATGCTGATGCCGAAGCGCGTCAAGTACCGCAAGCAGCAGCGCGGGCGCATGCGGGGCAAGGCGTATCGCGGCTCCTCCGTTGCGTTCGGAGAATTCGGGCTGCAGGCGCTGGAACCGGCGTGGGTGACGAACCGCCAGATCGAAGCGGCGCGCGTGGCGATCACGCGCTCGATCAAGCGTGGTGGCAAGATGTGGATCCGCATTTTCCCGGACAAGCCGGTCACCAAGAAGCCGGCCGAGACTCGAATGGGCAAGGGCAAGGGCGCGCCGGAATTCTGGGTCGCGGTCGTCAAGCCCGGGCGCGTGATGTTCGAGCTCGAAGGAATTTCGAAGCCCATGGCGCAGGCGGCCATGAAGCTCGGCGCGTCGAAGCTCCCGATCCGCACGCGGTTCGTCGAGCGTCACGAGCTGGGAGGGGAGTGATCCATGAGCCACGTGAAGCCGTCCAGCATGCGGGACATGTCGGTGGATGAGATCAACGGCCGCCTCGGCGAGCTGCGGGAGGAGTTGTTCAACCTGCGGTTCCGCAATTCGATGAAGCAGCTCGACAACCCGGTCAAGATCCGGGAAAGCCGGCGCGAGGTTGCAAGGCTCCTCACCGTGCTGAACGAGAAGGAGCCCAAATGACCGTCATGATTGCAGACGAAACCCGCAATCGCAGGAAGATTCGCGTCGGCCAGGTCGTGAGCGACCGCATGGACAAGACCGTGGTCGTGTCCATCGAGCGCCTCGTCAAGCACCCGGTCTATGGCCGGTACGTGCGCCGGCGGACGAAGTTCAAGGTTCACGACGAGACGAACGAGTGCAAGGTGGGTGACACGATCCGGTTCATGGAGACGCGGCCCATTTCGAAAGACAAGCGGTGGCGGTTCGTGGAATTCGTCGAGCGCGCCAAGTGACCTCGGGGGTGAAATCATGATTCAGCTTCGAACGTGGGTCACGGTCGCGGACAACTCGGGCGCGAAGCGTGCACAGTGCATCAAGGTGCTCGGTGGCCATCACAAGCGGTATGGACGTCTGGGCGACATCGTCGTGGTGTCGGTCAAGGACGCGATTCCGGGTGCTGCGGTGAAGAAGGGCGATGTCGCGAAGGCGGTCGTGGTGCGCGCCGTGAAGGAAGGGCGCCGCAAGGACGGCTCGTACATCCGTTTCGACGAGAACGCGGTCGTGCTGATCAACGACGACAAAGAACCGCGCGGTACCCGCATCTTCGGGCCGATCGCGCGCGAACTGCGCGAGAAGTCGTTCATGAAGATCATTTCGCTCGCGCCGGAGGTGATCTGATGGGTCTCAAGATTCGCAAAGGCGACACGGTCCAAGTGATCGCCGGTGACGACAAGGGCAAGGTCGGCCGCGTGCTCGCGGTCGACGAAGTGAAGCACCGCGTCACGGTCGAGAAGGTGAATTTCATCAAGCGTCATACGAAGGCACGCAAGCAGGGAGTGTCGAGCGGCATCATCGAGCGCGAAGCGCCGCTCCACATGTCGAACGTGCTGCTGTACGACGCGAAGCTCCAGCGCGGAACGCGCGTCGGAGTCCGGCAGCTCGAGGACGGAACCCGCGAGCGCGTGTCCAAGGCGAGCGGCGAAACGATCACCAAGCAGGCGTAGGGCGTCCCGGCCGCGCAGCGGCCGGACACGAGTCCCGCACAGGCACCAGGGTGCAGCGGGAGAATCTCGAGGCACCCTGGAACCAAGAGGTATCGATGGCAGACAAGAAATCCAAGGGCGCGGACGCTTCGAAGACGAAGGCCGCCGCGGCTCCGAAGACCCCTAAGACTCCGAAGACCGGGGACGATCAGAAGAAGAAGGCCAAGGCGTCGCGCACCGAATCCAGTGCCGGTGCGGTGACGATGGAGCGGCCTTCGGCTCCGACCGAGAAGCCTCGTCTCGCGAAGTTCTACGAGGAGACGGTCCGGCCGGCGCTGATGGAGAAATTCGCGTACAAGAGCGTCATGCAGGCGCCGCGGCTCGAGAAGATCGTGCTCAACATGGGCGTGGGTGACGCGGTGTCCGATCAGAAGATGCTCGACGCGGCGATGAACGAGCTCGGCCAGATCACGGGCCAGCGTCCGGCGCTGCGCCGCGCGCGCAAATCGATCTCGAACTTCAAGCTCCGCGAAGGCGTCGGAGTGGGCTGCTGTGTGACGCTGCGCGGCGCTCGCATGTACGAATTCTACGACCGTCTGGTGAATGTCGCCGTGCCGCGTATTCGCGACTTCCGCGGACTGTCGCAGCGTTCGTTCGACGGACGCGGCAACTACAGCATGGGACTCACCGAGCAGATCATCTTTCCCGAGATCAACTACGACAAAGTCGGGAAGGTGCGCGGCATGGACGTCACGATCGTGACCTCCGCAAAGACCGACGAAGAAGGCCGCGAGCTGATGCGGCTCATGAACATGCCGTTCCGTCAGAAGTAGCGGGGAGGAACATTGGCCAAGAAATCCATTATTGAGAAGTGGAAGCGGACACCGAAGTTCAAGGTGCGCGCCTACACCCGCTGTCATCGTTGCGGGCGGCCGCGCGCGTTCCTGCGAGATTTCGGAATGTGCCGCATCTGCTTCCGTGAGCTTGCGCTCTCCGGTCAGATTCCGGGCGTCGTCAAGTCGAGCTGGTGAACCGCGCCCCGAGAGGGGTGCACGAGGACCAGGCAGCAGGTGCGCAAGGGCGCTCCTGAACGCTGGGACCCTGGGAGAAATCATGGCTGTTTCAGATCCGGTCGCAGATTTCCTGACGTCGATCCGCAACGCGCTGCGCGCGAAGCACCGCAAGGTGGACGTGCCCGCGTCGAGTCTCAAGACGGAGATCGCCAAGGTGCTGCTGCGCGAGCGCTACATCAACAACTTCAAGCTGATCGAGGACACCAAGCAGGGTGTGCTGCGCGTCTATCTCAAGTACGCGGACGATCACTCGAACGTCATCACCGGAATTCGCCGCATGAGCACCCCGGGCCGCCGGATCTACGTCAACAAGGATGAGATCCCACGCGTTCTGGGCGGCATGGGCACCTCGATCGTTTCCACCTCCCACGGCGTCATGACCGACCGTGAGGCCCGCGAAGCGGGTCTCGGCGGCGAGCTCATGGCGCAGATCTGGTAAGGGAGGCGACATGTCGCGTATCGGAAAGCTGCCGGTCGCCATCCCGAACGGGGTGACGGTCGAAGTCGCCAATGACCGCGTGGCGGTGAAGGGTCCGAAGGGCTCGCTGAGCTCCCACGTCCTCACCGGAGTCCAGGTGGTCGTCGAGAACAACGAAGCCCGCGTGCTCACCGAGCAGATCACGCGCAACCCCGCGTTCGGAACCATGCGCGCGCTGATCAACAACATGGTGATCGGCGTGACGACCGGCTTCAAGAAGGTGCTCGAGATCCAGGGCACCGGATATCGCGCGCAGGCCGACGGCAAGAAGCTCGTGCTCCAGCTCGGCTATTCGCACCCGATCACGTTCACGCCGCCCGAGGGCATCGACATCAAGGTCGACAGCCCGACGAAGCTGACCGTGAGCGGCGCGGACAAGGCCAACGTGGGACAGGTCGCGGCCAACATCCGCGCGTTCCGTCCGCCGGAGCCGTACAAGGGCAAGGGAATCCGTTACGAAGGCGAATACGTTCGCCGTAAGGCCGGCAAGGCTGCAGGAGCCTCTTCATGAGCGGACAGCACAACAAGAACGAGCGGCGCCGAATCCGGCGCTACCGCATTCGCAAGCGTGTGCGCGGGAACGAATCGCGTCCGCGGCTGTCGGTATTCCGCAGCTCGCGGTTCATCTATGCGCAGATCGTCGACGACGATCAGGGGCGCACGCTGGTCGCGGCGAGCAGCCGCGAGCCCGCGATCGGCAAGCCCGAATCGGGCGGGAAGATTTCGCTCAGCACCGCGGTGGGCAAGCTCATCGCGGAGCGCGCGAAGGAGAAAGGCATTACCCGGGTCGCGTTCGATCGCGGCGGGTACCTGTATCACGGCCGGGTCAAGGCGCTCGCTGACGGTGCGCGCGCCGGCGGTCTGGAATTCTAGGAGGCGTGCGTGGCTCGTCCCGGTGATTCACAGCAGAAGTCTGAATTCGTCGAGCGCGTGATTGCGGTCAATCGCTGCGCCAAGGTCGTCAAGGGCGGGCGCCGGTTCTCGTTCAACGCCATCGTGGCGGTGGGCGACCAGGCCGGCCGCGTCGGCGTGGGTCTCGGTAAGGCGAACGAAGTCGCCGACGCGATCCGTAAGGCCGGCGAGACCGCAAAGAAGAATCTGTTCCGTGTGCCGCTGACGCGCGGAGGATCGATCCCGCATCAGGTGCTCGGTCACTTCGGCGCGGGCGAAGTCCTGCTCAAGCCGGCATCGCCTGGAACCGGCGTGATCGCCGGCGCCGGCGTGCGCGCGGTGCTCGAAGTCGCGGGCATTGTGAACGTGCTGACCAAGTGCCTCGGCACGCGCAACCCGCACAATCTGGTGAAGGCCACGGTGAACGGTCTTCAGCGCCTGCGCCGGCCGCATGAAGTGGCGGCGGCGCGCGGTATGACGGTGGAAGAGATGTTCGGCGCGAGGAGAGCCTCCGATGGCGCGTAAACTTCGCATCCGCTACGTCAAGAGCTCGAGCGGCCACAAGGAAGATCAGGGCGCGACCGTGCGCGCGCTGGGGCTGCGCAAGCTCCAGCACACGGTCGAGCACGACGACACGCCCCAGATCAGGGGCATGGTGTTCAAGGTGCGTCACCTCGTCGAGGTGACGGAAGCATGACGAGGACGGGAACCATGCGCATCGGTACGATTCGTCCGGCGGCGGGAGCAACCCGGCCGTCGAAGCGCCGCGGCAAGGGCGCCGCTTCAGGACTCGGCGGCACCGCGGGCAAGGGACACAAGGGGCACAAGGCGCGGACCGGCGGAAAGATTCCGTCATGGTTCGAGGGCGGGCAGATGCCCATCCAGCGCCGTCTGCCGAAACGCGGCTTCAAGAATCCGGGCCGCGTCGAATATCAGGTGATCAACGTCGGCCAGCTCGCGGACGCTCCGGCGCAGACGCGCGTGGACCGTGCGTGGCTCGAGTCGCAGGGCCTGGTGCGGCGCAAGGGGCCGATCAAGCTGCTCGGTGCCGGTGAACTGAAGGTGGCGCTCACGATCGCAGTGGACAAAGCCAGCGCTTCCGCTCGCAAAGCGATCGAAGCGGTCGGCGGCAAGCTCGAGAGTCTCGAGAAAACCCAGGCCAAGGCGTAATCGTTCATGCTCGACAAGTTTCGCAACATCTTCCAGGTTCCTGAGCTCAAGCGGCGGATCTTCTTCACGCTCGCGATGTTCGTCGTGTACCGGCTTGGGGAGCACATCCCGACGCCGGGCGTGAACGCGCGCGCGCTGAACGCGGCATTCGAGAGCCAGCGGGGAACGCTGTTCGGCCTCTACGACCTGTTCGTCGGCGGTGCCTTCTCTCGCGCGACCATTTTCGCGCTCGGGATCATGCCGTACATCTCGTCCTCGATCATCCTGCAGCTGCTGGGTGCGGTGGTTCCGTATCTCGAGAAGCTGCGCAAGGAGGGCGAGGAAGGTCAGAAGAAGCTCACCCAGCTCACACGTTACGGCACGGTGATCATCTCGATCGTTCAGTCGCTCGCCTACAGCGTGTTCCTCGTGAACATGGGAGCGGCGGAAGGTCTGACGGTTGTGCCGCATCCGGGGCTGCTGTTCACCTTGTCGACGATCATCACTCAGACCACCGGCACGATCTTCGTGATGTGGCTCGGAGAGAAGATCACCGAACACGGCATCGGCAACGGTATTTCGCTGATCATCTTCGTGAACATCATCGGCGGCGGGCCGAATGCGATTCTCGCCGCGTTCGAGAGCATTCGCGCAGGAACGCTGTCACCGATCGTGGCGCTCCTCGTCGTGGCGCTGATGGTGCTGATCGTCGCGGCAGTCGTGCTCATGACGCAGGCGGTGCGCAAGATTCCGGTGCAGTACGCCAAGCGCATCGTGGGACGCCGGATGTACGGCGGATCGAATACGCACATCCCGCTCCGCGTGAACACCGCGGGCGTGATTCCGATCATTTTCGCATCATCGGTGATGATTCTGCCGGCCACGATCGCGGGCTTCGTGCCTCCGAATCACCCGCTTGCCGCGATGGGATCATGGTTCGGCCGCACGACCGTTCCTTACAACCTGCTCTATGGACTGATCATCATCTTCTTCACGTACTTCTACACCGCGGTCGTGCTCAATCCGAACGACCTCGCGGAGAACATGCGCAAGTACGGAGGCTTCATTCCGGGCATCCGCCCGGGGCGCAAGACGGCCGAGTACATCGACCGGGTGCTGTCGCGGATCACGCTGCCGGGTGCGATCTTCCTGGCGCTCATTGCGGTGATTCCCGACGTGCTGATCGCAACCTCAGGACTGCCGTTCCTGGGCTTCGGCGGCACCAGCGTGCTGATCGTGGTCGGTGTCGCGCTCGATACGCTGCAGCAGATCGAATCGCACCTGTTGATGAGGCACTACGAAGGGTTTGTGAAGCGGGGCCGCATTCGTGGCCGGCAGAGAATGTAAATGCGAAACGTACTGCTCGGGCCGCCGGGCGTCGGCAAGGGAACGCAGGGCCGGCGACTCGCCGAAGAGTACGGTTGGGTGTTGATTTCGACAGGTGAGATTCTTCGCGAGGCGGTGACGCGTGAGACACCTCTCGGAATCGAAGCGAGACGGCAGATGGATTCGGGGTTTTTGGTCGCCGACGAGGTCATGATCGGCCTGGTTCGCGACCGGACACTCGAGCCCGATGCCACCAATGGATTCGTGCTGGATGGATTCCCGCGAACGGTTCCGCAGGCGGTTGCGCTCGATGCGTTGCTCGCCGAACGGGGACAGTCGCTGGATGCGGTCGCGAGCCTGGCCGCACCGGTGGACGAGCTGGTGCGGCGGATCGCCGCCCGGCGCGAGTGCCCGCAGTGCAAGCGGTCCTATAATGTGGTGAGTGCGCCGCCGCGTGACGGCACGCACTGTGACGATCATCCGGCGGTGGCGCTGGTTCAGCGTGCCGACGACACCGAGCACACGATTCGCAAGCGGCTCGAAGTTTACGAGGCGCAGACGGCGCCGCTGGTGGAGCACTACCGGAAGCTCGGGCGGCTGATCGAAGTGCAGGGAATGGGAGAGATGGATACGGTCTATTCGGCGCTCAAACGGGCGCTCGACGGAGTCCGTACCGCGAGGTGATGTCTTGGTCTATCTGAGGAACCGCGACGAAATCGAAGCGATCCGCGCCGCCGCACGGCTGGTGGGACGCACGCTGCGCATGCTCGAATCCGAGGTGCGCCCGGGCGTGACGACCCAGCATCTGGACCGGCTGGCGGAGACCTTCATTCGCGACAATGGCGGCCGTCCGGCGTTCAAGGGCTATCGCGGGTTTCCCGCGTCGATCTGCCCGTCTGTCAACGCCGAGGTCGTGCACGCGATTCCGGGACCCTACACACTCAAGGACGGCGACATCGTCGGCATCGACGTCGGCGTCGAGAAGGACGGTTACTTCGGGGATGCGGCACTGACGGTGCCGGTCGGCAACGTGTCGGACGAGGCGCGCCGCCTGCTCGACGTCACCCGCCAGGCACTCGCCGAAGCCATCGTTCACGCGAAGGCCGGCAATCGGGTCGGCGACATTTCGCATGCGGTGCAGGAATACGCCGAGAAGCACGGCTTCTCGGTGGTCAGGACGCTGGTCGGTCATGGGATCGGGCGTGAGATGCATGAGGAGCCGCAAGTTCCGAACTACGGCCCTCCGGCGCGCGGGCCCCGTCTCATGACCGGTCAGGTTCTTGCGATCGAACCCATGGTCAATGTGGGCGGTCACGAGGTGGTGGTGCAGCCGGATGGCTGGACCGTGGTGACGAAGGACGGCTCTCTGAGCGCGCACTTCGAGCATACGGTGGCGGTCGGTCCGGACGGTCCCGAGATCCTTTCGGATCCGGGCCAGGAAGGCTGAATTGGCGAAAGAAGAGGGCATCCAGGTCGAAGGCACGGTCGTCGAGCCGCTCCCGAACGCGATGTTCCGGGTCGAACTCGAGAACAAACACATCGTGCTGGCCCATATCTCGGGCAAGATGCGGATGCATTTCATCAAGATCCTCCCGGGCGACAAGGTCACGGTCGAGCTGTCACCGTACGACCTGAATCGCGGGCGGATCGTGTACCGGTACAAGTAAGGAGACGGTCCGATATGAAGGTCCGTACGTCGGTAAAGAAGATCTGCGAGCACTGCAAAGTGGTGCGTCGCAAGGGCGTGATCCGCGTGATCTGCAAGCGCAATCCCCGGCACAAGCAACGGCAGAAGTAGCAGGCAGGCTGGCTGCTAGCGAAGGAGGAAGTCTGTGGCACGTATCGCGGGCGTCGATTTGCCGGCCGACAAGCGGATTGAAATCGCGCTGACTTACATCTACGGCATCGGTCGGAACACGGCGATGCGGATTCTCGATTCGGCAGGGGTGCGCCCGGAGATCCGGGTGAAGAACCTGAGCGACGAGGACACCGGAAAGCTCCGTGGCATCATCGAGCGCGAGTACAAGGTGGAAGGTGCTCTGCGCAGTGAGATCGCGATGAACATCAAGCGATTGATGGACATCGGAGCGTATCGCGGACTGCGGCATCGCCGCGGGCTGCCGGTACGCGGACAACGCACGAAGACGAATGCTCGCACCCGCAAGGGACCCAAGAAGACCGCGGGCGCTGCGCGCAAGGCCGCACCGGCAAAGGCGGGCGTCAAGAAGTAGTTCGCACGCGCGTCGCTACACAAGCGATGCGCATGGAGGATTCGAGTGACCGAAGCAAAGAAGGGCAAGAAGCGGGATCGCAAGGTGTCGGCCAACGGTGTCGCACACGTGCAGGCGAGCTTCAACAACACGATCATCACGATCACCGACATGGACGGCAACGTGGTCTCGTGGGCCAGTGGAGGCAAGGTCGGCTTCAAGGGTTCGCGCAAGAGCACGCCGTTCGCGGCGCAGGTCGCCGCGGAGGCGACCGGGCGCGAAGCGTTGAACTATGGCATGAAGCGCGTCGAGGTCTGGGTCAAGGGCCCGGGCGGCGGACGCGAAGCGGCCATTCGATCCCTTCAGGCGGTTGGTCTCGAGATCTCCGCAATCAAGGACGTCACTCCAATTCCCCACAATGGCTGCCGCCCGCCCAAGCGGCGTCGCGTCTAGGAGAGCCCGAACATGGCGGTATATCACGATGCAAAGTGCCGGCTGTGCCGGCGCGAGGGCATGAAGCTCTTCCTCAAGGCGTCGCGCTGCTTCTCGGACAAGTGCGCAATCGAGCGCCGCGGCTACGCGCCCGGTGAACACGGGAAGAGCCGTCGCGTCAAGGAAACCAACTACGGACTGCAGCTGCGCGAGAAGCAGAAGGCCCGCCGCATCTACGGGCTGCTCGAGCGCCAGTTCCGTCACTACTTCCACAAGGCGTCGGACGCGAAGGGCGTGACGGGCGAAGTGCTGCTCCAGATGCTCGAGCGCCGTCTCGACAACGTCATCTTCCGTCTCGGTTTCGCAGGCAACCGTGCGACCGCGCGCCAGATCGTCCGTCACGGACACGTGCGCGTGAACGGCCGCAAGGTCGACATTCCTTCGTTCCTCGTCAAGAGCGGCGATGAAGTCTCGATCCGCGAACGTAGCAAGAAGCTGTCGGTGGTCGTGAACTCGCTCGAGTCGCGCAAGGGCCAGTCGTCGCCCGAGTGGCTCGAGGTCAACGCGGACCAGGTCACCGGCCGTGTTCTCAGCATTCCCACGCGGGAGTCGATCCCGGTGCCGATCAACGAGCAGCTCATCGTCGAGCTCTACTCGAAGTAGTTTCAGGACCCCTCTCACCGGGAGCCTTGCATATGAAGTGGAAGAATCTGACCATGCCGAAGCAGCTCGTGCCCGATTCCAACAACGATGATGGCTACGCGAAGTTCGTGATCGAGCCGCTGGAGCGCGGCTTCGGGCTCACGCTCGGGAACGCGCTGCGCCGCGTGCTGCTCTCGTCGTTGCAGGGTGCCGCGGTGTCCGCGGTGCGCATCGACGGCGTGCTGCACGAATTCTCGACTCTGCCGGGCGTGATCGAGGACGTGACCGAGATCATCCTCAATCTCAAGCAGGTGCGCCTCAAGCTGCACGGCGACGGCCCGAAGAAGGGCGTGTTCGAGATGAAGGGCAAGGGCGAAGTGCGCGCCGGGAACATGGTGGTCGATCCCGAGATCGAGATCCTGAATCCCGATCTGCACATCGCGACGCTCAACCGTGACGGCGATCTCCGAATGGAAGTCGAGATCGGCGGCGGACGCGGCTATGTGTCGGCGGACATGCACTCGGCGACGGACCGTCCGATCGGCGTGATTCCGATCGATTCGCTGTTCTCGCCGGTCACGAAGGTGAACTACCAGGTCGAGGCCACGCGTCTCGGCCAGCGCATCGACTACGACAAGCTGACCGTCGAAGTGTGGACCGATCGCAGCATCCTTCCGCAGGATGCCGTGGCGGTTGCGGCCAAGATCCTGCGCGACCACTTCAGCCTGTTCATCAACTTCGAGGAGCCGATCGAGGAAGAGGCCGAGGAGGAAGTCGACGAGGAGATCATGCGCATCCGCAAGCTGCTCGACAAGAGCGTGGACGAGCTGGAACTGTCCGTGCGTTCGAGCAACTGCCTGCGGGCCGCCGAGATCAAGTCGATCGGCGATCTGGTTCAGAAGGGCGAACCGGAGATGCTCAAGTTCCGCAACTTCGGGCGCAAGTCGCTGAAGGAGATCCAGGACATCCTGGGCGAGATGGGACTCCACTTCGGCATGGATGTGAGCCGCTACGTGGAATCCAAGTCAATGGTGAGCTCGGAGAACTGAGCGGAGCGCCACGCGCTTCTATGTCCTGGACGGATTGGGGAGTATCGAAGACATGCGACATCGCAAAGCCTTTCGCAAGCTGAGCCGGACTGCGGCGCATCGCCGTGCGGTCCTGCGCAATCTGGTGACCGCGCTGTTCGAATACGAGCGTATCGAGACGACCGTGGCCAAGGCCAAGGAAGCTCGCCCGGTCGCCGAGAAGATGATCACCTTCGGCAAGCGCGGTGACCTCGCCGCGCGGCGCATGGTCGCGGCCTATGTCATGAAGCCGGCGATCACGGCGAAGCTGTTCGAGACCATCGCTCCGTGGTACACGGACCGGCAGGGCGGCTACACCCGCATCCTCCGCATCGGGCACCGGCTCGGTGACGCGGGCGAAACCGCGTATCTGGAACTGGTGAAGAGCTCCGAGCAGAAGGATAAGGAGCGCCAGGACCGTCTCGCCGCGGAAGAGCTGACCAAGGCGGCGGCCGCGGGCAAGAAGGTCGAGAAGAAGGCGAAGGCCGAGGCGGCGGAGGCGGAGGAGAAGCCGTCGCGCGGTCGCAAGAAGGGTGGTTCGGGCGACGCGGAGCCGGCGAATCCGGCGCGACGTCGCGGACGGACCGGCGTCAAGACCGGGTAGTTCGAGGACGATACTCTCAGGATAGAAGAGCTTCAGGGTCGCTTTCCGTGACCGGCTGCATTCGCCGCCCACAAGGCCGCGGACCGGTTACTCCTCGAAGCTTCGAGCGCGGGCGGGGGTTCGCTTCCGCCCGCGCTTCTCTCTTGTGGAGGGACCGTGACCGGCACTACCCGGTGGTTCGTGAGTGCCGTGTTGTTCGGGGTGCTCGCGGGTCTCGTGCCCCTGGCGGGTGCGGCGGACGTCGAGCCGGACTCGGCGCATGCCGCGGCGCCGGTCGACTACATGTGGGTCCTGCGCGGATCGCTCAAGAACCGCGCGGGAGTGGACAGCGTCATCGCGCGCGCGAAGCGGATGGGCGTGCGGGGAGTGCTGGTGCAGGTGGTCGGACGCGGCGACGCGTGCTACCGCTCGGACGTGCTGCCGCGCGCGGAGTTCCTGGATCCTCGCGAGGGGCCGGAGTTCGATCCGCTCGATGAGATGATCGGCCGGGCACACGAGGCCGGGATCGAAGTCCACGCGTGGGTCAACTGCCTGCTCGTGTGGTCGGCGCCCCGGCGGCCGCGTGATCCGCGGCACGTGGTGAATGCGCATCCGGAGTGGGTCGCGCGGTTGCAGGATGGCCGTTCGATGATGGCGCTCGGTGCGCGGGAACGGGCCATCAAGGGTGTCGAAGGCGTGTTTCTGTCGGCGGCGCACCCGGGAGTGCAGGCGTGGCTCGCCGCGATTTCGCGCGAGATCGCCGAGCGCTATCCGGTGGACGGGATTCATCTGGACTACATTCGCCATCCGAGCGTGAGCGTCGGATGGGATCAGACGACGCGGGCGCGCTTCGCGCTCGAAAGCGGCATCGATCCGGCGCGCACGGAGCACCTGGACGCGGCCGGACTCGTGGAGTTTCGCGAGGCATGGAATACGTTTCAACGCGGTGAAGTGACGGCGATCGTGCGCGCGATGCGCGACTCGGCGCGCGCGGTGCGGCCCGAGGTCGCGTTCTCCGCGGCGGTGATTGCCGACACGCTGCGGGCCGAGCGGTCGAACGCTCAGATGTGGCGGTCGTGGGTCCGGGACGGACTCGTCGATCGCGCGTTTCTGATGTGCTATGGGGCTCCGGTCCAGGCGGTGATGAACCAGCTGATCGGAGTCGCCGCAGAACTCGGGACCGGGGGTGAAGTCGTCCCCGGAATTGCGATGTACAACACAAAGCCGGCCACCGCCGCGCTCAAGATCAAAGGTGCTCGCGCGATGGGCTTTCCGCAAATCGCGCTGTATTCGTACGATTCGCTCTTCGAAGGGCGAGACTATTGGAACGCGTTCAGGGCGCAATTCGAGTCCGACGCGCTGGGGAGTCGATGAATCAGACCGAAATCCGAGGTGTCACACCCGCCGCGACCACGACCAACGCCGTGCGCGCGGACGTTCGCAACATCGCCATCATCGCCCACGTCGATCACGGAAAGACCACGCTGGTCGATGCCCTGCTGTGGCAGAGCGGCGTGTTCCGCGAGAATCAGGAAGTGGCCGAACGGGTGATGGACTCGAACGACCTCGAGCGCGAGAAGGGCATCACGATTCTCGCGAAGAACACCGCGGTCCGTTACGGCGACACGAAGATCAACATCGTGGACACGCCGGGCCACGCCGACTTCGGCGGCGAGGTCGAGCGCACGCTCAAGATGGTCGACGGCGTGCTGCTGCTGGTCGATGCGAGTGAAGGTCCGCTGCCGCAGACGCGGTTCGTGCTCAAGAAGGCGCTCGAACTCGGGCTGCCGCCGATCGTCGTGATCAACAAGATTGACCGCAAGGACGCGCGTCCTCAGGAAGTGCTCAACGAGATCTATGACCTGTTCATCGATCTCGATGCGAACGAGCACCAGCTCGAGTTCCCGGTGCTGTGGACGATCGCGCGCGAAGGCGTGTGCCGGATGTCTCCCGACGGCGAGAACCACCAGCTGAAGCCGCTGTTCGAGGAGATTCTCAAGACGATTCCCGCGCCCGCGTACGATTCCGAAATGCCGCTCCAGATGCTGATCCTGAATCTCGCGTATTCGGACTATGTCGGACGCCTCGCGGTCGGGCGCATCGTCAACGGACGCCTGAAGGCGCGCCAGGACGTCGTGCTCTCGACGATCGACGGCAGCCTCGTGCCGCGCCGCGTGACGAACCTCTACGTGTTCGAAGGCCTGGACCGCGTCGAAGTCGACGAGGCGGGTCCCGGCGACATCGTCGCACTCGCGGGCTTCGACGACGTCACGATCGGCGACACGATCACCGATCCCCAGCGCCCGATCGCGCTGGCGCGCGTAACCGTGGACGAGCCGACCGTGAGCATGGTGTTCCAGGTCAACAACTCGCCGTTCGCCGGGCAGGAGGGCAAGTACGTCACCTCGCGCAACATCCGCGAGCGGCTCGACCGCGAACTGCTGACCAACGTCAGCATCCGCGTCGATCCGGGCGAGACGCCCGACGCGTTCGTCGTCTCGGGCCGCGGTGAACTGCAGATGGCGATCCTGATCGAGATGATGCGCCGCGAAGGCTTCGAGCTCGCCGTCGGCAAGCCCGAGGTGCTGACGCGCGTCATCGACGGAACCAAGCACGAGCCGATGGAGCATCTCGTGATCGACTGCCCCGAGGAGTTCGTTGGCATCGTCACGCAGAAGATCGGCACCCGCAAAGGCCGCATGGTGAACATGGTCAACCACGGCACCGGCCGCGTGAGGCTCGAGTTCCGCATCCCTTCGCGCGGATTGATCGGATTCCGCGGACCGTTCCTTTCGGACACTCGCGGCACCGGGCTGCTGAACCATCTGTTCGACGGCTGGGAGCCGTGGCTTGGAGAGATTCCGCACCGGATGACGGGTGCCCTGGTCTCCGACCGCCCCGGCAAGGTCACGCCGTACGCGATCGAGCACGTCCAGGATCGCGGCGAGATCTTCGTCGGACCCACCGATCGCGTCTATGAAGGCATGATCATCGGCGAGAATGCGCGCGAGCAGGACATGGACGTCAACATCGTGAAGGAGAAGAAGCTCACGAACATGCGCTCTTCGAATTCCGAGGAAGGCTACCGTCTGGTTCCCGTCCATCGCATGTCGCTCGAGCAGGCGCTCGAGTGGATCCGCGAGGACGAACTGCTCGAGGTCACGCCGGCGAGCCTGCGATTGCGCAAACGCGTGCTGGCAGCGAACATCCGGCCCCGTTACTGGCAGACCGGCGGGCAGTAACTCCTCAAGTTCGGCCGGTGCGTTCCCGATACCCCCGGGGTATCGGGAGACCCTTCCACGCACCGACCATGAGCCTACTCGAACTCTTCTCAGGTACCCGTCCCGGCGACAATACCGGCACGAGCCAGGATCCCATCCGGCCCGTGCCGGGTGCCGCGCGTTTCCTGCAAACGCGCGACATCGATCCGCGCCGCGAGTCCAAGCGCGTGACGATCGGCTTCATCGCGCTCGCCGCGATGAGCGCCGCACTGCTCAACATCGGGATCTATCAGAGTGAGCACCAGCGTGAGCTCCGCGAGCGCTGGACCGAAGTCGAAGACAACGCCACCGACAAGGTGAGCGAGTTGCGCTCGGTGCTCACGCAGTTCACGCAGGACGCCGAGCTCGTCGCGGCCATGAGCCGCGACCGCGACGGCCGCCCGCTCGCTCCCGCGTCCATCGGCGAGATGCTGGAGCGCAGCGCGAATACGCTGCGCTGGAGCGACATCGAACTGCGCAGCCCGGATGGCGAGCTCATCGCGCGCGCGCGGCCGAACCAGGCCCGCATGCCCGCGGCACCGGCCGAGGTCGCGATGCGCAGCGGGCGCGTTCGCCGCACCACGCTCGGCGTCATGAGCGGCGATGCCGACCGCGCCTCGGTGCTGGTCGCCGCCGTGCCGCTGCGCGACGGACCGCTCTTCGCGGGGACGCTCGTCGCCTATGCGAACGTCGACGACACGTTGCGCCCGCTGATGTCGAGATGGCCCGGTTTCGGCAAGAGCGCGGGAGCCTACCTCGCGGCCAACGAGGGCGACGAAGTCGTCATCCTCAGCTCACCCCCGGCTGGATTCGGCATCACCGCGGGGGCGCGCAGCACGCTGAGCGGCGGAGCGTTCCGCGGGGCGGCGCTCGCCGCCAGCGGTGCCGAATCACGGCTCGAGATGAACCCCGGCACCGCGCGCGGTCCGGTATGGGTCGTGACCCGCCACATTCCGGAACTCAATTGCGGTCTCGTGTCGCAGGTACGGTCGTCGGAACTCGAGGCCGGCACCAGCAATGTGCTCGCAGGACTGATCGCCCTCGATGTCGCGATGGTGCTGATGGTCGCAGCGGCCGTTCTGTTCTGGCGGCGCCAGTTCGAAACCGGACTCTCGCAGCGCGAATGGGAAGTCACGAAGCGCCACGCCAACCAGATTCAGGCCGTGTTCGACAACGCGTTCGATGCGATCCTGACGTTCGATCGCCGCGGGACGGTCCGCACCGCGAATCCAGCAGCCGAAAAGATCTTCAAACGGCCGTGCGACGAACTGCGCGGTCTGCCGCTTGCGGAGATCGTGCGTAGCGAGGACGACCATGGTCACTTCGAGCTGCCGGTCCCGGGTCGGGTGATCCGCACCGAAGCGCTGCATCTCGGCGCCGTGTGTGCTCCGATCGAACTGTCGATCGCATGCGCCGGCGAAGGCGAGGACTTGATCTACACCGCGATCGCGCGCGACATCAGCCAGCAGGCCCAGGCCGAGGATCAGGCGCGATCGTTCGCGCACGGACTCGAGACCACGAATCGCCGGCTCGCCGAGGTCAATGCGCAGCTCGAGGAAGCATCGCGGCTCAAGAGCGAGTTCCTCGCGAACACGTCGCACGAACTGCGCACGCCGCTCAACGGCATGATCGGATTCCTGCAACTGGTGCTGGACGGCATGTGCAGCTCGCCCGAGGAAGAGCGCGAGTTCATGCGCCAGGCGCTCGGCTGCTCGCGGCATCTGCTCGGGCTCATCAACGACGTGCTCGACATCGCGAAGATCGAGTCGGGCAAGCTGACGCTCGACATCGAGGAAGTTCCGCTGCGCAAGCTGTTCGACGAAGTCTATACGGTGACCCACGTCCAGGCCGCGCAGAAGGGAATCCAGCTCACCTTCGAGGCGCCGGGCCTGCATGCGGCCGGCGTTCGCGGCGACTTCCGCAAGATCAAACAGGTGCTGATCAACCTGGTCGGCAACAGCATCAAGTTCACGCCGTCGGGCACCGTGACCGTGCGCGCGACCGAGCACGCGAGCCTCGGCCACTGGATGATCGAGGTCGTCGACACCGGAATCGGCATTCCCGCCGACCGCCAGAACCGCATCTTCGAGAAGTTCATGCAGGCCGACGGCAGCACGACCCGCATGTACGGCGGCACCGGGCTCGGACTCGCGATCTCACGCAGCCTGATCGAGCTGATGGGCGGCATCATCGGAGTCCACAGCGAAGGTGAAGGCAAGGGAACCCGCATGTATTTCTCCATGCCGCGGTGGCACGAGGAGATCGACGAGCTTCCGGAGAGCCCGTCGTCGGAGCGCATCGAGGGCCCTCCGGGCGGTCCGCTCGTTCTGCTGGTCGAGGACGATCCGATCTTCCGGCGCTACCTCGTCGCGTTGCTGCATCGGCAGGGCTACCGCACCGTCGAGGCCCGTCATGCGGAAGGCGGCTGGATGCTGGCGCGGCGCCTGCGTCCCGCCACGGTCGTGCTCGACTATGCGCTCTCGTGTCCCGAAGGGGCGGCGCTGCGCACCGGGTGGGATCTCGCCGAGCGCATGGCCACCGACGCCAAGACCCGTCACATCCCGTTGATCTTCGTCACGGGCTTCGAAGACGAAGTCCGCGACCGGCTGCGCTCGACGACGTTCGCCCGCCCGCCGCAGCATCTCGCAAAGCCGGTGGAAGGAACGCTGCTGATGGACCGGATCGAGGAAATGCTGGGCCGCATCAGCGATCGCGTCGTGCGCATTCTCATGGCCGACGACGATCCCTCGGTGGTCGCCTACGTGCGCAAGTCGCTGCCCGAGGAACGGTTTCACATCGACGTCGCGAACAACGGCGAAGAGTGCCTGCACATCCTCAGCGTCCAGCCGCGCGGATTCGATCTGCTGATGCTCGATCTCATGATGCCGTCGGTGAGCGGTTACGACGTCCTGCGCGAACTCGCCCTGAGCGGACTCCACAAGGATCTGCCGGTGCTGGTGCTGACGAACTATCCGGAAGCGCGCGACGAGGCCGAGCGCCGCGTGCTCCAGCAAGGGCTCGTGCTCGACGTGCTGCCCAAGTCGTCGGTGCACGACAATCCCCTGATCCTTCCGCACATCATCGACTGGCACATGCAGGTCAAGGGTGAGATCTCGGAACATTCCGGATCCAGTTTCGACGTCACGGATGGCGAAGAACTTCGTGAGGAGGCGGCGTGAAGCATATTCTGGTCGTGGAGGACGACGCGGTGAACGCGTTGTTGTTCCGGATGATTCTCGAGAAACGCGGCGGCTTCCAGGTCACGGTCACCGAGTCTCCGGACGAGGTGTTCGAGCTGGTGCGCGGCGGGACCGTCGATCTCGTGATCATGGACATCTCGCTGTCGCACTCGCATTACCGGGGCAAGCCGGTGGGCGGGGTCGAGTTGTGCGGCCTGATCAAGGATGATCCCGCCATGTCGCGCGTCCCGGTCGTGCTCGCGACCGCGTATGCCATGCGCGGCGACGCCGAAGCGTTGTTGCGCGACAGCGGGGCGGAAGATTACGTCGCCAAGCCGATCATCGATCACGCCGCGTTCGTGGACCAGATCAAAGGCTACTTGAGAGAGGCCGCGTGATTCCCAACTCCGACATTCGCGTGCTCGTGGTGGAGGACGACGACGCCTTCCGCCGCATCCTCGAGAAACGGATCGCGGGCGAGGGCTACACCGTCGCGACCGCGGTCGACGGCCGGGAAGGTATGAAGGCGATCGTGACGTTCGATCCGCACCTGGTGTTGTCCGACTGGATGATGCCGCACGTCGACGGCCTCGAGCTGTGTCAGTCGATCAAAGTCGGTCTCAAGGAGGACGCGCCGTACTTCATCCTGCTCAGTGCCCGGGGTGCGGTGAACGAACGCGTGCTCGGTCTCGAAACCGGCGCCGACGACTATCTCGTGAAGCCATGCGACTCGACCGAGATCCTCGCGCGTGTCCGTGCCGGAGCCAGAATCGTCGGGCTCTCTCGCGAGCTGCGTGAGGCGCGCGCCGAGGCGGCGGCCCTGCGTGGCGGCGCCGGAAACCACGCCGCCGGGACACCGTCGCCGGGTTGTCCTCACTGTGGTGCGCGCGAGGCGGCGTGATGCGTTCCCCGCGCGCGCACCGCGCCCACGACCGGTTCCACTCCGCGCGTCCTTGACCGCGACAACCGCGGATTTGTAGACTCCCCGGCCTGTTCGGATCCCGCCCCACCCGGCGGCCGCGGCACTGCGCCCCGCATCGATCCCCATTTACGTTCCTCGGTAGCTCAATGGTAGAGCATCCGGCTGTTAACCGGAGGGTTGTAGGTTCGAATCCTACCCGAGGAGCCAGTCTTGCATCGCCCCCGCATCTCTTCGAGAGGCGGGGGCGTTTGCCTGTCCCGCCGGCTTCCGCGACATTCGCCCGATGCGCCTCCTCGACCAGCTCCTGATCCTCTCGGCCAGCGACCTCGCGAATCACCTCGGGTGCCGCCACCGCACGCAACTCGATCTGCGTGCCGCGCGCCGGGAACTCGCGGTGCCGCACTGGAACGATCCGTCGCTCGAAACTCTGCAGAAGCTCGGAGCCGATCACGAGCGCCGCTACGTCGAGTCGCTGGAAGCGCAGGGCCTGTCGGTCGCCCGCATCGTCGAGCGTGACGGTGCGCGGGAGGCGACCGAATCCGCCCTGCGCGCCGGGCACGACGTCGTGGTTCAGGGCACGCTCGAGAACGACCGCTGGTTCGGCCGCACCGACATCCTGCGCCGCGTCGCGGGCGAGAGCCGCTTCGGACCGTGGGCGTACGAAGTGTGCGACACCAAGCTCGCGCGCGAGACGCGCGCCGGAACCATCCTCCAGCTGTGCCTCTACTCGGACCTGCTGCGCGAATTGCAGGGCACGCTTCCCGAGCGCTTCGTCGTGGTCACGCCGGGCGATCCGTTCGACGAGCAGGCTTACCGCGTCGAGGACTTCATGGCGTACTACCGCCACGTGCGCCACCGGCTCGATCTGGCCGCCGCGGCTTCGATAATGCCGGAAGACGCAGCCTACCCCGAACCCAATCCGCACTGCGATCTGTGCCGCTGGTGGCCGCGCTGCGACCAGCGCTGGCAGAACGACGATCATCTCTCACGCGTTGCGAACCTGACGCGGATGCAGCGCGGCGAGCTTGAATCGCGCGGGATCGTGACGCTCGAACGCTTCGCCGCCGAACCGATCCCGCTCACCTGGCGTCCCGATCGCGGATCGCCCGAGAGTCTGGTGCGCGGCCGCGAGCAGGCCCGCGTTCAGTTCGAGGGTCGCACGCGCGGCGTTCCGGTCCATGAAGTCGTGCTGCCGATCGTGCCCGGGTTCGGCCTCACCCGGCTGCCGGAACCGACCGCGGGCGATCTGTTCCTCGATCTCGAAGGCGATCCGTTCGTCGGCCGCAACGGGCTCGAATACTTGTTCGGCGTTGCGTGGACCGGCGAGCACGGCACTCCCGAGTATCGCGCGTGGTGGGGGTTCGATGAGGCCGGCGAGCGCGCCGCGTTCGAGCAGCTCGTCGACTTCATGAGCGCGCGAGTCGAAATCGACCCCAGGACCCACATCTATCACTACGCGCCCTACGAGCCCGGCGCGCTCAAACGCCTGATGGGCCGCTACGGAACGCGCGAAGACGCGATCGACCAGCTGCTGCGCGGCGAGCGGTTCGTCGATCTCTACGGCGCGGTGCGCCACGCCGTGCGCGCGAGTGTGGAGAGTTACTCGATCAAAGACCTCGAACGTTTCTTCGGCTACACGCGCGAGATCGCGCTGCGCGACATGGCGCCGTACAAGCGCGCGCTCGAGCAGGCGCTCGAGCTGGGCCAGCACGATGCGATCACGGCCGAGTCGCGCGCGGCGGTCGAATGCTACAACCGCGACGATTGCGTTTCGGCGTTGCGCCTGCGCGAGTGGCTCGAGAAACTGCGGGAGGGTCAGGAGCGCCAGGGAGTCGAGGTGCCGCGGCCGGTACCGAAGGTGATCGAGCAGGAGAAGCCGCCGAACGAGCGGCGGATGCAGGCCCGGGCGCTGGCGGCGGAACTGGTGGAGGGCATCGCGCCCGTGCCTTCGGAGCGCGGCCCCGCAGAGCACGCGCGCTGGCTGCTCGCCCAGCTTCTCGAGTTCCACTGGCGCGAGGAGAAGGCCGCGTGGTGGGAGCATTACCGCCTGATCGGGCTGAACGACGATGAGCTGCGCGAGGACCGTGCTGCGATCGCGGATCTGGAGTTCGTCGCGGCCGTCGGGGGAACCGCGAAGAAACCGGTCCACCGCTATCGATTCGCGCTGCAGGAGACCGATGTGCGCATCGACGATGACCTCAAGCTCGCCGGCGAAGGAACCGGCTGGGGAACCGTGGTCGCGATGGATCCCGGGGAGCGAACGATCGACATCGAGAAGATGGCGAAGACCTCCGACGTACATGCGACTGCAGCCTACCGCCACAGAGTCATTGGCGCTGTCGCCCAGGAGGAATCCCTGATCCGGCTCGGCGAGTGGGTGCGCGATCACGATTTCGCCGCCGAAGGACCGCATCGCGCGGCGCTCGATCTGTTGCTCGCGGAACCGCCGCGGCTCGCCGGTGGCGCCGGCCTCGATGCGCGACCCGGGGAAGATCCCGTCACGCACGCGCAGCGCATCGGGTTGTCACTCGATCACTGTGTGCTGCCGATCCAGGGACCGCCGGGGGCCGGCAAGACCCACACGGGGGCCCGCATGATCGTGGCGATGGTGGAGCACGGACTCAAGGTCGGTGTCACCGCGAACAGCCATAAGGTGATCCGCAATCTGTTGGACGAAGTGCTGGAGGCGGCTGCCGAAGCCCGCGGGGGCGATGGAGTCGAGGTCGCGTGCATCCAGAAGATCGGATCGTCCGACGCGGTCGGCGGTGCCGTGCGCGAAGTCGAAGACAACGTCCTGGTGCTCGAAGCGCTCAACGAAGGCACCGCCCAGGTCGGAGCGGGAACCTCGTGGATGTGGGCGCGCGAGGAGTACGCCGATGTCGTCGATGTCCTGTTCGTCGACGAAGCCGGCCAGATGTCGCTCGCGAACGTCGTCGCGGTCGCGCAGGCCGCATCGAGCGTCGTGCTGCTCGGCGATCCGCGCCAGCTCGAACAGCCGATCCAGGGCAGCCATCCCGACGGTGTCGCGGTCTCGGCGCTCGAACACCTGCTGCAGGGGCATGCGACCGTGCCCGCGGATCGCGGGTTGTTTCTGGGCCGGACCTGGCGGCTCGCACCCGCGATCTGCGATTTCACGTCGGAAGCATTCTACGAGCGCCGCCTCCAACCGCAACGCGATCTGTCGCGGCACGTGCTCGACGGCCCGCACCGGTTCGCGGGCGCGGGCCTGTGGTACGTGCCCGTGATGCACGAGGGCAACCAGAACTCGTCCCCCGAGGAAGTCGAAGCGGTCGCCGCGATCGTGGACGAGTTGCTCGACGGCGGCGCAGGCTGGGTGGACCGCCATGGAAACCGCGCGCCGCTCGGTGCCGCCGACATTCTGATCGTGGCGCCCTACAACGCGCACGTCGCGCGCCTCGGCGAGCGGCTCGCGGAGCGCGGCATCAAGGTCGGCACCGTGGATCGCTTCCAGGGTCAGGAAGCGCCGGTCGTGATCTACGCGCTCGCGACCTCGACCCCCGAAGAAGCTCCGCGCGGGATGGAGTTCCTCTACAGCCCCAACCGCCTCAACGTTGCGACCTCGCGGGCGCAGTGTGCGTGCATCGTGGTCGCGAGCCCGCGGCTGTTCGAGCCCGACTGCCGGTCGCCGCGCCAGATGCAGCTCGCGAATGCGTTCTGCCGGTATCTCGAGCTGGCGAAGACCGTGGAGTTCGATCTCGGCGAGTGACACGCGTCGCGGTGCTCAGCCCGCGCCAACGAACGTCCGTCAGGCCGAGCCGGTCACCAGCACCGCGTGGCAGCCGCCGCGGCTCGTCGTGTCGTCGTGCTCACTGCCCGGTGCCGCGCGATGATAGTCGCCTGGATGCATGTCGCGTCCGAGCGTGCGCGCATTTCCGTTCAACAAGTAGAGCTCTTCCGGGGTGTCGTGACGATGCTCGGGGAACCGCGCTCCGGGCTCGAGCCGCGCGATCGTCACGCTGCGACGAGTCGCGCGATCGCTGCCGAGCGGCTTGAAGTGAGTGCCCCCGCCCGCATCGATCCAATCACCTTCGCTCGCGCGCACCGTGCGCCCCGCGCCGAGCCCGTCGCGATCCACCGGAGTCGCGGGCCGCAGCGTGAACACGACGCATCCCCCGAGGCTTCGCGCCGGATGCCGGCCCGCGCCGAGTTCGCGCCAGTCGCCTTCACCCAGCTGCACGCCGCCGAGATCGATGTCGCCCGAGGCGACGAGGATGCTCTCGCCCGCGAGTGAGTCGAAGGCTTCCGATGTGGCGCCCGCATCGAGCCGCACCAGTGCCGTGTCCGAGCGATCGACCGGATCGATGAACAATGGTCTCACGTGAACGCCGCGCTCGGACGTGGGGTTCCAGCCGTCCTCGTTCGCGAGCAGGAAATAGAAACCGTCCGAGCCGATGCGCGAAAACAGCCGGCGCTTGAGCTCGAGCGCGGGCTTGGCACGCGGTGCCGCGAGTCCGATCAGCGGTACCAGGTTCTCCACCGCGGCCATCTCGGCGAGCAGTGCAGGTTCCTCGGTGGCGAGGCGCGCGCGGAATCGGGCGAGTGCATCGCCTTCGAGCAGCCCGAGAGCGAACAACTCACACAGTTCGCGCGTGGTCCGGTCGCTCATGAGCCCACCCCCGGAAATACCCCGCGATCGAGGAGCGGCCGCAGGCCGTCGAGCGAGACGCGCAGATGATCGAGGACCTGAGTGCGCGTGGTACCCATGCGCGCGGCGATCGCGTGGACCGGAAGGCCCTCGAAGTAGGCGATCTCGATCGCGGCGCGCGCGTCGGGCGGCAGCTGGTCGAGGAAGTTACGGTTCGCCGTCTCGCCGGCGGTGAGGGATGCGGTGGCGCTCACCGCTACCGCCGAGGAAGCACGCGAGCCCAGCGCCATCTCGCGGCAACGCGCGAGCATGCGGGGCACGAATTCGACGGTGGTCGCCGCCCGTTCGCGACGTTCCCAGACTTCGGTGAACAAATGTTCCACGATCTCCCCGGCTCGGGTTTCGTTTCCACACACACGGACGGCCAGCCCATAGAGACACTCCGCAAGCCGGTCATAGAGCGCCTCGAGCGCCTCCAGCCTGCCCGCGGCCAGGTCTCGCAACAGAGCGGCATCCACTGCGTTCTGGGGTCCGGGAACGGTCATCACGCCATCTTCGTTGGGTGAGCAGCGAATGGAACCTCGAATCTTTCGGAAGTTAAGGGGGCGGCAGGGGGTGGTCAAGCTCTACGGCCCGAGATCGAAATCGGATGCGTGGAACTACCGACCCGGATTTTCGTCGCCGACGCGCCCGGCGTCCGCAACTTCGAGCCGCGCACGGAACGCGGACTCGCGCGTGGGATCACTCACGTGATCGAAATAGAACGCGCGCGTCTTTCGATACACCTCGCGAACTTCGTCGTCGCCGAGCGCCGGCATCGCGGCAATGAACTGATCGAGCGTCGCGAGAAAGTCCGGCACCGCCACCCCGCGTGCGCGCAGTGCGTCCATCACCTGCGGATCCCACGTGATCGCCATCACGGTCAGTGAGTCGAAGCGGATCGGCACGAGCGGGATGTAGGGTGCCAGCGTGTCCGACAATGCCTTGCCCGAGTACATCCAGAAGTGTGTCCGGCGCGCGATCAGGTAGGGGATCGGCGTCATCTTCTCGTGGCCGACGCGCCCGCGCTGGACGAGTGGCTGGTGGGCGATCGTCGAATCGGTGAGTCCGGTTGCCGTCTCGATCGCGATCGGCGCGCGCGAGAGATAGGCGAGCACCGCCTGCCCGCCGCAGAACGCCATGCGGATCGGAAGCCCATCGAACGACGCGCGCAGCCGTCCGCCGAACACCCGGGCGCGTTCCTGCTCGCGCTCGGTGTAGAACTCCCACTCGTTCACGATGCCGCGCGTCCAGCCCTGGCCGGTGAACGGGTACGGCGTGCACGCGATCGCGACCGCCAGCGCGGCGGCGACCGCAAGACGGTGCGGCACGCGCGGCGGAATCCACCGCTCCACGGCGAGCTGAACCAGGATCAACCAGAACGGCGTCGCCGGAATCAACAGACGGGCGTACATGAAATCGCCGCCGACGTGCGCGACGTAGAGCGTGTAGATCAGGGCGAACGCCGTCGCGAGCCCCGCAGCTCGCGCGAAGCCGGGCGCAACGGGGTTCCCGGAGCGTTCGCGCGTTTCCGTGACGGACCCGCGAACGCGCATCAGCGCCAGCCCGCACGCGACAGCGCCCACAGGAAGCACCCAGTACTTGCGGAAGTAGAGTGCGACGTATGCGAAGCCCTGCGAATACCACGCCCGGTTCGCGGACTTGGCGTAGTACGTGTTCGGAAGGACCTCTCCGTAGTAGGCGACCTTCCACGCGAGAAACGGCACGAACAACGCGGCGAACGGCACCGCGAATGCGGCGCTGTCGCGTATGCGGCGCGGCGAGACCACCATCAGGTAGGCGCCCGCGATCGCAGCGAACAGCACGCCGTCGGGGCGCGTGAGTGCGGCGAGTCCCAGCACGATGCCCGCGGCCGCAGCACGGCGGGGGCGGCCGGGAGCGTCGAGCACCAGCAGAAAACCCGAAACCGCGAGCAGCGTGAACAGCGAAGTTTCGAGTCCGCTCGTGGCGAAGATCGCGTGATCACGGTGGAGCGCCATGAGCACCGCGGCGAGCGGCAGCGCCACGCGGAGGTTGCTGGCGTCGGCAGGTGCCTCCGGCCCGGCGGCAGTCGCGCGCCGCCACGCGAACGCCGCGAGCAGCGCGATCGTCGCGCCATGGCAGGCGATTCCCCAGCCGATGCTCCACGCGTCCGGTGGCGCGCCGAGTGCGATGCCGGCGGCGGTGAAAACCGTCCACAGGAAGTTCGAATAACCCTCGACCCGCTCGCCGTCATTGAACGTGAGCCCGAGTCCGTGCACGAGCCGTTCGGCGTAGCGGAACGAGATCCATGCGTCATCGGTGATCCAGCGCAGCCACCACGCGTGGACGACGCCGGCGACGACGGCGGTGATCGATGTGGCGAGAAATACTCGAGAGTGCGGACGCACGCGGCGTCAGTGCGTGATCACGACCTTGACCGCGCGCCGTTCGCCACCCGCTTCGAGCACCGCGAAGTAGACGCCGGATTTCACGTATTCGCCCTGCGAGTCGCGGCCGCTCCAGTCCACGCGATGGGTACCACCCGCGAACCGTGTGCCGGCCACGCGCGACATGCGCCTCCCGGCCATGTCGAAGATGTCGAGCCGCACATCGCCCGAGCGGGGCAGCGTGAAGTCGAAGCGTGCTCCACGGCGCGCCGGGTTGGCGGAGGCGAGGGCGAGCGCGAGTGATGCCCGTGGTGCGGGCGGATCGCCCACCGCGAGGATCCCGGGACCCTTCAAGATCGTGAAGCTGTCGAGTGCCGCGCCGACGTTATCGATGAAGCGGGCGTCGAGCCGGTTGCCGTTGACGTCGAGCACCAGCGAGCCGAGCAGGTTGAACGACTCGACCATCACCGGATGATCGAGGGTTCCGCCCGAGGTGGTTCCCGAACTTCCTGCGACGACGTACACCGCGCCCTCGAAGGGTCCGGTGCCGAGCGTCGGCTTCACATAGGCGCCGTCGATGCCGGGTCGGCCATAGCCCGAGTCGACCTTCATCTCCGAGGCCAGCGTGCCCGAAGTTCCGTAGTGCCCATTGAGCAGGAACGAACGCTCGTAAGAGTGGCTGTGTCCGGTCAGCACCAGATCGACACCCGTCGAATCGAGGATCGGAAGGATGTTGCGGCGCACCGTGCCCATGCGCGCGCCGCTGTCGCTGTCGTTGTCCGAGATGTGGGAACCGCTTGTGTAGGGCGGGTGATGCCAGAACGCGATCGTCCACGGCTGGTTCGTCGCGGCGATGTCCTGGCGCAGCCACACCGCCATGCCGCTGTTCGTCAGCATGCTCGTGCCTTCGGTATCGAGGCAGATGAAGTGGATGTTCCCATAGTCGAACGAGTAGTACGCCTCGGACGTCGAGGGGATCCCGCCCGCCTCGCCGGCGATCGGCATCGTGAAGTAATCGTAATAGTCGTTCGCGGGCCCGCCGTAGACCAGATCGTGATTGCCGCGCGTCGGCCACAGGCACGACTTGCGCAGAAGTCCCCGATACATGTTGAAGACACCATTGGTGTATTCGGCGTCGGTGCCGTTGTTGTATGCGTTGTCGCCCAGCATCAGCCACAGATCGGTTTCGCGACTGCCCGTGTAGTTTTCGTAGGCGGTGCGAACCTGACGCTGGCCGGTGGAGTTCCAGCCCGCATCCCCGATCACCCACGCGCGCGTCGGGACGGCATCACCGGGAACCGGATTCGTGCGGAAGTACGTGCTGTCGTCTGCGCCAGCGAGCGGCGCGGCGTAATCGCCGATCGCGTAGTAGTAGCGCGTCTGCGGCGTAAGCCCCGTGATCCGGACTTCGTGCTCGGTGGTGGAGGTGGGATCGCTCGCCATCTGGTTGAGATTGCCGGGCGCGTCTCCATACCACACGCGGCTGTTGGAGCCGATGTCGCTGCGCCACCGCACTGACATCTCCGACGAAGTCGCATTCTGGATATACGGTCCGCGCGTCACCGCCGGCACCACCGAATGGATCAACTCCAGATCCATCGCCAGATCCGAACTGGTGGCGGAGGTCTGATGGAGCTCGACCGCGATCGTATTCACGGCGTTGCCCACCAGGAGCGGGATACCTGCCGACACGTCGATGCCTTCGTAGCTGTTGAACGACTCGTGATCGGTCGCGAGCGTGCCCCACGAGATCGTGCCGGCGGGGAGCGCCTTGCGGGCGACTTCGACGCCGTTGATGTAGACGACCGCGCCATCGTCGTAGACCATGCCGACCCGGAGCGTTCCGATGCCCGACGGATCCTCGTTCAAGAAGAACGTCTTTCTGAAGTAGTACGAGATCCACTTGTTGTTCGGGTTGCCGCCGTACGGCAGGTTCGGAACGGTCACATAGGCCTCGCCGTATCCCATCGGTCCGGTTCCCGTGCTCCAACCGGTCTCTGCGAATCCCGGAGCCTGCCATCCCGCGCCGGGATCGGTCGGGCCCGCGTACCACTTCCACGAACTCTGACGCGGGACCAGAGTGACGGGCGCCGCCCATGCGCTCACGGTGAGCGTCGCACCGAGCAGTGTGAACAGCAGTGCGACGAACGCGGGGCGCATGGATGCGGATCGAATCGGGCTCACGGTGTGTTCCTCGAGGTCGTCGGTTCTGAAGTGGACTCTGATTTCGGATCTTCGTGGAGCGCGAGCCGCACGCGGGATTCGAGTGCGACCAGAGCGGGAGCCGCGCGCTTGTGCGCCGGAAGCTTCTCGATCACGGTGAGGGCATCGGACCACGCCACCCACGCTTCGAGCGGGCGCCCGGCGGCGGCAAGGATTTCTCCGCGGCGCGCGAGCAGCGTTTCTTTGCGCGGGAAGCGGGCGAGCATGCCGTCGATGCGCGCGAGTGCTAAGTCGGTCGCACCGGTGCGCGCTTCGATGTCGATCGCCAGATCCAGCAGCGCTGGCGAAGGACCCAGCGTCCGGAGACCTTCGTCGAGACTCGCGAGTGCCCGCTGATCGCCTTCGCTGCCGAACGTCGTCATCAAGCGGGCGCGCTGCAGCCACAGGTCCGGCATCGCGCGGCGTGTGTGCGCGATCGCGGCGTCCAGATCCGAGATCGCGTCCTGCGCGCGTCCCAGCGCCGCGCGAACTTCGGCGCGCAGCGCGCGTGCTTCCACGAGATGAGGCGCGGCCGCGATCACCGGATCGAGTTGAGCCTCGGCCGCCATGAGCCGCCCCGCGTCCCGCAGCATCGCCGCGCGCACGATATCGACCAGCGGCGAGCCCGGCAGCAGACGCTGCGCTTCGCGCAGATCGGCCTCGGCGCGCTGGGGCTGCTCGTTCATCCGCAGCAATTCGGCGCGGGTCAGGTAGAGGGACGCGTCCGCAGGGGTGACCGTGATCTGGCGCGTCAGGTCGTCGATCTGGGCGCGAAGCGTCTCGTGCCCCGCCGACGGGAGGGTGAGGCCGATGGCGCTAAGCAACGTAAGCGCAAGGGATAGCACGGGAACGCGATAGAGTTGGATTCGCACGCGTCAAGAGTACCCCAGTCCACCGGCGGTCGCGAGGACGGATTGGTCTGGCTGTAGATGCCAGATGATTCTGTCCTCCCCTAATTGCAAAGTGATTATGTCCCCCCATGGGACATCTCACGATGAGCGACAAGGAAGCGCAGCGGCCGGGCATCGTTCGGGCCGCACTGAACGGGAAGGTTACGAATGC
>JANLWX010000205.1:0-42129 GCA_031364845.1 Candidatus Eiseniibacteriota bacterium
GGGCTGGCGATGGTGAAGCTGGTGGGTCCTTCGCCGCCGAAGCCAAGCCCGGCGTAGTTGGGGCCGTTCTTGACGAAGATCGAGCAGTCGCAGAGGCGCGCCATCTTCGAGAGCTTCTCGATGTTGCGTGAGTGCATGGACGCGGTGTGGCGGAAGCCGTGCTCGACCAGCAGGGCGTAGTCGATGGCCTCGTCCACCGTGCGCATCCGCACCAGGGGCATGATCGGCATCATCATCTCGGTCCACACGAACGGATGGTCGGCGTCGACCTCGCACAGCGCGATCCGCTTGGAGGAGTCACAGGGAATGCCGGCCTCGCGCAGGATGACGTCGATGTTCTTGCCGACGAAGCGGCGCTGGATCACCGCGTACTTGCGCGGGCCGTTCTCCTTCTCGAGCACCACCGCGCGCAAGCGCTCAGTCTGATGCGGCTGCAGCACGACGGCCCCGGCGCGCGCGAACGACTCCTTGAGCCGGTCCGCGATCAATGCGACCGCGATCACTTCCTTCTCGTCGGTGCAGATGATGTTGTTGTCGAGCGAAGCACCCGAGATCAGATCGCGTGCCGCGCGATCGAGGTCGGCGGTCTCGTCCACCACCGATGGCGGGTTGCCGGGGCCGGCGGTGATCGCCTTCTTCCCCGCCGCGAGCGCTTCCTTGACCACGGCGGGTCCGCCGGTGACGACGTTGAGCCGGATGCCGGGATAGCGCAGCAGCGCCTGCGCGACTTCGAGCGACGGCGTCTCGACCGCGTGGAACAGCGGTTGCGGAACGCCGGCGCGGCGCGCGGCGCGGTTCATGAGATCGATCGTCAGATTGGAGACTCGGCGCGCGTTCGGGTGCGGACACAGCACCACCGTGTTGCCACCCGCGATCATCGAGATCCCGTTGTTGATGATGGTCTCGCTCGGATTGGTGACCGGCGTGATCACGGCGATCGGACCATACGGCGCGCGCTCCATCAGCGTGAACCCGTGGTCGCCGGTCCACGCGACGGGTTCGAGATCCTCGGTCCCCGGCGTCTTCTCGGTGACGAGCTGATTCTTGCGGATCTTGTCGTCGACCCGGCCGAGTCCGGTTTCGGAAACCGCGAGTTCGGCGAGCACCTTGTAGTTCGCCGCGAGCGTCTCGCGGATCGCGGCGATCGCCGCCGCGCGCACTGACAGCGGCACCTGATCGTACGCTTCGAACGAAGCGCGCGCCCCGGCGACCGCCGAGTCGAGATCGCGATGGATGCCGAGCGGAGCGATGCCGGGCGAATCGGCTCCGCGACCGGTGGCATCGAGCCGCTGCAGCACTTCGCCGACGATCGATTCGATGCGGCGCGAGTCGATCGTCATCGGGCGCGTGCCCTCGCCGCGGCCATCACGCGCCGCTGCCGGCAGGACTCATGCCGCGCTTCAACCACGCGTCCTTGCCCCCGACATCCACCGCATCGACGATGCCGCAGATCACGGCGTCCACCGGCCGGTCACGCGAAACCTCCGTGAGCCGCGCCGAGGAACCCTGCGCCACCAGCACCAGCTCGCCCTCGCCCGCACCCACGGCGTCGGCCGCGACCACGAGATTCCCTGCCGGCTTGAACTGCGCATCGACTTCGCGCACCAGCAGGAGCTTGAGGCTCATGAGCGCCGGATCCTTGCGGGTCGAAACCACGCTGCCCATCACCTGGGCGAGAATCATCGGACGCTACTTCTTCGCCGCCGTCTCGGCGCGGCGAATCGGCAGGACGTCTTCGAGCATGCCATGCGGACGCGGAATCACGTGGACGGACACCACCTCGCCCACCTTGGCCGCCGCTGCGGCACCGGCTTCGGTTGCCGCGCGCACCGCGGCGACATCACCGCGCACGATCGCGGTCACGTAACCGCCGCCGATCTTTTCGTACGAAACGAGTTGTACGCGTGCCGCCTTCACCATCGCGTCGGAGGCCTCGACCATCGCCACCCAGCCGCGGGTCTCGATCAATCCCAGAGCTTCTTCCTGCATGCGATGCTCCTTCATAAGAGGGATGTGTTCCGACCGGCGGTCCGTCAGCCGAGCGGGCCAGCGAGCAAATCGTCGAGTTGAGAATCGGGTGCCGCAATGACATGACGTCCGACGACTTCACCGACGCGCGCCGCGGCCGCGACGCCCGCGGCGACCGCCGCTTCGACCGAGCCCACGTCCCCGCGCACCGCCACCGTCACGAGCGCGCCGGAGATGCGTTCGTAGCGGACCAGGCGTACGTTGGCCGTCTTGCACATCGCGTCCGCAGCTTCGACGGCGCCCAGGAACCCGCGCGTCTCGATGAGTCCCAGCGCTTGTGTTCCCACCGAGTTCGGACGTCTCCAGAGTCTCTGCGGCCGGCCACCGCGACCGGCTTCGCGAGGCGCGCAACCTAACAGGCGGACCGGTGGGGGTCAACGCTTGCGGGCGATGACGCGTGCGGCGTGAGTGCGCGCCGCCGGGCGCTTCACCCCCACGCCGAAACGCCGCCCCCCGTCTTTGGGGTGCGGCGTCGGGCGATATCATGGGCCACCTGGATCACGTCTGGAGGTGTCTGGCGCTTGAAGCGATGTCGCTCGTGAGCCAGGGGCCCGACAAATTGGTTCCCCATATCGACCGTGCGCCGGTCCGTAAGACTCCTTCGGCTCGCGATAGGGGATCAGCCCACAGCCGGTCAACCACGCGTCGCACAGGGAACACAATGTTTGGTTTTTTTTGAGCCGCGGTCGTCGTTCGTGCTGCGTGTCTGCTCACGACTGCGGTGATACCGAAGTACATCGCAAGCTCGGTGCCGCGGCGCATCCCGCAGGCCGCGCGGTGGCGGAACGCGCCGCAAGTCGATGACCGCGAACGCAATGACGCGCGCGGCTCCACCATCGGAGACAGGAGTCGCGCGCGGCGCGCTGTGCTCGATTGGGGCGTATGGCGCGATCAAGGGCGCCGGCATGGGTGGAAGCGCGGAGCGAAGTTGGGTTCGACGGCGGGCCGGTTCCACGCCGGCCGAACTCAAAACAAAAGCGCCGCGCCCGGAGGAGGTGGCGCGGCGTTTCGTTGAGATGAAGGGCCCCCGGTCACGCTGGAGGTGTCTGGCGCACTGGAAGTACATGAGCCGACGGCCCGACAAAAACGTTCCCCGCCTCGACCGTGCGTCGGTCCGTAAGACTCCTTCGCTCGCGATAGGGGGTCAGCCCACAGCCGATCAATCACGAGTCGCACAGGGAACAACACTTATTCAGTTTTGGGCCGGGCGCCGCGTCCCGTTTCCGGGATCCAAGTTCGCGGCGACGCCGGCTTCACTGAAGTAGGTTCGCAAGTGCGGTGCCGCGGAGGCTGCGGCATGCGAAGTCGGAAGGAGTTCGGGGTCCAATCCGAAGCGGCAGAACAGATTGTCGCCGGGGCGTGCGCCGTCAGGCGAAGGCAGCCCTCCCCTCACCCGCCGCAATTCCCGGGTGTGATCGCTCGGAATCCGCATGCGAGTGGGAAATGCCGCGCAGCCGGCAGTGCGGCGAGTGGTGAGCTACGCTCCGGCGGGCTCCGGGGCCGAGGTCGCCGCGGTCGCCGGAGTTCCTTCGAGCAGCGTCTCGGCGAAATGGCATGCCGACCAGTGTCCCGGCCGTACCTCGCGCAACAGCGGCTCTTCGACGGCACACATCGGCTGCGCCATGAAGCACCGTGGATGGAACCGGCATCCCGACGGCGGCTTTGACGGACTCGGCACGTCGCCCTTGAGCACGATGCGCTTGCGCCGCCGCGCGGGATCGGCGATCGGGATCGCCGACAGCAGTGCGATGCTGTACGGATGCAGCGGCCGGGCGTAGAGCCCGCGGCTCGTGGCCAGCTCGACGATCTTGCCGAGGTACATGACCGCCACGCGATCGCTGATGTGCTCGACCACCGACAGGTCGTGAGCCACGAACACATACGTGAGGTTCATCGACTTCTGGAGGTCGCGCAGCAGGTTGATGATCTGCGCCTGGATGGACACGTCGAGCGCCGACACCGGTTCGTCGGCGACGATCAGGCGCGGGCCGACCGCGAGCGCGCGCGCGACACCGATGCGCTGGCGCTGGCCACCCGAGAACTCGTGCGGATAGCGCCGCGCGTGATCGGGCGACAGTCCGACGGTGGTGAGCAGTTCGGCGACGCGCTCGCGCGCCTTCGCGCCGCGCGCGATGCCGTGGATCGAGAGCGCCTCGCCGATCATGCTGCCGACGGTGAGGCGCGGGTTCAAGCTCGAGTAGGGATCCTGAAACACGATCTGCATCTGGCGGCGCAGCTCACGCAATTCGCGGCGCGGCATGGTCGTGACTTCGCGTCCGTCGAAGCGCACGCTGCCCGAAGTCGGTTCGATCAGACGCAGGATGCAGCGTCCGGTCGTGGTCTTGCCGCATCCGCTCTCGCCCACCAGCCCCAGCACTTCACCGGGTGCCACCGAGAACGTGACGCCGTCGACCGCGCGCACCGCACCGACCGTGCGCGGGATCAGTCCCTTGCGGATCGGGAAGTGTTTGACGAGACCTTCGACCGCGAGCAGCGGCGTTTCAGTCTTTGCGGTGCCGCTCGCCTGGCCTGCCGCCATCGGAACTTGGGGAGTCGCACTCACACCGCGCCCCCTTCCATCGCCTGCACCGGATCGAGCGTGCCGCGGTGGATCTCGTCCGCGCGCCAGCAGCGCGACAGCCGTCCGTCCTCGAACGCCATCATAGGGGGATCGGTGAGACAGCGGTCCTGGCGCACCGGGCAGCGCGGATGAAAGCGGCAGCCTTTCGGAAACCGGACTGGATTGGGAACGTTGCCGGGAATCACGCGCAGGCGATCCTGAACCACCCCGAGCTTGGGCAGCGACGCCTGGAGCCCCGCGGTGTACGGATGCAGCGGCTTCTGGAACGTGGCCCCGACCGCCGCGTACTCGACGACCTGTCCCGCATACATCACGGCGACGCGATCGGCGGTCTCCGCCACCACGCCGAGATCGTGCGTGATCAGCAGCACCGCCATGCCGAGTTCGCGCTGGAGCTGCTTCAGGAGCTCCAAGATCTGCGCCTGAATCGTGACGTCGAGTGCGGTGGTCGGCTCATCGGCGATCAGGATCGCGGGACGGCATGCGAGCGCCATCGCGATCATCACACGCTGGCGCATGCCGCCCGACATCTGATGCGGGTACTCATCGACGCGCTGCTCGGGCGATGGAATCCCGACGCGCTGCAGCATCTCGATCGCGCGCGCGCGTGCGGCAGCACGATCGACCTTCTCGTGCAGCACGACCGCTTCGATGATCTGCTCGCCGCAGGTGTAGACCGGATTGAGCGACGTCATCGGCTCCTGGAAGATCATCGAGATCTCCTTGCCGCGGATCGCGCGCATCGCCTTGGGATCGAGCTCGAGCAGGTTCTGGCCCTTTAAGCGGATCGAGCCCCCGACGATGCGGCCCGGCGGATCCGCGATCAGTCTCAGGATCGACAGCGACGTCACGCTCTTGCCGCTGCCGGACTCTCCGACGATCGCGAGCGTCTCGCCCGGCTCCACTTCGAACGACACGCCATCGACCGCGCGCACCACACCGTCGTCGGTGAAGAAGTGCGTGCGCAGATCGCGGACTTCGAGCATTGCGTGCGTCATCGAGCGCCCCGCGCGTCCACTGCCGGCATCCTATTGCGCGTCGTCATCCTGATTTGCCTCCCTGTACCTTGCGCGGATCGAGCGCATCCCGGAGTCCATCTCCGAGGAAGTTGAATGCCATCACCGTGAGGAAGATCGCGGTTCCCGGCACGAACAGCAGCCACGGGAACGAGCTGAGCGCCCTCAGGCTCCGGGCCTGGATGAGCATGTTGCCCCACGATGCACTCGGTTCCTGAACCCCGACGCCGAGGAACGACAGAAACACCTCACCGAGAATATAGCCGGGAATCGCGATCGTCGCCGCCACGATCACGAACGACATCGTGTTGGGAAGAATGTGGCGCGCGATGATGCGCAGACGGCCCGCGCCGAGCGCCTCGGCCGCGGTCACGTATTCCGCGCGCCGGATCGACAACACCATGCCGCGGATCACGCGCGCGAGACCGGCCCACCCGATGAACGCGAGGATCGCCACGATCGTGAGATACACCTGCTGGCTCGGCAGATCGGCCGGGAACACCGCGCGCAACGCGATGATCAGATAGAGCCCGGGGATCGTGAGCAGCAGTTCGGTCATGCGCATGATCAGGACGTCGACCCAGCCGCCGAAGTAACCCGCAACGCCGCCCAACAGCAACCCGAGCGTGAACGAAATCGCGATCCCGACCAGCCCGACCGTGAGCGAGATCTGTCCGCCGTGCAGCAGTCGCGACATCATGTCGCGGCCGAGCGGATCGGCGCCGAGCAGGAACACGACATCCGGTGCGGCGACACCGTACAGATGGCGGTCGGTCGGCAGCACGCCGAACAGCTTGTAGCGCGCGCCGCGCACGAACAGCCGCAGCGGCACGATGCGCGAGCGGTCCTCGACGTACTCGAGGTCCATCGGCGAGGTCAGCGTCATCGGATTCACGTAGGGCCCGCGAAAGTGGCCCTGCCCGTCGAACCAGTGGATCCGGTGCGGCGGGTGGAAGAAGCGGTTGCGGTCCATGGTTTCGGGCGCGTAGGCCGCGAGGAACGGTGCCAGCAGCGCCGACAGGTAGAACACGAACAGCAGGCTGCCTCCCGCGACCGCGAGCGGGCTGCGGCGGAACTGACGCCAGAACAACTGCCCCGGCGACTGCGGCGCGCCGAAGCGCTCCACTTCGATGGCATCCGGCGCCGGCATGGACGCGGTGGCGGGCGGCGCGGCGGTGAGTCGCGGATCAGTCATATGCGATCCGCGGATCGGTGACGGCGAGCAGCACGTCGGCGATCAGATTTCCCAGTATGAGCACCACCGACGCCATCAGCACCGATCCCATCACGAGATACTGGTCCTGCGACAGGATCGCATCGAGCGTGATGCGCCCGAGTCCGGGCCACGAAAAGATGATCTCAGCGACGAACGAGCCCGACACCAGCGATCCGAGCGTGTACCCGAACAACGTGATGAGCGGGTTCACGGCATTGCGCAGCGCGTGCTTGAAGATCACCGAGTTCTCGGACAGGCCCTTCGCACGGGCGGTCGTCACGTAGTCGAGCCGCAGCACGTCGAGCAGGTTGCCGCGCATCTGGCGCATGCGTCCCGCCAGCGGAATCAATCCGACCACGAGGGCCGGCAGTGCGAGGTGGTGCGCGAGATCCAGCAGCCGGCCGATCGTGTCCAGCTCGTCGTGGTCGATCGAGCGCATCCCTCCGACCGGAAACCAGCCGGTCTTGGCGGCGAGCAGCAGCAGCAGGAGGCCCGACAGCACTTCGGGAATCGAGAGCCAGATGAACGCGAGCAGCGAGAGGATGCGGTCCGCCCACGAGTACTGCCGCACCGCGGCCCACACGCCGAGCGGAATCGCGAGGCCCCACGTGACGATCGCGGCCGCGCCGGCCAGCAGCAACGTGTTGAGCAGCCCTTCGCGCAGCACCGTGAACACCGGCTGATGGCGTGAGAACGATTCGCCGAAATCGAATCGCAGGAACAGGTTCTTCAAATAGAGCCCGTACTGGGCCCACCACGGCTGGTCGAGACCGAAGCGGCGGCGCATCGCCTCCAGCGTCTCCGGCGAGATCTGCGGATTCTCGGCCATCGTGTTGAGGAAGTCGCCGGGTGCGAGCTGCAGAAGCAGGAACGTGAGTGCCGAAATGCCGATCAGGAGCGGGAACACCTGCAGCAGCCGCTTGAGGAGAAACGTGCGCATCGGCGGCTAGGCCCGGGTTCGTTTCTTCACGAACACGCGGTCGATGTTCCACAGCACGCGATGCGGGATCGCCGTCGGCTGCAGGTTGCCGAATGCGTTGCGGATCGGGATCTTGAGCTTCTGCACCGGCAGCCAGATGACGAAGCACTCGTCGTTCGTGATCTGGAGGATTCGCTTCCACTCATCGAGGCGCGCGCCGTCATCGGTCCCCGCGCGCACGCTCGCGTAGAGCCGGTCGAGTTCCGCCTCGGCCGGAGTCTCGGGCGACGGCTGGCGCACGTTCCAGTAGTGCCGCAGCCCACCGGACGTGATGAAGTTGGCGTACATGCCGGGCTCGGGGGGTACGGCACTTCCGAGCCCGGCCAGGATCGCCTCGTACTGGAAGTCTTCGCGCAGATTCGTGGTCAGCGTGTTGAAGTCGACCGGGACCGGAACGCAGCGCAGTCCTATGCGTTCGAGATCGTCCTTCACCAGTGTCGCGATCGCGACGCGGACCGCGTTGTCGCTGTTGGTCTTGAGCGTGAAGGAAATCGGCACGCCGCGATCGTCCTCGCGCATGCCGTCGCCGTTGCGATCCTTCCACCCGAGGCTGTCGAGAATGCGGTTCGCACGCGCGGGATCGTGATCCACGCCGATGACACCGAGATCGCCCCAGCGATGCGATCCGACCGAGGGCGCGGACCAGTTCTTCACGGCTTCGCCGAAGAACGGACCGCGGATGATGGCGTCGCGATCGATCGCACTCGACACCGCGCGGCGGAATGCGCGATTGGCGAACCAGTGATACTTGTCCGGCGGAACGAGCGCATCGCCGATGCGTTTGCCGGGCTTCGCTTCACGCACGCGGTTGAGATTGAACCACAGGAAGTTCGTGGTGAGCGACGGCCCGAGATCGTGCAGCGAATAGTCGCCCGCGTCCATGCCGTCGATGTAGGTCTTGTAGTCCTCGGGCTTCACGTTGTCGAGCGCGTCGACATCGCCCGCCTGAAACTTGAGGGCCGCAGTGCTCTGGTCCGGCACCACCAGGAAAACGAGCTCGTCGAGATACGGGAGCCGCTGCCCGTCGCGGTCGACGCCGAGCCAGAACGGATTGCGCTCGAGCACCACCTTCTCCCCCGGCACGTAGCGCCGCAAACGAAATGCGCCGCTCGTCACGAGGCTCTCAGGAGCGGTCGTGACCGCGTAGGCCGACGCGAAGCGCCCGCGGCGATGCGCCGCTTCGAGCACGTGGCGCGGAAGAATACGCAGCGCGCCGATGCTGGCGACCGCGAGCGAATGCGGGCCCGGCATCCGGGTCACGACGGTGTAGGAGTCGGGCGCCGAAACCTCGAACGGGCGGCCATCGACCATCAGCAGATCGCGCAGCGACGGACCGAGTTCGGCGTCGTACACCAGCTCGAACATGAACATCACATCGGACGAGGTGATGGGATGCCCGTCCGAGAACCGCGCGCCGTGCCTCAAGTGCCAGGTGTAAGTGAGGCCGTCGGCGCTCACGTCCCACGACTTTGCCAGCAGCGGGTAGACGGTCTGACTCGCGTTGTCGAACTCGGCGAGCCCGGCGTACATGAGATTGTTGACGTCGTTCGACGACTGCTCGCCCGCCATCAGCGGATTGAAGGTCTTGGGAGCATTCGTGGTGGCGATGACGAACCGCCCGCCGTGGGTACCGACTTCTGCGGTCGGGAACCTGAGCGTGTCCTGCGGCAGCGGATTCGTATCGTGCCATGCCGCCTTCGGTGCTGCGGACCCTCCGCAACCGGAGGCCGCAGCACCGAAGGCGAACATGAGCCAGGCTGCGGTGTGCCGCAGCCGGAAGCGCTTCATGCGCGGGCCCGCGCCTTCGCGAAGACCTGGTGGATGTTCCACAGCACCCGATGCGGAATCACGCTCGGCCTCAAGTTGCCGAACTTGTCGCGGATCGGGATCTCGGCCTTCAACGTGGGCAGCCATACGATGAAGCCCTGCTGGTTCACGATGTTCTGCACCTCGAGCCACATCTTCTTGCGCGCCTCGATATCGGTGGTCTCCGCCATCGCGTCCATGAGCCGGTCGATCTCGGCTTCCGCAGGGGTTTCAGGCTTCGGCTGGCGGATGTTCCAGTAGTGCGTGAGGCCGCTCGACTTCCACACATTCTGGCCGAGCGCGGGCTCGGGCGGAGTTCCGCTCTGGAGTCCGAGCAGGCCCGCTTCGTACTGGAAGTCCTGGCGGAAGTTCGTGATCAGCGTGTTGAAATCGACCGGGGTCGGGATGCAGCGGATGCCGACCTTCGCGAGATCGTCCTTGATCAGATTCATCATCGCGCTGCGCACGGCGTTGTCGCCGTTGCTCTTCAGCGTGAAACTGATCGGGTGTCCACCCTGGTCCTCGAGAATTCCGTCGCCGTCGGTGTCCTTCCAGCCGAGCCCGGCGAGCAGCTGCTTGGCTCTTTCGGGATCGTGGTCGTCGTGAACGACGTCCGGCGAGTACCACATCGTGTTGCCGGCGGTGGACTGCGACCAGTTCTTCACACCGTCGCCGAAGAACGGACCGCGGATGATCGCCTCGCGGTCGATCGCCATCGACACCGCCCGGCGGAACTCGGGCTTCGAGAACCACGCGTAGCGCACCGGATCGATCTGCGGATCGCCGATCTTCTTGCCGGGCTTTGCCTCCCGAACTTTGTTCAGATTGAACCACACGAAATTGGTCGAGAGCGCGGGCCCGAGCGGATACACCGTGTACGCCCCGCGTTTCTGGCCCTCGCGGTTAGTCTTGTAATCCTCGGGCTTCACGTTGTCGAGCGCATCCAGATCGCCCGACTGGAATTTGAGGGCGGCAGTGTTCTGATCGGGAACGATCAGGTACACCAGCTCGTCGAGGTACGGCAGCCGCTGCCCCTTGGCGTCGACTCCCAGCCAGTACGGATTGCGCTCGAGCACCGTCTTCTCACCCGGCGCGTACTGCTTGAGCTTCCACGCGCCGCTCGTGACCAGGCTCTCGGGCGGTGTGTTGACACCGAACACCGAGGCGAAATCCCCGCGACGATAGGCGGCGTCCAACCGGTGCTTGGGCACGATGTAGAGCGAAGCGAGCACCGACGGCAGCACCGCGTAAGGTGAGGGCAGCTTCATCACCACCGTGAACGAGTCCGGCGCCGAGAGCTGGATCTTCTGCCCGCGCACCTCGACCAGATCCTGAACCGCCGGGTGAAGCGTTTCGTCGTAGGCGATCTCGAAGCTGAACAGCACGTCGTCGGCCGAGATCGGATGGCCGTCGGAGAACGCCGCCCCGCGCCTCAGATGGAACGTCCAGGTCAAGGCATCCGGGCTCATCTCCCACGACTTGGCGAGCTCGGGGTAGAGCTCTTCACGCGCGTTGTCGTAGTTGACGAGGTAGGCGAACATCCGCGTGTTGATGTCCGACGAGGAGGTCTCGTTCGCCATCAGCGGATTGAACGTCTTGGGCGGATTGGTCTGGCCGATCACGAACCGGCCGCCGTAGGTTCCAATCTCGGGGGCCCAGAACGTGAGCGTGTCGATCGGGAGCGGATGCGGATCCTGGTACGTGCTGCGGGCGTGCGTGGTCTTGGAACCGCAGCCGGCGAGGAGCGCCGCCGCACCCAGTGCCAGCGCGCTGGCCGCAGCGAGTTTCCCAAATCGCATCATGAATCCCCCCTGACCCGTTGCGTGAAATGGAGTTATCGAAGCGCGGCAGTATAGGAACCGGATTCGGGCGGGGTCAACAGAAACGCTCCCGCCGCGCCATCGAGCCGACGGGCGCCCGGCAGTTCCGACGCGAGGACGTCCGCCCAGCGTTCGAGCGGCGCCTCGGGTTCGAGGTACTGGCCAGCTTCGATCGCGCGCGACTCGAGCGTTGCGCGAGCGGCCTCCTGATGGTCGCGATCGATCGCCAGATAGTCCGTGACCCGCAGGTGGCCCTTCCCGAGCAGCACGCTGCCCTGTTGCAGCAGCGCGCGGGCGGTACGCCGCTGGGCGCTGCCCACCAGCTTGCGGCCCTCGAGCACGACTTCGTGACGCGCGGTCGACGCAAAGCACGGTGCGGCGGGCGCAGGCTTCGCGGATGATGTCGTCGCGGCAATCCCGTGGTGCCGATCCGCCGTAAGTGCATCGTCTGCCATCGCCACGGGGCGAGCGGTGGCGGCAGCGTGCTGCGCCGGAATGCCGAGCCGGATCAACGACCGGACAAGGAGTCTGGAGATCGCGTCATAGGATTGCGTGAGCGAGCCGCCCCATTGCGCATCCTCGAGCCGCGCGGCGAGTGAATAAGTCCACTCCTCGGCGTGGAAGATCGCGCGCCCGCCGGTGGGCCGCACCGCCCACGGCACGCCCGCGGCGCGGCAGCCATCGAGGTCGAGTTCCCACTCCGGCCGTTGCGCGTAGCCGAGCGTGATGCCATACGGACGGAAGCGGAACAGCCGCAGAACGGGTTCGGCATCGACCGCTTCGGCGCGCGAAAGCAACAGCGCATCGCGATGCATGTTCTCCGCCGGATCGTGGTCGCCGTCACACCACAGGATCATGACCGCGGCACTGCGATGGAGATCGCGCTCAGCGCAGACCGAGCCAGTTCTCGAGCAGGAACTGGAAGCGTCCGATGAGCAGAGAGATGCGCGACATCACGGTGTAGCCGTAGCCCGCGCCGAAGCCGACCATCAGGAAGTAGATACCGAGCTTGGACGCCACGCCGAGCGCACCCTTGTGCTCGCGGCTGAAGAAGAAGAACAGCAGCGACGTGATGAGCCCGACCGTGAACACAATCGCGCTGATCGTGCCGCCGATCGTGGGCATCAGGATCGGCTGGAGGCTCGCCTGTACCTGGGCCACGAAATCGCCCTGCGCGAAGCCGGTGGTCTTGATGCCGGCGTAGACGCCGATGATCACGGCGAGCGGCCAGCGCGACAGCCACCCGATCTTTCCCATCAGGCGCGTGAACAGCAGCAGTCCGAGAATTCCGGTGAAGATCAGGAATCCACGATAGTCACCGACTTCGGCGGCGAACATTCCCGTGTGAGCGGCGTTGACGCCGGTGCCGCGGAACGCCTTGCCCAGCGGCAAAATCAGGTTCGGATAGATGACCGTCCAGAAGTTGAGGATGATGTAGTAGCCACCCGACACGCCCACGAACAGATGCTCGGCGAACTTGTAGAGCGGGTTGTCCTTGTAGAGGAAGCTGAAAACGAACAACGTCAGCGCGGCCGCGACCCATACCGCGAAGTCGGTCGAAATGTGCAGGCTCATGCCGTCTCCCGCCGCTTCGACCGGCGCACCAGGTTGCCGAGGACGATGCAAAGTGCGACGAACACGTGTCCGAGCGACTGCGCGTCCATGCCCTTGGTCGCCGAGCCGCTCTCACCGCGCGACTTCTCGTATTCGGCCGCCCCCGCCATCCCTCCGAGCAGACCCTGCAGCTGGCCCGACTGCAGATACGGATAGAACTCGGGCGCGCTCACCGCGGTCACACCCGCGACCATCGGCAGGTGGAACCGCGCCTGCACCTGTTGCACCCATTCCTTGGTGCCGGGATAGCCGGCGGAGATGTTCACCAGCAGCGGGAACGTCGAATAGTCGCGCACGTTGCGCATGATCGGGAACCTGCGCGTGTCGCCTCCGGTGTAGTCGCGTGGGAATGCGTTCGCGATGCCCTGCCCCATCACGACCATCACCGCTTCGTTGCCGGCCTTGTAGCCGAGATTGATCCAGTCGGTCCCGTACACCTTGCCCGGAAATTCCTTCGCGGTCTCGCGCGTGATGCTGTCGACCAGTCCGGGACCCGCGTTCCACAGCACCGTGATCACGATCTTGCAGTCCTTCGACAGCAGATGGCGCATGGCGGTGCGCGTCATCGGCACCATTTCGGGGATGGCACTGGGATCGTAATCGCACGACATCAGCACGGTGGATCCGTTCGGCACCTTGTCGATGCCATCACGGAAGCCCAGCACTTCCTTGGAGACCGTGAGCGGAAGCGAGAGCGGGAACAGCAGCGGAAAGAACACCAGAAGTCCCATGACGAGGAAGATCCAGCGGCGGTCGAGGTTTTCGAGCCACTTCATGAGATCAATCCTCCCCACTCAGGTACGATCGCTCGATCCCGAGGATCACGCGCAGGCCGGTCGCCATGACGCCGAGTGCCGCGCCGATCAGAATCGCCCGTTTCGCTGCATTCTGCGGGAAGTTCATGATCCAGTCCTGCATTACGCTCAAGTGCAGCGCGTCGGGCAGGAAACCCGTGAACTTGTCTCCGACCGGCACGCGTCCGAGCATCACGATCAGTGCGGCGACCGCGAGCAGGCCGGCCTCGACCGTGCGGATCCGGAACGCGCGGAATGCCGCCGAGGCGATGAAGAACGCGAGCAGCGAGAACAGCGTCGCCGACATCGGCGAATAGATCGTGTCGTAGATCCACTTGGAGCGCGTGCCCTGGTTGAGGAAGCCACCGTCGTGCGCGATGCCGTCGAGCGCCCCGACGCCGACCGTGATCAGCAGCGAGACCACGAGCAGAATCTTGTACTGCCAGTCAGGCGAGCGCTTGGAGATCGCGTCGAGATTGATGCGCAGCACGTTCGCGCCGCCGAGCACATAGCCGAATGCGACCACTACGATCGCGGTCGCCTGCAGGAAGTCGGCGGGGACGCTCACCCACTGATGGGGCACGAAGAACGACAGGATCATGAACAGGCCGATCACGGCCGTCATCAGCAGCGGGAGCTCGCGTTTCATCCGGTCACGCTCCTACTGGGTTTCCATCCACTTCGTGAACCCGTGGATGCCCATGGTTTCGAGCACGCATCCGACGAGGACCGAGAGGATGATGAGGATCTTCATGTAGTCGGCGCCCTTGAGGCTGCCGACGCGCTTCGGATCGCCGGACAGATAGGCGCTCGCGGCGAACAATTCCTCACCGATCAGCGTGTAGTCGCACGCCACGACGAAGAACGGCAACTGGTGCACGTTGGCGGTGCCGGCGACCTGGATCGCGCCGGTCGAGAAACCGGTCTCGGCGAGCAGCAGCGACTCGGCGTAGAAGGCGCCCATGAAGATGTGTGCGGCCGGCTTGTCGCGCAGCATGATGCCGGTCACGGCCGCGACGTAGGCGAACTGCTCGGGCGTGATGAAACGCACGCTGTTGGGATCGTACTGATCCGGTTTGCCGGCGTGCAGATACCCCGCCTTCACCATTTCTTCTGCGATCGTGAACGGAATCGGGTAGGTGACGGGCACCGTGATCGGCGTCTCGTACTTCGCCGTGAGTTTGGCGACGTTCTCGAGGATCACGAGGCCGGCGACGGTCTGGATCTCGTCGATGTCGAGGATGCCCGGAATGTAGAGCACCGAGCGGCCCATCTCGGTGGCGCGGCCGATCGCTTCTTCGATCGCGTCGATGCCGGGAATGCGGCGCACGAACGGCTTCTTGCCGCTCTGGGCACTGGCCATGAAGTACAGCACGAAGCCGAAGAACAGGATCGTGCCCACGAGCACGCTGTAGCGGCCGTTGTTGAACCACTGGGACGTGGCGCGCAGCGGACCGGTGACGCTGCCGGCCGGTACGACCTGCGTGAGGTTGTAGGTGCTGATGCGATAGAAGTAGTCGGTGTTGCGCCGGACCGACTGATCCGTGTACGCCGTCACGCCGGCCGCGAGCGAGTCCACACGCTGCCACGGTCCGGTGGGATCCTCGGCGCGATCGACGTAGTAGCCGACCACCTTGCCGACGCTGTCGTCCGGCGAGGCCTTCCACGTGAGCGCGAGCGAACGTCCGGCATCGTTGTCGACGTCGGTCCCGAGGAGCCCCGAGGCCGGCGCGAGCGATGCCGCGGCCACGACGGCCGTGTCGGCCGGTGCCTGGGCCAGGGCCAGGGCAGGGTTCGCAAACAGCGCGATGACGATCGAGACGACGCCGAGTCCGAGGGCGATCAGACCCGTTCCGCAGTGCGGTGCGCGTCGCATCATGGCCATCGAACCTCCCCTGACGGGTGATGGGCTCCATAAAAAACAGGAAATCGTGCCGCGGCTCCGGCACGATCGCGTGCGCGAAGCTAGCAGCGCCGCCGAATTTCTGTCAACGAACATGCGACCGGCGCGGCATCCGGCGGGTCATGGCGCGATCAGTTCCACGTTTGCGCGCGGCACCATCGCGCGCGATCGATCGTCTGCGAACTCGACCACCAGCACGCGGACCTTGGTCTCCGACTCGAGCACCTGGAGTTCGGCGGGCAACTCGACGACATTGCCGATGCGCCCGAAATACGGCTCGCGGATGACACGCAGCAGCGAACCGATCTCGAGGCCCATCGAGGCATCGCCATCCGCGGCATCGGTGGCCGCGGCGGCGCGCGGGATCAGGATCTCGGGCCGCATCACGCCGGCGCGGATCTGGGTTGCGCCGCTCACGCACGCGAGTTGACCGGCGTTCCCCGACAACAACGCCCACGTGCGCTCCGCCATGCGGATGTGACCGAATCCTTCGGTGAGGACCAGCGTGAAGCCGAGATCCTCGGAGCCGGTGATGGCCACGCCGAGGTCCTTGCCCAGCAACTGGCGCAGGTCGTGATCATCGAAGCCGCCGACCACGACCGCGACCGCGCCCACTTCACGCGCGCGCATCAGGGCCGCATGCGAGACGTGCGACCCTCCCACCACGACCTTGCCCCGGTGCTCCGGCTTGAAGTGCCCGGGCGTCAGCGCCTCATCGGGCGAGGACGCGGCGATCGCGATTTCGCCGAACGTCTCGCCGCCGACTCCGAAGATGCCCTGTAGGAATGCGGCGTGCGCTTCGACGATCACGCCCTCACCCGGGATCACTTCGGCCACCACGCCATGGACGTAGGCATTGACCTCGACCGGGATTGGCGGCTCGCGCAGGATCAATTGACCCGTCACTGTGGAAACGCTCTCGAGCGTTCCATCCACAGGCGCGGTCGCGGAGTTCTTGACCATCCCGAACAGGCTCTTCGCGGTCGCGATGATCTCGTCCTTCTTGACCTTGGAACCGATCGGCCGCACCAGCGCTTCGGCGACCTTGGCCGGATCGACCGACAACTTGGACGCGAGGTTCACGGTCTGAACGTTGCCGGGAAGTTCGGTGCGCGCGACCACGGTGTCGGCCGCGACGCGGTCGCCCTGAGCGACCAGCACGTCGCCCTTGAGCGGCAGCCGCCGCTCGCGGCGCAGCACGGTGTGTTCGGTGACGCGCAGACCGGGAGTGTAGGCGTGTGCCACGTCAGACCTCCCGCGGATACATGTCGAGCGCGCGATTCCAGGCGCGCAGTCTCTGGATCCGCGCCGCGGCGTCGGCCGGCATCGTGAACGGCTGCCGCCCGCGCGTGTCGATGATCAGCCCCACCACGCCCCCCTTGATCGTTTCCTCGATCGCCTTCCCCTTGCCCGCGCCGAGGTCGAAGCCGCGCTCCGGTGTCGCGAGCAGTCGCGCCGTTCCCTCGGCCGGAAGCGGCAGCAGCACCAGCTCCCCGAAGGGGATGCTGCGCTCGATGCGTTCCATGCCGGGAGCGCTGACGTCGATCTTGACGCACGACTGGCCTGGTTTGCCGCCGCCGACCGGCGCGAGCACCGCGCCGAGGCGGATCAGGCAGTCGGCCTCGAACACCTGGGTCGCGGCCTCCTCATGGACGGTGGACAACACGCCGAGCTGCGGAGCCATGAAGATGCTGTCGACCGCGAGGTGCGTGATGCCTTCGGGCAGGAAGGCATCGATCATCATGAGCGCCGACTGCACCCGGCGCGGCGCGTGCGACAGCACGCCGCCCGAGCCGACCAGCAGCCCGAGATCGAGCAGGTTCACGAGCGACGAGCCGCTCTCACTCTGCGACATGATGTCCGAGATGGTGCGCTGCGTCTGGATACCCTTGAGTCCGACCGCGAGGGCTTTGTGCTGCTCGAAGGCGAGCCGCAGCGCCTCGCGCGAGAGCGCCTGTTCAATGACCAGGTCCTCGAGCGTCTGCGGAATGGTGGTCGGACGGATCATCTTGTTCTTGACCCGGTTGCGGAGATCGACCTCGTCGACATCGAACGGCACCCAGCGCAGGATGTTGTCGATGCCGGCTTCCGACATGACGTTCGAGACCGAGTAACTCATGCCGAGATTCGCGGACACCGTGCGATTGAACACATCCTGGAACACCGAGAACACGTCGGTCGTCGCACCGCCGATGTCGACCCCGACCACCGCGATCTGATCGCGCTTGGCGACCTTCTCGATGATGAGCCCGACCGCACCCGGGGTCGGCATGATCGGAACCGGTGACCATGTCATGAGCTTCTTGTATCCCGGCGCGTGCGCCATCACGTGCTCCATGAACAGATCATGGATCGCATCGCGCGCAGGCTTGAGATTTTCGCGTTCGAGCGTGGGCCTGAGGTTCGGAACCACGCTCAGGGCGGTCCGCGATTCGAGATTCTCTCGCACCACCGGCACCGCATCGCGGTTGCCCGCGTAGATCACCGGCAGCTCGTAGCCGGCCCCCAACCGCGCGCGCGGATCCGCGGCGACGATGATCTCGGCCATCTCGGCGACGCGCTTCACGTCGCCTCCGTCGGTGCCACCCGACATCAGGATCATGTCGGGGCGCAGCTGGCGCAGCCGGCGGATCTTCTCGTGCGGGCGCCGCCCGTCGTTGAGCGCGATCACGTCCATCACGATCGCACCCGCGCCGAGTGCTGCGCGTTGCGCGCTCTCGCCGGTCATCTGGAGCACGAGGCCGGACACCATCATCTGCAGTCCGCCGCCCGCGCTCGAAGTCGAGACGTAGAGATCGACGCCTTCGGTCCCGTTCTGCGGCGAGATGATGCGGTCGCCGTCCAGCATGCGACGGCCCGCGAGTTCCTCGACTTCACGCACCGCGTTCAGCACACCGCGCGTCACGTCCTCGAACGGCGCCTCGACCGTCGTCGGGGCTTCGCCGCGCACGATCAGACGGTACTGGTCACCGCGCTTCTCGATCAGAATCGCCTTGGTCGTCGTTGAGCCACAGTCGGTGGCGAGGATCGATCGGATGTTCTCGGGAAGGATGTCCATGACCTCTCAGGTTCGTGGTGTGCGGGCGGCGCGGCGCTCGGCGGCGGCGGCGTGTCGCGCGTTCTGTGCGGTGTCGGCGTGTTCCTCGATCGATCGCATGAGGACTTCGAGCGTCTCGCGCCGCTCGATGAGCTGGGCGAAGCGGCGGTAGTCGGGAAGCCTGAGGAACGCGCCGACGATCGGCTCGAAGAACACCATCGCCTGTCCCGCGAGCAGTGACAGCGGGCGCGCGCCCTCTATCGTGAGCAGTGCCGGAACCTCGAGACGCAACTCGACGATGCGCGCGGCGATGCGCCCGAGCAGCGCGCGATCCTCGGCGGTGATCACGAGATCAGAGCTCATGGCGTTCCCAATGCGATCGCGCCGCGGCGAGTACTTCGTCACGCCGGGCGGCAGGCAATGGAAGCACCAGCGCGCGGAACGCATCGAGCCGGCGCGGGTGCGTGAACGGCGACATCACGATCGCGTCGCGACCGGGACGGGCACGGCGCAGATCAGCCCAAACGCGACGCTCCCAGCCGAACGCGCTGCGCAACGCGACGCCGGCGTCGTCGATCCGGCACTGAGAGGGAATCAGCAACGGAGCCAGCGTCCCCGCCGCGGCAAGCGCCAGCAGTACTCCGAGCACGGCACTCGAGAGCAACACCGTCACCAGCGCGTACACGCCGATCGTGAACACGAGCGCGATCGCGGCGCGTCCGGGCCGCTCGCGCCATGGATTCCACCTCCACTCGATCGCGGCCAAAGCGGCATCGAGCCGGGGCGCGGGCACCGAAACCACGGGCATCGCGCCCTGCCCGTGGAGGGCCGCCGTCGGATTCATCGTCGCGCGACCGTCTCCGCGGCCGGAACCGGCGGGGTGCCGGGTGAAGTGCGCCACTTGAGGATCAGTTCGCGCGCGGCACGTCCTTCGTCGAGGCGGCTGACGGGAGTGTCGTGCGGCGCGTTCTGAAGGATGTCCGGGTGCTCGCTCGCCTCGCGCGCGATGCGTTCCATCGCGAGCGCGAAGTGCTCGAGCCGGTCGAGCGTCTCGGTTTCGGTCGGCTCGATCATGAGGGCTTCCTCGATGATCAGCGGGAAGTACACGGTCGGCGCATGAACCCCGAAATCGAGCAGCCGCTTCGCGACGTCGAGCGTCTTCACGCCGTGCTTGCGGAGCGGTTTGCCGGACAGCACGAACTCGTGCATGCAGTGCTCGTCGTGCGGGAGCTCATACGTCTTCGCGAGACGGCGCATCAGCCAGTTCGCGTTCAGGATCGCGGTGCGGCTCACGCGCCGCACGCCTTCGGGCCCGAGCGTGAGAATGTAGGTGAGCGCCCGCGCGAGAATCCCGAAGTTTCCGTGGAACGCATGCACGCGGCCGATCGACTGCGGCCGGTCGTGCACCAGCGCGTATGCGCCGTCACGCTCGACCACGATCGGAACCGGCAAGAACGGTTCGAGATGCTTCGCCACCGCGACCGGCCCGGCGCCCGGACCACCGCCGCCATGCGGCGTGGAGAACGTCTTGTGCACGTTGATGTGCATCACGTCGAAGCCGAGGTCGGCCGGGCGCACGAGGCCGACGAGCGCGTTGAGGTTCGCGCCGTCCATGTAGACCTGCGCTCCCACCGCGTGGGCGCGGCGCGTGACTTCGAGAATGTTGCGCTCGAACTGGCCGATCGTGTTTGGCACCGTGAGCATCACCGCGGCCGTCGTCGCATCGAGCGCTTGCGTGAGCGCTTCGAGATCGACGCCGGCGCGTTCGTCCGAGGCGATCGTCACCGTTTCCCAGCCGAGCAGATTCACGCTCGCGGGATTGGTGCCGTGCGCGGAATCGGGCACCAGCACCTTGCGGCGCGTGTCCCCTTCTCCGCGCGAACGATGGTAGGCGCGGATCAGCATCAGCCCGGTCATCTCGCCCTGGGCGCCCGCCGACGGTTGCGTCGTGACCGCGGCGAAACCGGTGATGGCGGCGAGCACCTTCTGCAGTTCGAAGATCACGCGCAGCGCGCCCTGATTCGCGGCATCGGGTCCGAGCGGATGCGCGAGCGCGAATCCGGGCAGTCCCGCGATCTCGTCGTTGATCTTCGGGTTGTACTTCATGGTGCACGAGCCGAGCGGATAGAACCCGCGGTCGATGTGATGGTTGAGCGTCGACAGCTCGATGAAATGCCGCACGACCTCGGGCTCCGAGACCTCGGGGAAGGCGAGCGACTCGCGCAGCGCCACGCCCGCCAGCAGCTCCGCGATCGGCGTGACGGGAACATCACAGCGCGGCAGTTCGGGCCCGCGATGACCCGGCCCGCCCTGCTCGATCAGCAGCCGGCGCGGGAACGTCAGATCTTCCGATGAGCGCGTGCTCATGATGCCCTCCCCGCTTCCGCCAGCACCGCGGCCCACCGTTCGATCTCCTGAACGCTGCGCTGCTCCGTGACGGCGACCAGCAGCAGCCGCTTCCACTCGGGACGGAACTGGCCGAGATCCACACCCGCGAGGATTCCGGCCTTCATGCCGCGCGCGACTACGGCCGCCGCATCGACCGGGCACTCGAGCGCGAACTCGCGGAAGAACGCACCTTCGTGCGCGCGCCGGTAACCGGGGATGGCGGCCGCGAGACCTGCCGCGTGGTGGGACTTCTGAACGCACAGTTCGGCGACGTCGCGCATGCCGTGCTTGCCGAGCAGGCTCATGTGAATCGTCGCCCGCAGCGCCATCAGACCCTGGTTGGTGCAGATGTTGGAGGTCGCCTTCTCGCGGCGGATGTGCTGCTCGCGCGTCTGGAGCGTGAGCACGAATCCGCGCCGCCCGTCGCGATCGACGGTCTCGGCCGCGATGCGGCCCGGCATGCGGCGCACCAGGCTCTGCTTGCACGCGAAGTATCCGAGCATCGGTCCGCCGAACGACGGAGAATTACCGAGCGCTTGAGCCTCGCCCACCACGATGTCGGCGCCCGCCTTGCCCGGCGGTTCGATCAGCGACAGCGCGATCGGATCGCACACCGCGATCGCGAGCGCTCCGACTTCGTGCGTCATCGCGTGGATGCCACGCGGATTCTCGAGCAGCCCGAAGAAGTTCGGCTGCTGGTAGACGACACATGCGACGTCGGGGCCGAGTGCCGGCCTCAGATCTTCGGCTGCGCACGCGCCGCCGCGGTCTTCCACTACCGTCAAGTCGTGGCCGTCGAGGTAGGTGCGCAACACGGCGAGATAGTTCGGGTGCAGAGCGCCCGCGACCACGACGCGCCGCCGGCCGGTCTGACTGCGCGCCAGCAGCACCGCTTCGACCGTGGCGGTCGAGCCGTCGTAGAGCGAGGCGTTCGCGACGTCGCAGCCGGTCAGATCCGCGATCATGCTCTGGAACTGGAAGATCACGGTGAGCGAGCCCTGCGCCACCTCGGGCTGATAAGGCGTGTAGGCGGTCGCGAATTCGGAACGCATCGAGAGCGCATTCACCGCGGAGGGGATCCAGTGATCGTAGACACCGGCACCGAGAAACGAGACCGCGCGGTCCGCCGCGTTCGAGCGCGACCACTCTCCGAACGTCCGCCGGATCTCGATCTCGCTGAGCGGCCCGGGAATCGGCAACGGTTCGCGCAGCATCACCTGTTTCGGCAGCGCATCGAGCAGGTCGTCGAACGCGTCGACGCCGATCTCGCGCAGCATCCGCTGTTCTTCCGCCACGGTCAGCCCGGTGAAGCTCACGCGTGCTGCTCCTCGATCAGCCGGGTGTACGCGGCACTGTCCATGAGCGCGTCCAGATCGGCGGGGTTCGCGGGTTTGATGCGGATCATCCAGCCGGTGCCGTAAGGCTCGGCATTCACGGCGGCAGGATTGTCGGCCAGCGCGTCGTTGACCTCGACCACCTCGCCGGCCAATGGCGCGTAGAGATCGCTCACGGTCTTCACCGCTTCGACGACGCCGAACGGCTTGCCGGCCTCGATCTTCTTGCCGACCGCGGGCAGCTCGACGAACACGACATCGCCGAGCTGATCGGTCGCGTAACCCGTGATGCCGACCGTGACGACTCCGTTCGCGAGCTTCGCCCATTCGTGTTCGGCGGTGTACTTCACATCATCGGGATACGGCAAGACATCCTCCTGAGCAGTTCTAAGCGTGAAATCGATCCAACAGCGGCACTGCGCCCCAAGAGCGCGTGATCACTTGCGCGAGCCGTGTTTCCAGAACGGAGCAGTCACCACGCGAGCGAGGAGGCGGCTCGCACCGGCCACGACTTCGAGCGTCGTTTCCGGTGCCGTGAATTCCTTCTCGACGTAGGCCATCGCGATCGGGCGTTCGAGACTCGGACTGAACGTGCCGCTGGTCACTGTGCCCACCATGCGATCGCCCGACTCCACCATCATGCCGTGACGCGCCACGCGGCGACCGTCGAGTTCGAGGGCCACCAGCTTTCGCGTGAGGCCCTGCTCCTTCTGGCGCACGAGCACACTCTTGCCGATGAAGTCCGCCTTCTTGAGCTTGACTGTCCATCCAATGCCGGCTTCCAGCGGCGAGGTGCTGTCGTCGATGTCGTTGCCATAGAGCATGTAGCCCATCTCGAGCCGCAAGGTGTCGCGCGCGCCGAGACCGACCGGCTCCATCGCCGCCGCGCGGCCGGATTGCTCGAGACCGTTCCACACGGTCGCCGCGTGCTTCGGATGGAAGTAGAGCTCGAAGCCGTCCTCACCGGTGTAACCGGTGCGCGCGATCACCGCGGGAACGCCGAACAGCGGGCCTTCGATGAAACGGTAGTAACCGAGCTCGAGTGCGGCGTCCGGCACATGGCCCCGCAGCACGTCCGGAGCCTTCGGTCCCTGGACCGCGAGCAACGCGGTCTCGGCCGAACGGTCCTCGAGCGTGACACCGGCCGGGCAGTGCTCTTTCATCCACGCCAGGTCCTTCGCGATGTTCGAGGCGTTCACGACCACCATGAAGTGATTCTCGGACCGGTAGATCAGCAGGTCGTCGACGATCCCGCCGCCGGGGCGGCACATCGGCGAGTACATCGCCTGTCCCGCCGCCACCGCGGCGAGGTCGTTCGTCACGATATGGTTCAGAAATTCAAGCGCGCCCGGCCCCGAGACGAAGAACTCGCCCATGTGGGAGATGTCGAACAGGCCCGCCTTCTGGCGCACGCACAGATGCTCACGGACATCGCCCGAGTAACGCACCGGCATCTCGAAGCCGGCGAAGTCGATGAGCTTGCCGCCGGCCGCCTGATGGAAGGCGTGAAACGGTGTTCGCTGGGGAACAGTGTGGGTGTCCACGGGTGACTCCTGGGTGGGCAAACGCGATCAGGATATCGAGCGGAAGCGGCCGCGGTCAACCCTCAGCGCGCAACGCCCTTGAGAACACCGAGCGCGTGACCCGCACGCGTGAACGCCGCCACCGCGCGCTCGATCATCGCCGGCGTGTGCGCCGCCGACAGTTGCACGCGGATGCGGGCCTGCCCCTTCGCGACCACGGGATACGAGAAGCCGATCACGTAGATCCCGTCGTCCAGCAGCAGGCGCGCCATCTCGTGGGCGAGCTTCTCGTCGTACAGCATGATCGGAACGATCGGATGCGAGCCCGGCTTCAACTCGAAGCCTGCCGCCCCCATCGATTCGCGGAACGCGCGGGTGTTGCGCTCGAGGCGATCACGCAGTTCGGTTCCGCGCGACAGCATGTCGAACACCGCAATCGACGCCCCGACCACCGCGGGCGGCAGCGTGTTCGAGAACAGGTACGGGCGCGAGCGCTGGCGCAGGAGCTCCACGATCTCGCGCCGGCCGGTCGTGAATCCGCCGATCGCCCCGCCCAGCGCCTTGCCGAGCGTGCCCGTCACGATGTCGATCCGCCCCACGGTGCCGGTGTGCTCGGCGGTGCCGCGACCGGTCGCGCCGAGGAAGCCGAGCGTGTGGCACTCGTCGACCATCACCATCGCTTCGAAGCGGTCGGCGAGATCGCAGATGCCCTGGAGATTCGCGATCGTCCCATCCATGCTGAATGCACCGTCGGTGGCGATCAGGATGCGGCGGCAGTTCTGCGCGCGAGCCTCGGTCACGCACCGCTCGAGCGAGGCCATGTCGTCGTGGTCATATCGCCAGCGCTTCGCCTTGCACAGCCGGATGCCGTCGATGATCGACGCGTGGTTCAGGGCGTCGGAGATCACCGCATCCTCCTCGCCCAGCAGCGGCTCGAACACGCCGCCGTTCGCGTCGAAGCACGCGGCGTAGAGGATGGTGTCCTCGGTGCCGCAGAACTCCGCGATCCTTTGTTCGAGCGTGCGATGGAGGTCCTGGGTTCCGCAGATGAAGCGCACCGACGACAGGCCGTATCCGTGGGAATCGATCGCGCGATGCGCGGCGGCGATCACATCGGGATGGCTCGAGAGGCCGAGGTAATTGTTCGCGCAGAAGTTGAGCACGCGACGCCCGTCGGCGAGCGTGATCTCGACATCCTGGGGCGAGGTGATGATGCGCTCATCCTTGTACGTGCCGGCGTCGCGGATCGCCTGGAGTTCGGCTTTCAATTCGTTCTTCACCCGCTCGAACATGTCAGACCTCCTCGCCCCACGGAACCAGCACCACCTTGCCCGCGGTGCCGGTGCGCAGCAGCGCGATCGCGTCCTCGAAGCGCTCCATCGGCATCACGTGCGTGATCGCGGGACTCAGATCGAGCCGGCCCGATCCCAGCAGATTGTCCAGCTGATACCAGGTGTCGAACATGCGCCGGCCGATGATGCCGTGCACGGTCACGCCCTTGAAGATCACGAGCCGGTTCCAGTCGAGCTCGAACGGTTGCTTCGGGAGGCCGAGCAACGACAACCGGCCCCCGTTGCGCAGGGCCGCGAGACCATCCCGCATCGCCTGCGGATTACCGGACATCTCGAGCACGCCATCGAGACCCTGCCCGCCGGTCAGCTCGTGAACCCGCTCGACCAGCGACTCCTTCGAAACATCGATGGTGGCGTCGGCGCGCATCCGGCGCGCGAGGTCCAGCCGATAGGGCGAAACGTCGCTCGCGAACACGCGCGCGGCACCCGCGGCACGCGCGACGCCGATCGCGAACAGTCCGATCGGCCCGCAGCCGGTGACACCGATGTTGCACCCCGACAAGGGGCCGGCGAATGCGGTGTGGACGGCATTGCCGCACGGCTCCATCACCGCAGCGACTTCGAGCGTGACATTCGCGGGAACGCGCCATGCGTTGACGGCGGGGACCACGACGTACTCCGCGAATCCGCCCGGCACATCGACGCCCAGGATTCGCGTGTTCTCGCACACGTGCCCGTTGCCGGTGCGGCACGCGAGGCAGTGGTTGCACACGATGTGACTCTCGCACGACACGCGCTCGCCCGGAACGAAGCCCGAGACCCCGGAGCCGATCTCGACGATCTTGCCGACGAATTCATGGCCGAGTGTCACGGGCGGGCGGATGCGGCTCTCGGACCAGCGGTCCCATTCGTAGATGTGAAGGTCGGTGCCGCACACGCCGGCGCGCAGGACCTTGAGCAGAAGCTCGCCCGCGCCGGCCGCCGGCACCGGGACTTCACGGATCTCGGCACCGGGGCCGGCGCCGGCCTTGACGATCGCATGCATGGTGCGCGCGGGTGTTCGTGTCTCTCGCGGGGATACCGTGCTGGTGGCGGGGGTTCCGGGGTTCATGTCATGGGCCTCGGGAAGCGAGGGGAATGTCGGGCGGCGGAGATGATGTCAGGACGCGTGGCATCATATCCGATCGTCGCGCCGGCGACAGCCGGCCAGAAGCGGGTCACGCTCTCAGTTCCGCGCAACCCCGAGTCGATCCGCGCGGCGACCGTTCGTGGTCACACGTTCGACAAGCGCAACGCCTCGCCGGTATGGGACCCCGCGACTTTCGCCACCTGCTCGGGAGTTCCTTCGGCGACGATGCGCCCGCCGCCCTCCCCGCCTTCGGGACCCAGATCGACCAGCCAGTCTGCGCACTGGATCACGTCGAGATTGTGCTCGATCACGACCACGGTGTTGCCGCGCTCGACCAGCGCCTGCAGCACCTCGAGCAGCACGCGAACGTCTTCGAAGTGGAGGCCGGTCGTCGGCTCGTCGAGGATGTAGAGCGTGCGGCCGGTCGATACCCGCGAAAGTTCGGTCGCGAGCTTCACGCGCTGGGCTTCGCCGCCCGAGAGCGTGGTCGCCGACTGCCCGAGGTGGATATAGCCGAGGCCCACGCCGCTCAGCGTCTCGAGCTTGCGCCGGATCGTGGGGATCGCGCCGAGGAATTCGAGCCCCTCCTCCACCGTCATCTCGAGCACGTCGGCGATCGAACGGCCCTTCAACAGGATCTCGAGCGTCTCACGGTTGTAGCGGCGGCCGTGGCACAGGTCGCACTTCACGAACACGTCGGCGAGGAAGTGCATCTCGATCTTGCGCAGTCCGTCGCCCTGACAGGCTTCGCAGCGTCCGCCCTTCACGTTGAACGAGAATCGGCCGGGCGCGTAGCCGCGCGCGCGCGATTCGGGCAGCTGCGCGAACAGATCGCGGATGAAACCGAACACGCCGGTGTAGGTTGCGGGATTGGACCGCGGGGTGCGGCCGATCGGGCTCTGGTCGATCGCGACCACTTTGTCGATCGCATCCGCGCCGCGGATCGCCTTGTGTGCGCCCGGCAGCGCACTCGCACCGCCGAAGTGACGCTCGAGGGCCGCGAGCAGGATGTCGTTGACGAGTGTGCTCTTGCCGGAGCCCGACACCCCGGTCACGCAGGTGAATGCTCCGAGCGGAAAGCGCACGTCGACGCCTTTGAGGTTGTGGGCGCGCGCGCCGAGTACCGCGAGGTGTGCTCCGGTGCCGGTGCGACGTTTCGCGGGCAGTGGAATCGTGCGCCGCCCCGACAGGTACTGCCCGGTGAGCGATTCCGGCACCGCGCGGACTTCCGCCGGCGTACCTGCGGCAACCAGCCGCCCGCCATGGCGCCCGGCACCCGGTCCCAGATCGATCAGGTAGTCGGCGGCATTCATGGTGTCGCGGTCGTGCTCGACCACCACCACCGTGTTGCCGAGATCCCGCAGGTGCAGCAGCGTCGCGAGCAGCCGCTGATTGTCGCGATGGTGGAGACCGATCGAGGGCTCATCCAGAATGTAGAGCACGCCGGTGAGCTGCGAGCCGATCTGGGTCGCGAGCCGGATGCGCTGCGCCTCGCCGCCGGCGAGCGTCCCCGCCGACCGGTCGAGCGTGAGATAGCCGAGCCCGACGTCCTCCAGGAATCCGAGGCGTCCCGCGATCTCCTTCACGATCGGCTCGGCGATCGTGGCGCGCGCGCCCTTGAAATCCAGCCGCGCGGTCGCCGCGCGCGCGGCCGCCACCGATTGCGCCGTCCATGCCGCGATGTCGCGATCGTCGATCCGCACCGCGAGGCTCTCGGGGCGCAGTCGCCGCCCCTCACACGCGGGGCACGGTGTGGGGTTCATGAGACTGCCGATCGCGCGTCGCACCGCTTCGCGCGTCGTCTGGCGGTAGCGGCGTTCGAGATTCGGGATCACACCTTCGAACGTCGTGTTCTGAACGAACGACGATCCCTTGCGGGTCTTGAACTCGAAGCGCAGCTCGTCCCCTTCGGAACCGTGCAGCAACAGCTTCTGGGCCTTCGCCGGCAGCTTGCTCCACGGGGTCTTGAGCGAAAACCCGTACGCCTTCGCCAGCGACTTGAGCGCGCCGCCGGTCCACGTGCTCTCGGGATCGCCCCACGCCGAGATCGCGCCGCCCTCGATGCTGAGCGAAGGGTCCGGCACCACACGCGCGGCATCGACCTTGAGCAGCGAGCCGAGCCCGTCGCAATCGCGGCACGCACCGTACGGCGAGTTGAACGAGAAGCTGCGCGGCTCGAGTTCGGGAACGCTCGCTCCGCAATTGGGACACGCCGCGCCCTGGCTGAATGGAAGATCGTCCGCGCCCTCGCGCGCGATCACGACCAGCCCGTTGCCAAGCTTGAGCGCGGCTTCGACCGATTCGGCGATGCGCGAACGCGCGGCATCGCCGACGGTGATGCGGTCGATGACGATGTCGATATCGTGGCGCTTGGTCTTCGCGAGCTTGGGTGGATCGTCGAGCTCGACCCACGTGCCGTCGATGCGCGCGCGCAGGAAGCCCTGGCGATGGACCGACTCCAGCTCCTTGCGATACTCGCCCTTGCGCCCGCGCACCAGCGGTGCGAGCAGTACCACCCGCTGGCCCTGATGGCGCGCGAGCAGCGTGTCGGCGATCTCCTGCACGCTCTGACGCTCCATGCGCGTGTCGCACTTCGGGCAGTACTGGACCCCGAGCCGCGCGAACAGCAGGCGCAGGTAGTCGTAGATCTCGGTGATGGTCGCGACCGTCGAGCGCGGATTGGATCCCGCGCCCCGCTGTTCGATCGCGATCGCGGGGCTCAGGCCTTCGATCGCGTCGACATCGGGTTTTTCCATCTGCCCGAGGAACTGGCGCGCGTAGGCCGAGAGCGATTCCACGTAGCGGCGCTGGCCCTCGGCATACAGCGTGTCGAAGGCGAGCGAGCTCTTGCCCGAACCGGAAACTCCGGTGATCACGGTCAGGCTCTGGCGCGGCATGCGCAGTGAGAGATTCTGGAGGTTGTGCTCGCGGGCGCCGCGGATGGTGATGTCGCGCAGCCCGCGCGCGGCCGAGGCAGGTTCAGTCGCCGGCAGGCCGTTGGTGCGATTCGGGTTCTTCGGGGTGTCGCGGATCGTGGTCGCCATGGGGGGCGAACTATAGCAGCAACATCAACCGGTGCACACATGGGCCCCAACCGAAGGGGCCTACGGGACGATCCCCCGAGCTATTCGTAACGCAGGGAATCGACCGGATCAAGGCGTGAAGCACGCATGGCCGGGTAGAGCCCGAAGAACACTCCGACCGCCGCCGAGAACAAGAGCCCGGTGATGACCGACCACAGCGAGACATAGGAAGGCAGCGGACTCAGCGCCTTGACCAGCCACGCGATGCTCGAACCGAGGATGATCCCGAACACGCCCCCGGCGGCCGTGAGCAGCACGGCCTCGACCAGGAACTGCATGAGGATCGCGCGGCGCGGCGCGCCGAGCGCCTTGCGCACGCCGATCTCACGGGTGCGTTCGGTCACCGCGACCAGCATGATGTTCATCACGCCGATGCCGCCGACCAGCAGCGAGATCGAGGAGATCAGCGTCATCAGCGCCACGATCCCACCGGTCACGGTCTGATAGAGCTGCAGGAATGCGTCGTCGGTGAACACGACGAAGTTGTTCGCCTTGTTGCTCGGCAGATGCCGGCGGATGCGGAGCACTTCGGTGATCTGGCGCTGGGCGACGTCGTTCTGTTCCGGACTGAACGCGATCGCGTCGAGGAACAGCTCCCCGCGCTTGGGGAACCACGGCGGCGCGTCATCGGGTGCCGGGTAGTACTTGTCGATCGTCGAGTACGGAATCACCGCGACCTCGTCGAAGTTGTTGCCGAGCATGCGGCCTTTCATTTCGAACTCGCCGATCACGGTGAACGGAATCGCCCCGATGTGGACCTTCTTGCCGAGCGCGCTCGCATTGCCGAACAGCGCCTCGCGCGTGTCCTTGCCGATCACCGTGACGTTCGCGCGGCGGTCGACCTCCTCGCGGGTGAAAAAGCGGCCCTGGCCGAGATCGTAGCCGTGCGTGATGAGGTAGTTCTGATTGGTGCCGAACACGAACGTGGTCTTCGTGAGCTTGTCGCGATGGCGGATGCGCAGGTCGGCGTAGGGGAATTTGAACGGCGAGATCGTCCGCACGGCGGGCGCCTGCGCGAGAATCGCCTCGGCGTCGTCCATCGTGAACGCCTTGCGCTGCTTCAGGCTGTCCGGAATCTGCCCGTTGATCTGGATGCCGGGGCGGATGCGGCGGATGTAGATCGTATTGTTGCCGATCGACTGGATGCTCTGCTGGAACGAACGCTGGAAGCCATTGATCAGCGACACCATTCCGATCACGGTGCCGACGCCGATCACGATCCCGAGCAGTGCCAGCATCGAGCGCATGCGGTTCGCGACCAGCGCGCCGCTCGCCATCTTCACGGTTTCCTGGAACATGCGCAGATTCATGGCATCACTCGTAGCGGAGTGCTTCGATGGGATCGAGGCGCGCCGCGCGCCATGCGGGATACGAGCCGAAGAAGATTCCGATCAGGCACGACATTGCGATGCCCATGAAGACGGCGGGCAGGCTGACCGCGGCAGGCAACGGACTGACCGCTCCGACCAGCAGTGCCAATCCCACGCCGAGTGTGATCCCGAGCAGCCCGCCCGCGAGCGACAGCGTGGTCGACTCGGTGAGGAACTGGACCAGGATGTCTTTGCGGCGCGCGCCGAGCGCCTTGCGGATACCGATCTCGCGCGTGCGCTCGGTCACCGACACCAGCATGATGTTCATGATCACGATGCCGCCGACCAGCAGCGAGATCGCCGCCACGCCGATCGACACCACGAAGATCCCGCCGGTGAGATTGTTGTAGAACTCGAGCCACGTGTCCGCCGTCGTGATCGCGAAGTTGTCGGGCTTGCCAGGGGCGAGATGGCGCCGTCCGCGCATGATGTTGCGGACCTCCTGCTGCGCGGTCGGCAGCGAAGCCTGATCGACGCTCTTGATCGCAACTTCGATCGATCCGCGCTCGCGCTTGAACTTGACGAACGTCCGGATCGGGATCACGACGAAGCGATCCTGACTCTGACCGAGCAACTTGCCCTTGCGCGCGGTCACGCCGACCACTTCGAACGTCTGCTCACCGACGCGCACCGAGCGGCCGATCGGATCGAGGCCCGGGAACAGATCGTCGGAAACTTCGGGGCCGATCACGGCCACCGTGCGCCGGCGCTGGTCGTCGATCTCGCTCAGATGGCGGCCGTCGGCGATGGTGAGGTCGTCGATGATCTCGTAGCCGGGACTGCGCCCACGGATGTCGGCGCCGTTCACCCGTTGCTGGCGAAATCGCACCGTCTCGCGTGAATTGGCCTGCGCGATGACGAGTGCGGCGCTCTTGACTCCGAGCCGCAGGATGTCGGCATCGTCGGCCGTGACGTCCGGATTCTTCTGCGCCTCCTCGTAGGCTTCCTGGCTCGTGATGAATCCCCACTTGTCGAGCACGAACGTGTTCGATCCTGCCTGGATGAGCTTGTCGGACACGAAGCGGTTGAGGCCCTCGACGAACGACACGACCGCGATCACCGACGCCACCCCGATGATGGTGCCGAGCAAGGTCAGGAACGAGCGCAGCTTGTTCGCGCGGATCGCCCCGAGGGCGATTCCCGAACTCTCGCGGAGGTTCATGCCCCGGCCGACACGCGCACGGCGTTCTGGACGTCGCTCTCGATCTTTCCGTCGCGCATGCGAACGACTCGGTTCGCGTGCGCCGCGATGTCCGGTTCGTGCGTGACGAGGATCACGGTGTTGCCCTGGGTCCAGATGCGCTCGAACGCCGCCATGATCTCCGCTCCGGTCTGGCTGTCGAGATTGCCGGTCGGTTCGTCGGCGAGGATGATGCTCGGATGGTTGACGAGTGCGCGCGCAATCGCGACGCGCTGGCGCTGGCCGCCCGACAGTTCGTTCGGACGATGCTTCATGCGGTCGCCGAGCCCGACCAGCTCGAGCGCCTCGCGCGCCCGCTTGCGGCGCTCTTCGTGACGCATGCCCGCGTACACCAGCGGCAGCTCCACGTTGTGGAGCGCGTCGGCGCGCGGCAGCAGGTTGAAGGTCTGGAACACGAAGCCGATCTCCTGATTGCGGATCCGCGCGAGCTCGTCGTCGCTGAGTTTTTCGATCTCGTTGCCTTTCAGCCGGTACGATCCGGCCGTCGGCGTGTCGAGACAGCCGAGGATATTCATCAGCGTCGATTTACCGGAACCCGACGGACCCATGATCGCGACGTATTCGTTCTGCGCGATGTCGAGGTCCACCCCGTTCAGGGCGCGCACCAGTTCCTCGCCCACCTGGTAGACGCGCTGCATGTCGCGGATCTGGATCAGCATCAGCCCCTCTTCGCCCCGCGTTTGCCGCCCGCGGTTTCCTGCTTCACCTTCGTTTCGGGCTTGAGCTCCCGGAGTGCCTTGTAAGGGCCCGAGACGACCTGATCGCCCGGCTTGAGATCGCCGAACACCTCGATCATCGTTTCGCTCGCGATGCCGGTACGGACCGGAACGAACCGCGCCACGCCTTCGCGCACCACGAACACGCCCGGGATCTCCCTCTCCTTGCGTCCCGAAGTGTCCTCGTCTGCCGCGATCGCGTCGCCCTTCTTGGGCTTCGCCGCCTTCTTGTCGGCTTTCTTCGCCGCGCGCTCGAGTTCGCGATCCGTGCGCACCACGACCGCCTGGATCGGAACTCCGTTGGTACGGCTGTGGGTCGCGGTCTCGATCTCGACATCCGCGGTCATCCCGGGACGCACCGACGGGACGCTCTCGTCGAACACGACCTTCACCTCGAAATTCGTCTGGCCTTCGGTGGTGAGTGCCGAGCGCTTCGCGGTGTTGCCAATTTCGACCACGGTTCCCGCGAACGAAGTGTCGGGCATCGCGTCGACCGTGATCTTCGCCTTCTGACCGACGACCATGTCGACCACGTCGGTCTCGTCGACGTCGGCCCGCACCAGCATCCGGGACATGTCGGACACGGTGAGAATCTGGGTGCCGGGATTGTTCATGGTGCCCGTGATCACGATCTCGCCCTGTTCGACGTTGAGCGCGCTCACCACACCGTCGATCGGAGCCTCGAAACGGCCCTTGCGCAGGTGGTCCTGGGCGCCGTCGAGTGCCGCGCGGCTGCGCGCCACTTCTTCGCGCGCCGTGGTCACCGCGATCTCCGCGATGTCGTGGGTGCGCGACGCCTGATCCCACTCCGCCTGCGACAGCAGATTTTTCTCGAACAGCGCGCGCTGACGCGTGTAGTTCGACTTGACGACCTTGAGCGCCGCCTCGGCGTCACGAGCCCGCGCGGTGGCCGTCGCCAGCGCCGCGCGTGCCTGGCCGTTCTCGGCGCGAACCTGGCTGTCGTCGAGTTGCAGCATGAGCTGCCCGCGCTTGACGACATCCCCTTCCTTCACGAGCAGCCGCACGACCTTGCCCGGGATGTCGGCGCTGATCTTCACCTGGGTTCGGGGTTCGATCTTGCCCGGCGCGCGCACCAGCGACGTGATGTCCTCGACGCGCACGCGAGCCATCTGCACCGGCTCCGCCTTGCCCTTGCTGCCGCGGGCGATGTTGATCGCCACCACAGCCACCAGCAGTGCCGCGCCGATCCCGATCCACAGCCATTTCTTCTTCATGAACCGCGCTCCTTGTCGACGTGCCCGAGGGGACCGGCTAGTTGCCGCTTCCGCGCACGCGCTCGATGAATGCTTCGGCGACTCTCATGGCGGCGAGCGCCGAGACGGCGTCGCTGCGAGCCCGCTGCAGCTGAACTTCGGCATCGATCAGTTCCAGGATCGTGGCCGAACCCACGTTGTATTTCTGCTGGGTCAGGTTGAGATTCTCGGTCGCCGACTCCACCGCCCGACGGGCGACGATGTCGCGCTCGATCGCTTCCTGGTAGCCGAGCAGCGTGGCGTGAACTTCGCTGGCAAGATTGCGCCGCAGCGCGTCGCGCGATTCCTTCGCGCGGATCTGGCGCGCCTTCGCCGATGCCGAGCGCGAGTCCTTGCCGAACCCGTCGAAGATGTCGAGATTGAGCGCGACCGCGCCACGCCATTCGCGGTCACTCTCCGACTGTGAGCCGCTCTGGGCGACGCTCGGAGCGCCGGCGGAATCGAATCCCGCGATCGTCGCGAGTTGCGAGCTCTTCGGATTGAACGTGACATCGCCGCTCACCGTCACGTAAGGCAGGCGCGCGAACCGGCTCGCGGTCACCCCGCCGTTCGCCGCGCGAAGCTCGGCATCGGCCGCTTTGAGATCCGGACGGTTCCGCGAAGCCTCTTCGAGCAACACGGCCTCGTCGTACGCGCGCGGCTCTGCCGTGAGCACGGTGTCGACCGCGCCGAGTTCGGCCTCCGGCAGTCCGATCTGCTGCGCGAGGTTCACGCGCGCGACGGTGACGCTCTGGCTGAAACTCAGGGAATCGAATTCGCTCTGCGCGGTGCGCACCTGCGCCTTCAGCAGATCGCTCTTCGAAACCGACCCGACCTCGAACAGCGCGCGAACGCGGCGCTCGTCGTCACGCGCGACCCGCAGGGCGCCGCCGGCGACGTTCGAGAGGTGCACTGCCTTCACCACATCGTAGAAACGCCGGCGGGTTTCGAGTGCCACATCGTGACGCGTGGAGGCCCGGCGCAGGTTCGCCGCCTTCACACCCTGGCGCGCGGCCGTGAACGACGAGATCGCGGACAGATCGAGGATCGACCACGACCCTGAAATCGAAGGTGACGTCGAATAACTCTCGACGTCGATCGTGCCGGGACCCGAGACCAGCTTGCCGCCGACGAACCGCACTTCGCCCGCCCGCAGCGACTGATTGTCCGTGAACGCTCCCGAGCGGGAGACGCTCGCGGTCACCCGCGGCAGCATGCCGGAAGCCGCCCCATAGACGCCGCTGCGAGCATCGAGCACGTCGGCCGCCGACGTCACGATCTGAGAATTGCGCGTCAACGCGATCTCCACCGCCCGGTCGGCGGTCAGCGGCTGAGCCACCGCCATGGGGACCAGGGAACCGATTGCGATCGTGGCGCACAGCATTCCCGCGAACGTGCGGGTCATCGTCGTCATGCATCCTCCGTGATTGATTCGTCTCCCGGACAAGCCCGGTCTCTCGTGCACTACGCATTCATTCGAAGAAGGTTTCAAGTTCATGACGCCGGCACCTGGAGGGAAGCCATCGCCGCGCCGAAACACAGCAGCAACAGATAGAGTCCGCCGATCACCCATGCCGAACTCTTGCGCGGAGCACCCGACATCACCGAAGCGCCGATCGCGAGCACCGCGACGTACCAGATGGCGAGCGGTCCGATGCCGTCGAGGAACACCCCGAGCCCGGTCATCAATCGCGAGGGCGTTTCGGACGGCGGCAACAGGATTCCGAATCCGACGTGCGCCGCCTGGAAGTCCTCTTTGACCCACGCGAGGATGCCGGTCAGGAGCACCCCCGGCAGCGAGATGAGCGATGACCACGCCGCGACTTCGAGCGCCCAGCGATATTTCATCTTGTGGCCGAGCACGAACGACATCCCGAACCAGATCGCGAGTGCCAGTCCGAGCAGCAGCACGATGCTCATGATGAATTGCTGAACGGTGAAGAACCCCAATCCCGCGGGACCCGACATCATCTCCACCATGCGGTCGTAACTCTCGGCCGGCATCTCGCCAGATTCGACCTTGCTCTCCCACTGTGCGGTGATCAGAGGCAGGAATGCGCGACGATAAATGGCCCCCATGATCACCGTATTGGCGATCGCGAAGATCAGCATCGGAAACCAGAACTGAGCCCGCTCGCGCAGGCCGCTCCACGCCGAGGCGGGCCGCGCGTAGATTGCGACGAGACGTTGAAGGGGCGACAGCGAGGGACCGGGCGTCGGCTCCGGAGCGGGCGTATCCAAAGGGGGGCCTCCTGCGTACGGGGACCATGGAGTTCGGATCGACCTCGCAGGTTATGGAAAGACCGCGACCCCCGTCAACGCGACTGGACGAGCGCGGTAATTGGTCCCCCTGGCGCGGAAGGGCAACGTACCCTCCCGCGTCAGGGGAACGCGCCCGACTAGTGGAGTCGGAAACGGAACGGGATGAGTACCCACACCGCCACCGTCCTCCCGTCGACGCGCGCGGGATCGAACGTCCAGCGGCGGACGGCTTCAAGCGCCGTCCCGTCGAGCAGCGGAACGGATCGCACGACGTTGGCCTCCTCCACCTTTCCGTCGCGCCCGATGAGCGCGCGGACCACGACCAGACCCTCGATCTGGGCCTCGCGGGCGAAGGGCGGATAGAGGGGTTCCGGTCCAATCCGAACCCGGGGTTGCTGATCCACTTCATGCACTTCGTACGGACGATCCACCGCGGGTATCACAGCGGTCGGAGGAGCCAGGGGGCCGACACCTTCCGTCGTGCCGGTCTGCGTTCCCGAATCAGTGCCCTCGACTCCGGTACCCGCGTCGACTCGTGCTTCCGGCGGCGGCGCGAGGTCATCGCGCACAGGTTCCGGACGGGCATCGGGCGACGACGCCTTCGCGGCCGGCTCCTTGAGCCGCAGCGCAGGTTGCAGCGGAGGAGTCTCGGGGATCCTGTCGATCGTAAACACGCTCGATAGGATCGGCGGCACCGGAGCCGTCTTGAACGCACCGTTCAACGCGAGGATGGCGAGGACCGCGAAGGCCACCGACCACCCGAGCGCGCCGGTCATCACCGCGCGAGCGAGATGGACGGGACCGCTTTCGATCAGTTCCGGAGCCCCGTAAGGCATGAATTCGAACAACGGGACGCGCGTGCGCATGCGAACTCCCACCCCGGTCGAATCCGCGCGACGACGCCAGGCGTCACGCATCCCCGCGCCCGAGCGGCGCGAGCCCTGCACCAGCACTGAAAAGGAGCGTCCCTCGGAGGCCGGGGGACGCTCTCGTCACAATCATCGACACGCTGCAACTCGGCGATCGGGGAACTTTCCCCGGAGGCCGACATTCGACTAGTGCAGGCTGAACCGCACCGGCACGGCAACCCACACCGCGACCGGCTTGTTGTTCGACAGCGCGGGCTTGAACACCCACTGCTTCACGGCCGCGATCGCGTTGGCTTCGAGCATCGGAACGGTCTTGCCGGGAACAACGCGCGTATCCTTCACCCGGCCGTCCTTGCCGACCAGCGCCTGAATCAACACAGTGCCATCGACGCCGGCTTCACGCGCCATGTCTGGATACACCGGCTGCACCTTGGTGATGGCTTCAGGCAACTCTTCGACGTAGACGTACTCGCCGAACTTCGGAAGCTCGTCTTCGGACGGAGGCGCCACGACGATGTTGTCGCCAGTGGCTTCCATTCCCGGAGTCGCCGTCGCGATTTCCTCCTGCGATGCGATCGTCTGCTCGGGCGGCGCCTCGGCATCCGGAACCGGAACGGCGACACCGACCGTGGGCGGAGCCACCGGCAGCGCGATCGCCACCTGCGGCGGAGGTGCGGCATCGGTCAGCGGCGGCGGGGCCTGCATCTCGCGGTAGGGAACCACGATCACGCTGGTTTCCTTGGGCCGGCTGCGCAGAAACGCGCTCGTTCCCAACGTCAGCATGAACAGGATGATCCACAACGCGGACCCGACCATGACGGCCCGGACCATGTATTTGCGGGCGACTTCCTTGAGCTCCGGTGCCCCGTAGGGCATGAACTGGTAGAGCGAAACGGAAGGATTGCTCACAGCGCTTCCACCTCCGCGCGTTCCTCAGGAGTCAGCGTGCTCAATGAGAAGCGCGTCAGGCTCGCGCCATCCAACTCGTCGATGACGTCCACCATGTTGTTGAACTTGGCCTCGCGGTCGATCTTGATGACCACGACGAGATCCTTGTTGGCTTGGAATGGTGCCAAAACCTGCTTCAACCCGGCGACCGATGAGCGCGCCCACGGCACGTCCTTGCCCCCGCGCTTCCAGAACACGCGATCGTCGCTCACCACCCAGAGGCTCATCACCTTCGACTCGGCGATCTCGATCTTCACGTCTTCGTCCGGCGGCAGGTTGATCTCCAGCGCCTGGGGAGTACGGAACACCGTGGTCACCATGAAGAAGATGAGCAGCAGGAAGGCGACGTCCACCATCGGCGTCATATCGATTCGAATGCCGAGACGGCGCTTCGGGCGTTTCGCGCCCTTACCCTTCTTGGCTTTACTTTTTCGTTCAGGAGTATCGACTGCACCCACGGGAACTCACCTCCTCAGGGTCCTTCGTTGCCCCGGCGCTTGAACAAGCCGCCCTTGGCCTCGAGATCCGTCTGCACGTTGAAGCGCGGCGCCTTCGCCTGCTGGAATGCCGGCATCAGATCCGCCATCACCCCGTACGGCGCGTCCTTGTCCATCTTGACGATCATGTAGGCCGCGGGATTCGCCGCGCGCGCCGTCGACAGCACTCCGGGCATCTGCTCCTTGAGCGTCGCGGGCGCCAGTTCCTGCGTGATCTCCTCGCCACCCTTGCGGTAGATCACGCGCACCAGCGGCTGATTGCCGTACTCCGGCTTCTTCGCCGTCACCGCGATCGTGATGATGTTCGATTCGGGTGACTTCGACTCGGAGTTCGACTCGGGCAGCGTGATCTTGTCCTTCTCCGGCGGCTTGAAGACGGTCGTCAGCATGAAGAAGATCAGCAGCAGAAACGCGACATCGACCATGGGCGTCATGTCGATCGCGATTCCGATGCGGCGTTTCTTCTTGAGCATGGCCTACCGCTTGTCCGATGCCGAGGCCGTCAGCAGCTGGATCGTCTCGTAGGACGCCTCGTCCATCATGTAGTTGAAGTTGTCGACGCGGGTCACGAACACGTTGTAGGCGACGATGCCCGCGATCGCGACGATCAGTCCGCCGGCCGTGTTGATGAGCGCTTCGGAGATACCGACTGCCAGCTTCGAAGCGTCGACCGCGCCCGTGTGGCCAAGTGCGGCGAACGAGCGGATCATTCCGATCACCGTGCCGAGCAGTCCGACCATCGTTCCGATCGAGGCGATCGTCGACAGCGCGGTCAGGTTGCGCTCGAGCAGCGGGACCTCGAGACCGTTAGCTTCCTGGATCGCGGTCTGCGTCTCGGCGACGATCTTCTCTTTCGGCGCGCCTTCTGCGCGCATCTGCTGATACCGCTCGAGCCCGGCGCGGATCACGTTCGCCGCGGAGCCGCGCTGACGCGAGCACGCTTCGATCGCGCCGTCGATGTCTCCGGCGTGCAGCCGCTTACGTACGTTGTTCAGGAATACGGGAAGCGATCCACGCCCGGCCGCCTTCTTGAGGCTCCAGATCCGCTCGAAGATGAATGCCGTCTGAAGGATGATCAGCAGAATCAGTCCGGCGACCAGCGGTCCGCCTTCCTTCATCTGATTTCCGACCTCACCAATCAAGGGAAGGTTCCACCACAGCGTGATGGAAATCGCGAGCGCCGCAATGAAACCCAGAGGGACAATGAAACGACTCATGTCTGGATCTACCTCCGTGCCCTCAGCCCGTGCTCTGAACGCAGACTGGAGCGGTTCATGATCGAGGCAGGCGTTCCCGATTCCACCTGCCGGTGGAACTGCCGATGCCGGCTTGCGCCGGCGCTAGTACTCGGTAGACCGGATGCGCCTCGCGGCTCACCCGGCGTATGCCGCCACGGCCTCGTCTTCGGACTCGTGATGGTCGAACACCATGATCAGCTTCGTCATGGTGAACAGGTCCTTGAGCCGCTTGCCGAGACCGCACAGCTTGATCTCGCCTCCGCGGCTCTTGTAGTTCGTGTATCCCCGCATCAGCACGCCGATCGCGATCGAATTGAGCGACGTGCATTCGTTCATGTTGAGCACCAGCCGGGTGTTGCCCGCCGCGGCCTCGTCCAGGATCGCCTTCTGCAACTCATCGGTTTCCTTGTCGCCGAAGAATCCGCCCTTCGGATACAGGATCACGATACTCCGCACCTCGCGCCGCCGAATCGCCAAAGGCCGTCCCTCCCTTACACCGACTCGCGCTCGGCAAAGCTCGCGATCGCGGTTTCCTCGCTCGGATACACATCGAACACCATCGAGAGCTTCGTGATCACGAAGATGTTCTGGATGCGCTGATCGACGCTGCACAGCTTCATCTGCCCGCCGCGACGCACATAGCTCGAATGTGCCGAGATCAGGACGCCGAGCGCGGTCGAATTCAAGTGCTGGGTCTCGCCCAGATTGATCACCAGGTGCTTGTTGCCGCCCTCGCCGAGCCCCTTGATGGCCTGTTCGAGCTCATCGGTCTCGTCGCCGCCGGTCAGATAGCCCTTGGGCGCCAGAACCACCACATCACCCACCTGACGCTGCTTCATGTTGCTCCTTCCCGCCGCCGCATGACGGCGGACTGATCGTCCGGGTGCCGACTCTTCCGCGCCCGGCTCCGTCTGCCGGCGTGGTCGTCACCCCTGCTCCTTCAAATCACTCGCAGCCGATGCTCTTCTTTCCCTTCAAGGCGTCGGGTTGCTTCGGGTCGGCTTGAAGCGCGCGGCGGTACGCGTCGCACGCCTTAGCGCGGTTGCCCGCGTTCTGATAGCCCTGCCCCAGCCACACGAGCGCCTGAACATCCTGCGGACTGATCGTCACCGAGCGCTCCAGCATCTGGATCGCGTCCGGGTAATCCTTCGCCACCAGCCGGTAGAAGCCGAGTTGCCGCAAGGCCACACCGGTGTTCTTGTTCGTGCTCAGCGAATCCAGTTCGATCGCGCGCTTCAAGGACACCGTGGCCTGTGCGGTCGAATCCACCTGCGCGTACAGAATCCCGAGCCAGAAGTGCCGGTCGGCTTTCGCGTCGGCGAGCGAAGCCGACTTGCGAAGCGCTTCCAGCGCCTCCGGGTACTGCTTCATCTCCTTGTACGACAATCCGATATAGTAGTAAGCCTCGTCGTGGTTTGGGTCAAGCGCGATTCGTCGCTGGAAGAAGGAAATCGCTCCCGGATAGTCCTTCTCGCGGAAACGGAGCTTGCCGAGTTCGTTGAGCGCGAACTTGCCGTTGCGCGACGACGAATCCGCCGCCACCATCGAGGTGTACAGCGACTCCGCGCGGGCCGTCTCCTTCATGAACACGAGCACCTGCGCCATGCGCAGCTGATCCTCGGGTTCCGGATCCGCACGCTGATAATCTGCGATCGCCTTGTCGTACTCCTTGCGGTCGACCATCAGGCGAAACCGGTTGCGGTACATCTCCTTCGACTTGTCCCCCAGCGACTCCGCGCGATTCATCGCCGCCAGCGACTCGTCCCGCTGGCCGAGGAAGTACAGCGTGCGGCCGAGCACGCTCCATCCGCGGGGATCGTCGGGCCGCAGCCGCGTGTAGGCTTCGATCGGAGCCTTCGCCTCCTGGTAGCGGCGTGGATCCGCCGCACCCGAGCGATACAGCAGATCGCCGAGCGCGAGCAGGCCGGGCGCGTACTCCGGCTCCCGCGCGACCACGTCCTTGTAGATGTCGAGCGCGTCGTTGTAGCGCTGGGCGTAGAACATGGCCTGGCCGAGCTTGTAGCGCAGTTCGATGTCGCTCGAATCCTTTTCGATCGCCGACTGGTATTCCGGCACCGCGAGTTCGAACGTGCCCCGGCGCACATAGAAGTCGCCGAGCGCGCGACGCGGCGTCGGATCTTCGGGCGCCTCCTCGCGGGCGCGCGTGTACCACACACCGGCATCGCGCAGCGAGTCGCGGGCGAGTTCGGCGTCGCCCAGCGCGACCATGAA